>NZ_CP043661.1:7241314-7546478 GCF_014217565.1 Kribbella qitaiheensis
CGGTCGAGAGCGAAGTACGGATCCAGCTGAGCCGTCTATATGGCCAGTCAGCAGGCGCCTGGGATCTGGTCGTGAGGCACGACATACCGGCAGCACTGCCTGAGCAGCCGGCCCCACTGGCCGCACGCCAACCTGTAGACCTAGGCAACGGCCTGTTCGTGGCCGGCGACCACCGCGACACAGCCTCGATCCAGGGCGCCCTGGTCTCAGGCCGCCGGGCTGCCAACGCAGTGGCACGCCACCTTGGACTTACCGCGGCTCGTTGAAGTACGGCCGATCTGTTCCAAAGGCGGTCGGAAGCAGCGGCACGTGGTTCGCGATCAGGGTGAGCTCAGCGGCCTCCGCAGCGGTGAACCAGCCGACCTCGGTGACCTCGCCCGACAGGCCCGCCGTGCCTTCGACCTGTTCGCCGCGAAACAGAATCCCGACGATCTGAGCCCGATTGCCATCCGGATACGCCACGACCACGTCCGGATTCGAGTACACGCCAAGCAACTCTGTCGCCCGTACGACAAGGCCCGTCTCCTCAAGCACCTCTCGCTCAGCGGTCTCGGCGGGCCGCTCGCCCGCATCCATCCCGCCACCCGGTAGGCACCATTCCCCGTTGTCGCTACGTCTCGTCAGCAACAGCCGATCACCGTCCAGTACGGCGGCGGTCGCTCCGACCCGAAGGACCGCAGTCGCCCCGATCCGCTCGCCGTACTCGTGCGTCGTTTGCCTAGGTGCTGAGTCGGTCACGCGCCCGATAATGCCTCTCGGGGCCGAGGCGATCCACCTGACCGCGGAGTTCTTCCTGTACGGCGAGCGCCTCGGCTGCGGTAGTCGGCCAGTCCACCAGCGCACCGTATCTGTCCGCGAGGTGGTTGGCGCGCGGCGAGGCGCCGGGGGAGTGGGGGAGGATGGGTGCCATGCGTGTGCTGATTGCTCCGGACAAGTTCGCTGGGACGTTGACTGCTGTCGAGGCCGCGGCCGCGATCGAGGAAGGATGGCGCCGGCGGGACCCGGAAGCCGAGGTGCTCACCGCACCGATGGCCGACGGCGGCCCCGGCTTCATAGACGTGCTCTCCGCCGTGGTCGACGGCACACTCCTGTCCGTCACCGTGCACGGACCGCTCGGCGACGAGGTCCCGGCGACCGTCCTGGTCGCGGGCGAGACGGCGTACGTCGAGACCGCGCAGGCGTGCGGGTTGCACCTGGTCGAGCCGAAGGAGCGGCGACCGGAAGACGGTACGACGTACGGCGTAGGCCAGCTGATCGCGGCGGCCATCGACGCCGGAGCGAAGCGGATCATCCTCGGCCTCGGCGGCTCGGGGACGAACGACGCGGGAGCGGGCCTGCTCGCGGCGCTCGGGGCCACGGCGGCCCGGCGGAGATCTCGCCAAGGGCGCGGCCGGGCTGGCCGAGTTGAGCGGCGTGGATCTGGAGCCGGCGCGGACCCGGACCGCCGGGATCGAGTTCGTGGCGGCGAGCGACGTGGAGAACCCGATGCTCGGGCTGCGCGGCGCGACCAACATCTTCGGCACCCAGAAGGGCATCGCCGACGAGCGGAAGCCGGCGGTGGACGGCTGGCTGACCAAGTTCGCCGAGCTGGCCGACCGCAAGACCGCCGACGCGAAAGGCGCTGGGGCCGCGGGCGGTCTTGGCTACGCACTGTTACTGCTCGGTGCCGAGCGGGTGTCCGGGATCGACCTGGTCGCGGAGCTGACCGGGCTGCGGGAGAAGGCGAGCCGCGTGGACCTGGTGATCTCGGGAGAGGGAGCGTTCGACTTCCAGTCCAGGGACGGCAAAGTGATCGCAGGAGTGGCGAAGGTGGCCAACGAGGCGATGCGGCCGTGCGTAGTACTGGCAGGCAAGGTGCAGATCGGCGCGCGGGAGATGCGCACGATGGGCGTCGAGTCGGCGTACTCGCTGGTCGACGCGGTCGGCGAGGAGCGCGCGTTCGCCGATCCGCACGGGTCACTGGCCGCCGTGGCGGAGCGGGTCGCCAAGACCTGGGCCCGCTGAGTCCACGCAGGCGACGGGTAGTTGATCCTGCGAACTGGTGTGCGACCATGGGAATGGTTCCGGGACGGCGGTTGTTGGCCCGGAAGACGGCGGAACTTCCGCGCGCGGCGCGCTGCCCAAAGCAGCCGGGCGCTCAAGAGATGACTGGAGTCAGGAATGACTGAAGCGCAGACCGAGCAGGCTGCTGATGTGACCACGGCCAGCGGCATCCTGCTGAGCGACGGTGCGGCGGCCAAGGTGAAGGCGCTGCTGGACCAGGAAGGTCGCGACGATCTCGCCCTGCGGGTCGCCGTGCAGCCGGGCGGTTGCTCCGGCCTGCGGTACCAGCTGTTCTTCGACGAGCGTCAGCTCGACGGGGACGTGGTGACCGACTTCGGCGGCGTCAGCGTGGTGACGGACCGGATGAGCGCTCCGTACCTCAAGGGCGCCTCGATCGACTTCGTGGACACGATCGAGAAGCAGGGCTTCACGATCGACAACCCGAACGCGACCGGCTCCTGCGCCTGCGGCGACTCGTTCAACTGAGCCTGTAAAGGAAGCCCCGCTCACCATCGGGTGAGCGGGGCTTCTGCCTGTCCGGAACAACTTTCAAATGCTTGCTTGTGGCTGGTGAACCAGGGTTCCGGACCGACTGTCAGTGCGTCGGAGCGTCTTCGCGGGCCCGCTTCGGGAGGGCGAAGGTGACCAGCAGGCTGACCACGAAGAGGCCGACGGCGACCAGCGTGCTGGTCTTGGTGGCGCCGAGGAACTGGTGCGCCGGGATCAGCTGGAAGAAGACCGTACCGATCACGGCGACGCCGATCGCACCGCCGAACTGCTGCATCGCGGTCAGTACGCCGGAAGCCGAGCCCGCGGCCTTGTCGTCGATCGAAGCCAGGATGATGTCGAACAGCGGCGCGAAGACCATGCCTGCCCCGATGCCCATCGCCAGCGTGGCCGGCACCAGGTTCCAGACCGTCGTCAGATCGCCGTAGTGGCGCAGGGTGAACCAGACACCGGCCGTCGCGAGCGTCATCACCACGATGCCGAGCTGCAGTGCCTTCCGGCCGAACCGCGGCGCGAGCAGGCCGGCCGACAGCGGAGCGCCGATCGCGATCCCCAGTGAGAACGGCACCATCGCGAAGCCGGCCCGCAGCGGGCTGTAGTGCAGACCGAGCTGGGTGAACAGGTTGAAGACCAGCATGAAGCCGGACATCGCCAGGAAGAACGTGGTGATCACGCCGAGCCCCGCGACGTACCCGCGGCTACGGAACAGCGACGGGTCGATGACCGGGTTGCCGGACCGGCGCTCACGCCGGCCGAACAGCGCGAAGACGGGCACGGACGAGATCATCATCGCGATCGACCAGGCCGGCCAGTCCAGTTCGCGACCCTGCACCAGCGGGTAGATCAGCAGACCGCTGGCCAGGCTGACCAGGAACACGCCGGCCGCGTCGAGCCGGGAGGCGCCGGGCGTCTTCAGTTCGGGCATGAACCTGAGGGCGCCGATCACGGCCAGGATGCCGAGCGGCACGTTGATGAAGAAGATCATCCGCCAGCCGGTGTCGAACAGGTTCGCGCGGATCAGCAGCCCGGCGACGACCGGACCGGCGACCGCGGACAGGCCCATCACCGGCCCGAACATGCCGAACGCCTTTCCGGTCTCCTCGGCTGGGAAGACCGCTTTCAGGATCGCGAAGCCTTGCGGGATCATCACCGCGCCGAGCAGGCCCTGGGCCACCCGGCTGCCGATCAGCATCTCGGGGGAGGTGGCGAATCCGCACAGCGCCGAGGCGATGGTGAAACCGACCGCGCCGATCAGGAACAGCCGGCGCCGGCCGACCAGGTCGCCGAGGCGCCCGAAGGTGATCAGGCCGATCGCGAACGCCAGCGTGTAGCCGGCCAGCATCCACTGCAGCGCGGATTCGGAGCCACCGAGCTCGGCCCGGATCGAGGGGGCGGCGATGTTGACGATGGTCGCGTCGACCAGGTCCATGATCTCGGCGAGCAGCACGGTGCCGAGCACGACCCAGCGCCACCTGTACGCCGTACCGGTGGCTGGGGTGGATCGGTCGGGTGCGGGGTCTTGGGGGCGGTCGGTGGTGACGATGCTCATCGGTGGCTCCTACGAGTCGAACGGTGTTCGTTAACGAACACTGTTCTACGCTCGTACGGTGTTCCTGTCAAGTACGGTGTTCGCTACAGTGGGCGGTATGAACCAGTCGCCGTGGCAGCCGATCAGCCCCGAGAAGCCCGCCCGTCCCGTCCGTACGCCGCTCAACCGCGAGCGCATCGTCGACGCCGCGATGCGGGTCCTGCTCGACCAGGGCTACGAGGCGGTCTCGATGCGGAAGGTCGCCCAGGCGCTGGACACCGGCCCGGCCTCGCTCTACGCGCACGTGGCGAACAAGAGGGAACTCGACCAGTTGATGGTCGACCGGGCCGCGGAGGGGATCGTGGTGCCGGCCGCCGACCCGGCCAAGTGGCAGGAGCAACTCAAGGACGGCATGCGTTCGATGCTGAAAGTGATGCGCGCCTACCCCGGGGTGGCCCGGGCGGCCATCGGTCAGGTGCCGTTGGGGGAGCGCGCGATGGCCAGTACCGAAGCCATGCTCGCGATCCTCAAGGCGGGCCGGGTGCCGGATCAGGCGGCGGCCTGGGCGATCGACATGCTCTCGCTCTACGTGACCGCGGTCGCGTTCGAGGAGAGTGTCCAGGGCGCGTCGGGATGGACGCTGGAGGATGTCGAGGGCTTCATCGCCGGCCTCCGGACCTACTTCGAGGGTCTTCCGGTGGACCGGTTCCCGCTGACGGTCGCCCTGGCCGGTGCGCTGGTGGCGGGGTCCGGGGGTGACGAGCGCTTCGAGTTCGGGCTCGAGGTCATCGTCGGCGGGCTGGCCGCCATGGTTCCCGCGGACCAGTAGGTCCTGAGTGCTTGCTGTGCAGCGCGACGCTGCCCGTGGTGCGGCCCGCTAAGGCATGAGTGGTTCCTGCAATTCGGTGACCCAACCTGCGGAGTCATCAGGGCAGTCGAGGTAGAGCTCACGGGCCGGCCCATTGGAGCGATGACCGTTGTCGTCGACCCAGCGGGCCAACGCCTGCCATGCCGGTAAAACGTCATCGATGCGGCCACGATGCACCAGCGTCGCAGCCCGGACGGCCGGTGTGTCCAGCACGGTGAGCCCGTTCAGCTCCCCGTCGTAGGAGACAACAGCCGGTACTGCGGCGTGCAGCGCCACCTGGTCGCCCGACGTCTCGTAGAAGCAGGTCAGCCGGCCGGACGGTATGACGCCTGTTGCCTCGGGCAACCGTTGGCCGAGTTCGGCGCAGAGGGGCTGGATCACCGGGCCGATCTGCTCGGGCCTGAAATCGTCGGCGATCCCCGCCAGCGCGACGTACCGAGTGGCTGGCAGGTCCTTCACGACCGCAGCCGGTACTTCGTCGCCCAGCTCGATGCTGTGCAAGCGCGATTCGACCTGGGTGAGTCTTGCGGTGCCCTCGGCGACCTCGGTCTCGAGCTCTGCCCGGCGCAGCGCGAGCATCGCCCGTACTTCGACCAGGCTGATCTCGTCGGCGAGCATCGTGCGGACCTGTTCGAGCGTGAACCCCAGATGCTTGAGCGCGACCACGCGGTTCAGGTCCGCGAGCTGGGCGGCCTCGTAACTGCGATAGCCCGTGGCCTCGTCGACGTGGGCGGGCCGGAGCAGCCCGATGGCGTCGTAGTGGCGCAGCATCCGTACCGACACCCGGCCGTGCCGGGCGAAGTCCCCGATCGCGAACATGCTGTCACCTTCCTATGGGTGGAGTGAATCAGCAACGAGGTCCGCGAAGGTGATCGCCGTGTCGTCTTCGTGGAACGCGCTGATCACCTGAGCCCCGACAGGTAGGCCGCTGGACCTGATCGGCATGCTCACCGCAGGCAGTCCGGTCAGGGATGCGTGCGAGATCCAGAAGACCTGCGCGTCGTACGGCCGTCCGTCGATCGTGCGTTCGTCGAACGGGCGGTCGTCATGCGGGAAGGCCGTCGTGAAGCTGGTCGGGCAGAGGAAGACGTCGATGTCCGCGAAGTACGCCTGCCAGGTCGCTCGCGCCGCCATCCGCCGATGCTCCTGCTGGAGGATCTCGGCCAGGCTCGCGAAGTCGGTGCCCTCGCCGTGCAGAGCGAAGAACAGTCCGACCTGGAACCCGAAGTCCTCTGCTTGAGCACTCGGATCGACGCCGTCCGGCCAACCCTCGACGAGCTTCACGCCTTGATTTGCGAGCGCGTCCAGGTGATCCGACAACGCTTCGCCGACCTCGTCGGTGACCGGTGCGTCCGGGTGGTCGAGCACGTACCCAACCCGGTAGTCGGCGAGTCTGCGGTGTCGCGGCGGTTCCAATCGCCAGCACATCGCCTTGCCGACCGGTCCGCCGGTGACCTGCAGCGCGGTCCGGAGATCCGCGGCGGATCGAGCAAGTGGGCCGACGTTCGAGATGGAAGGGAATTCGGTGGCGGGCAGGGTCGGCCCAGGTGGCTGGAAACCATCCAGCGGTACCAGGCCGGCTGTCGGTTTCAGGCCGTAGACGCCGCAGTACGCCGCGGGAAGGCGGATCGAGCCGACCAGGTCGGAGCCGTACTCGAGATAGGTCAGTCCCGATGCCAGCGCCGCCGCGCTGCCGCCGCTGGAGCCGCCCGGCGTACGGCTCACGTCGTACGGGTTGTTCGTGCGGCCGTAGATCGCGTTGCTCGTCTGGCCGAAGTCGCCGAGCATCGTGTGCACATTGCTCTTGCCGACGATGATCGCTCCGGCCCCGGCCAGTCGGTCGGCGAGCGTCGCGGAGGTGTCGGGTACGTAGTCCGCGAAGGCCGGATCACCCCAGGTCGTGTGCAGCCCGGCGACGTTGATCGCGTCTTTGATGGTCATTGGTACGCCGTGCAGCGGCCCGAGGTCGGCGCCTGATGCGACCGCTTCGTCAGCGGCTGTCGCAGCCTTCAGTGCGTACTCCGGGCGGGTCTCGACCACCGCGTTGATGCTCGTGGCGGCGGCGATCCGGGCCAGCAGTTCTTCGGTGAGTTCACGGGACGAGGCCTGGCCGGCGCTGATCGCGGCGGCTGCCTGCTGGGCGGTACGGAATTCATTCATGGCGCCAGCAGTACGGTCTGACACCGTGTCAGGGTCAAGCCCGTTGCCAATCGGAGATTACCCGAGCGCCGGACCAACTGGAGGCGCCTTCGGTGATTTCGACAGACTGATGGTATTGACAAGATTTGTACGGCGTGCAAATAATACTGACTATGTTAAAGGGGGAAGGGAACTGGCGCGAGGCGCGGCGGGCGAGTGCCCGGGCGGCCGTGTTGGTGGCGGCCTGGGAACTGGTGCGGGCGGACGGACCGGCCGCGCTGTCGATGCGGGAACTGGCTCGCAGGGCCGGCATCACCACGCCGACCGTCTATGCGTACTTCGAGTCGAAGAACGCGATCTTCGACGCGATGTTCGCGGAGGCCGCGCAGAGTTTCGTCGAGCTGAAAGCCGCGGTGCCGACCACCGACGATCCGCGGCAGGACCTGCTCGCCGAAGCTCGGGCATTTGTGGAGTTCTGCGTGTCCGACGCGCCTCGGTACCAGCTTCTGTTCCAGCGTTCCGTGCCGGGCTTCACGCCCTCGCCGGAGTCCTATGAGCTCGCAGTGAGTGCCCTGGAGGTCACTCGCGGGCTCCTCGCACGCAATGGCGTGCACGATCCGCGACACCTCGACATCTGGACCGCCGTCACGGTCGGCCTGGTCGACCAGCAGGTCTCCAACGACCCTGATGGCGACCGGTGGAGCCGGCTCGTCGACGACGTGACCCAGATGTTCCTCGATCGCTACGCGACCGGGGGAGTCAGTTCCTGAAGGGGGCACCTCATGTCCGGCGTTACCCAGGCAACACTCCACCATCTCGCCCTGACCGTGACCGATCTGGATGCCAGCGTCCGGTGGTACGGCGAGGTCTTCGACGTCCACCCGATCATGGATGTCCCACACCAGGGCGGCGTCGGCCGGATCCTCGCCAACGCCGACTATCGCCTGATGATCGCGTTGCACCGCCACGAGACCAACGACGGCGGGCTCTGCGCCGAGACGACGACCGGGCTCGACCATGCGGGCTTCACCGTCGGCAGTCGCGCCGATCTCGAGCAGTGGCAGGACCATCTGGAGGCTCACGGTGTGGTGCGCGCTGACCACGCCGACAAGCCGCTGACCCAGTCGCCGATCGCGGACGAGCCGTACGCCTCGGTCCTGGTCTTCCGCGACCAGGACAACATCCAGCTCGAACTCTTCTCGCCCGTCCAGCACTAGCGCCGTCCTGCCTCTTGCCTGGTAGGGACTGCTTGGTAGATGTCGACAATCGGCAGATATCGAGGCAGTGCATACCGGGCCGGAGAGTTCCGATGCCGAAGGTCAGGACCTCGGCGGGGGCGAAGGCGAACACGTCGGCGGGGGCTGAGGGGGAACCGGCGTTGAGTCGCTGGTTGCGGACGCGTGCAAGGTGGCGCTTCCGTGCTGACTGAAGGAGCGGTTGCCTCTGGCAACGGATACTTCTATCCGTCGACAAATGCTGACAGGCATACCGCGCGTTGATGTCGGACCAGGAGATCTTCGGCCCGGTCGCGCCGCTCACCCCCTCCTCAGGCTAGTGCCTCGTCAAGCAACGTTGGGGGTGGTACTCGCCGCCGCTGGGTTCTGCTCGCGTCTTGGCGATCGCGCGGATCGCCGGTGCGGTGGGTGGCGGGACGGTGATGGGTGTAGCTGGGCCGGGCGGGTGGCGGGACCTGGGACAGGATGTCGGGGGCTCGGACAAGCTATTTGGTGTCCCAGGTCGCGGCGGTGTGTCCCAGCCCCCGGCAGCACGTCCCGGGTTCGGGCGGGGCTGCGACTATGTGCACCAGATCTGTGATCCCGCGGCCGGAATCTGCTCAGCCGGTGCACAAAGTCGCGATCCGGATGGCTGGCCGCGGGTGAGGAGTCGGTGCTGAGGCGGCTGGGCGGTGCATTGGTCCAGCCGGGCTGACCACCGATTCCGACCTCAACGTTTCTTGTCGCGGCACTAGCTCTTGTGGT
The DNA here is from genome assembly GCF_014217565.1 of Kribbella qitaiheensis. Classification (NCBI taxonomy): domain Bacteria; kingdom Bacillati; phylum Actinomycetota; class Actinomycetes; order Propionibacteriales; family Kribbellaceae; genus Kribbella; species Kribbella qitaiheensis. The sequence continues at coordinate 7,250,379 of NZ_CP043661.1, forward strand.
CGGTAGCGATGAGGCCGTGGAGGTGCCAGTCGTGCCAGCCGTCGGCGTGTTTGATCGCTTGGCGGAGGGTGCCTTCGAGGTGGTAGTTGGTGCGTTCCGCGACGCGGCAGGAGGCTGTGTTGGCTGTAGAGTGGTTGATGTTCAGCCGGTGGAACCCAATCTGCCCGAAAGCCCAAGCGGACAAGGCCTTTACGGATCTTGCGGCGAGGGCTTGGCCTCGGGCTGCTGGGGTCATCCAGTACGACAAACCGGCGGATGCCTCGGTCAGCGAAATCGCGCGTAGTCCGATCTGGCCGAGTGGCTGATCGTTGCCGTCGACGACTGCCCAGCTCGCTGACGTTTCCTCATCCCATCGCGCCGCCCATTGCCCGGTCCACTCGACCGCCTCATCGAGAGAGTCGAGCCGCCGCACATGCCACCGCTGGATATCAGGACAACCAAACGCGGACTGCACCATAGGCGCGTCGCTCTCCCGCCAGGGCCGCAGTACGAGCCCGTCCTCACTCGCGATCCGGGGCTGTTCGAGCTCCCGTAACGTCCCACGCCGCAAGACCGGCTCAACAAGCAGAGGCATGGTCCAGATGTTAGTGCCCCGGGGGAGGGGCTACCCGTCGGAGACTAACCGGCCTCCACGGGTGGGTGGAGCCGAAAGCCACCAGTCCAAGCTCGCCTTGCTTTCTTCCAGTAGATCGATCTTCGCCACTGCGTGCTCAATGACCTGTTGCGGGAGCCGGAGATCGTGGTCGATGACGTAGTGCGCCAAGCCCTCGGGCCACTGATAGACGCCATCGGTGAATTCGAGCGCACCGTTCGGCTGGCCGCACAGTCGGCAAGGGGAGAGCCCCATAAACGACATGATCATGGTCCCGCTGCAAAGGTAGGCCCAGACGACGTGCCTCTCGTCCTCGTTCCACGACTCGTCTACCAAGTCCTTGGGATCCGGATACTCCGGATGCATTTCGTTGCGCCAATACCCGATCAATCGCCGCGATTCCATTGACACAGTCTGACCCGGCCGCTCCGACGACCAGACGTCACCAAGGCCGGCATAGAAGCCGGCCCTCGTCACGGCTAGCCGCGACGAAGGAGCTGCGTGGGGGCCTTTCCCCCGCAGTACAGGGGCTTGGTGGGGTCGCCGGAGTGGATGGCGTTGGCCAGGGCGCGGGCGTGGATGCACATCCGGGTTTCGGTGATGAAGGTCTGGTGCGTGCGGGACAGGCGCGGGCTGCCGGCCAGGGCGACCAGGCGTTCGTGGAACGCGATGTCGACCTCGCCGCGGTGGACCCGTCGACGGTCGTGCTCGCCGATGGCTTCAGTTGCCGTACGCAAATCAGCCATGGCTCCGACCGCAACCCCCTGCACGTCGCCCAATTGCTCGCAGCCGCACGACCCAAAGACTGACGATCAGGCGAGCAGTCGAAGCGCGGTGAGTGCGTAGGTGCGGGCGGCGACCAGGAGTTCGGCGACGGCGACGGACTCGTCGGGGCGGTGGGCCTGGTCGGTCACCGAACCGGGGCCCAGGACAACCACCGGTACGCCGAGGTCGCGCGCGATGAAGCCGCCGTCGCAGGCCGCGGTCCAACCGCCCAGCGGAAGGCCCGGGCCACCCGCGTCGCCAAGGGACGCATCGGTCACCTTCACCAGCTCGGCCGATGGAGCTGTCTCGAAAGCAGGCATCTCCATCGGCATCTCGAGCTCGAAGGTCAACCCGCGCTCGCCAAGCCCGAGCCCCTCGACGCGGCTCCGCAACTCAGCGAGTACGACGTCAGGCGACTCGCCAGGGAGCAACCTGCGGTCCGCGACCACCACGCACTCGGCCGGGACGATCGAGCCACCGGTGCCACCGTCGATCTGCCCGACGCTCCAGGTCGCCGGCCCGAGCAGAGGATGCGGCGAGGCGGCCAACGACTTGTGCAGGCGTTCGATCTCGGCGACCACCGCGGCCGCGCCGTAGATCGCGTTGGCGCCACCGTCCGGATTGCCGGCGTGGCTGGCCCGGCCGTGGATCGCGACCCGCAGGTACGAGTCGCCGCGGGCGCCGATGATGGTCTGCAGGTCCGTCGGCTCGGCGGTGATGCACCCCAGGAACGCGCGATCGACCGATTCGACGTACGAGCGGATGCCCTTGCCGGTCTCCTCCTCGTCCACGAGGGCGGCGAGCTCGACCGGGCCGCTCAGCTCAACGCCGCGCAGGGCAGCCATCGCAACGAGTGCCGCGGCCACCCCGCCCTTCATGTCCGACGCGCCGCGCCCGTAGATCCGGCCGTCGACGAGCTCGCCGCCGAAGGGATCCTTGGTCCAGCCGGCACCGATCGGTACGACGTCCGTGTGCCCGAGGAGCAGGAGTCCAGGACCGTCGCCGCCGGCCAGTGCGACCGACAAATTGTCCCGGCCCGGCTCGACCCGGGAGGCGGTCATGTCGAGGCCGAGCTCGATCGCGGCGGCGCTCAGAGCGGCCACCGTCGCGGCCTCGTCGCCGGGCGGGTTCTGACCAGTTGCCCGGAGCAACGACTGCGTAGTACGGACCAGCAGGTCCTCGTCGATCCGGTCGAGTACGGCCTGTTCGGTGCCGGAAAGACTCACTGAGTTCCCTTCGCGAGGAGATCGACTGCGCGCCGTAGCCGGGTGACTCCCCTCGTGGATCCGGTCCGGTCCGGGGAGGTCAGTGTGACGGCGGTCGTGGTTGTTGACGATCCTACGGCCGAGTTTCTAGCCTCGAAGCGTGCCTCAGCCCTCGGAGCGTCCTGTCGTGGCGGTGCTCTGCGAGCGGGCGACGGACCGGCCGCCCGGCCTCTACGGACTCGCGGTGGACTTCCGGTACTGCGCTGCCGACGGCCTCGCCGACGCTGTCCGGGGTGCTCAAGGCCTGATGCTGTGGGACTTCTTCTCGACGGCGATCCGCGATGTCTGGTCCGAAGCCGACGCGCTCGAGTGGATCCACGTCACCGCGGGCCGGGGTCGACACCCTGTTGTTCGACGAACTGCGCGACTCGCCCGTCGTGGTCACCAATGCGCAGGGAGTCTTCGACCGGCCGATCGCGGAGTACGTGCTCGGCGCCGTGATCGCGCAGGCCAAGGACAGCCGGCGTAGCTTCGAGCTTCAGCAGGACCACGTCTGGCGGCACCGCGAGACGAGGAGCATCCTCGATGCTCGCGCGCTGGTGGTCGGCACGGGCGCGATCGGCCGTGCGGTGGCCCGGCTGCTCCGCGCCGCCGGGCTCTCGGTCCGCGGCGTCGGCAGGGTCGCGCGCCAGGACGATCCCGACTTCGGTGATGTGATCGCCAGCTCTTCATTGGCCAGTGAAGTCGGCTGGTGCGATCACCTGATCCTCGCCGCACCTCTGACGACCGCGACCCGCGGCCTGGTGAACGCCGACGTGCTCGCGGCGATGAAGCCCGGTGCTCATCTAGTAAATATTGCCCGCGGCCCCCTTGTGGACGAGGCGGCGCTCCTGGCCGCTTTGCTGGACGGCAAGCTCACGGCCACTCTCGACGTCTTCGACACCGAACCGCTGCCTGCGGATCACGCATTGTGGACGGCGACGAACGTGACGATCACTGCGCACATGTCGGGTGACGTCATCGGCTGGCGGGAGACGCTGGGCGCGCAGTACGCCGCTAATGTCCGCCGCTGGCTCGCGGGTGAACCACTGCTCAACGTGGTGGACAAGCAGCTCGGCGACATCCCTGGAGGAATGGCCATGTGACTGAGGTGGATCCCGGGCTCGCGGATTCGCTGGAAGCGTTCAACGTGTTGTGGTTCTCGGGCGCCGCGGCATGCGGACGCGCTCGTACTGCGGGTCGGCCAGACGTGTCAGGCCGCGACGACTGGCGTCTCCGTCGACCTTCGTGGGGAGCGCGACAGGCAGGTTCATCACCGTCACGCGGCACAGGTGCGGGGGCCATCACCTAGCTACAGGCCTTCGCGGAAGCCCGTGCGCCAGCTGGAGTAGCCGGGTTCCCAGTCGAAGGTGTGCTTGGCGAGGGAGTTGTCGGCGCCGCGGATCTCGGTGAAGGCCCCGACTCCGACGTCGCCGACCGCGAGCCGCGCCAGCCAGACCGGCAGGTGGCGGGGCGGCTTGGCGCCGAGGATCCGGGCGAACTCGGGCAGCCAGACCGACGCGGCGGCAGGGTCGTCGTCGGCGATCTGGTAGATGCCGGTCGCAGTACCTTCGATCGCCTTCACGGTGGCGTCGGCCGCGTCGTCGTAGTGGATGAACGACCAGACCCCGGCTCCGTTGCCGACCATCGGGAGCTTGCGCCGGCGGATCATCTCCACCATCGAGCCGCCGGCGCCGATGTCGCCGGTCGGGCCGTAGAAGCTGGCATACCGCAGTACGACGCCTTCGATGCCTTCCACGCTGGTGACGCGCGACTCCAGGTAGCGCAGGGCGGCCATCGTCTGCTGGGCCGCCGCGACCGGGGTCTCCTCGAGCGGTGTGTCCTCGGTCTTCGTCGCGGAACCACCGTGCTGGAGGTTCCAGCCGGCGTACCCCTGGAACACCACCCGCCGTACGCCGGTCGCCTGGGCCGCGGCGAGCAGGTAGTCCGTGCCCTTGGTGCGCAGCTCGTTCGTCGTCGCGAAGCTCTGGTCGAACTTCTTGAAGTTGATGCCGCCCCTGAGTGCGGTCATCTGGTGGACCACCACCTCGGGCTCGGTCGAAGTGACGGCGGCCTTGACCGCCTCGGCGTCGAGCCCGTTCGCGATCACCACCCCCGCCCCGTGCGCCCGGACCGCGGCCGCACTCGACTCCGACCGGATCAACCCGGTCACCTCATGCCCGGCGGCCACCAGTTTCGGCACCAGTGACTGCCCGAGCCCGCCCGTCGCACCCGCAACCAGAATCTTCATCTCTCTCGTCCTCCATCTCGGTGTCTACGACCCAGGGACACGTCGATCGGCGGCTTTGTGACTGTGACCCGCATCACTGAGGATCGCAAGGCAGCTCAGTTGACAGCGGTGCACTTGTGACTGTTCAATCAGTTACATGTCACCCCGAACCAGTCGCCCAACCGCTTCCCGGTCCAACGCCGAGGATCAGCGGGCGAACATCGTCGCCAAAGCGGTGGCTGCCTTCGCCCGGGCCGGCTATCACGCGACACCGGTCGCGGAGGTCGCCAAGGCAGCCGGGGTGTCGCCGGCGTACGTGTTCAGCCTCTTCGCCGGCAAGGTCGGACTCTTCGCCGCGACGGTCGACCGCTGCTATGAGCAGGTCGCGGACACGCTGGTCGCCGGGGGAGAGGCGGCAGGCCCGTTCGCCAAGCCGGACGAGGTGCTCGCCGCGATGACCGCCGCGTACGTCGAGCTGATCCGCGACCGGGATCTGATCATGTTGCAGGTGCACGCTCAGAGTGCCTGCGACGTGCCCGAGATCCGGGCGGCCGTGCATCGCGGTGTCGCGCGGGTGGTGCGTGCCGTCTCGACCGTCTCCCGGGCGGACTCGGCCGCGGTCCAGCAGTTCCTGGCCTACGGGCAGTTGTGCCATCTGATCGTCCAGGCCGACCTGGGAGCCGTCGACGAGGACTGGGCCCACGTCGTCAGCGACGGCATCAGCCACCACCCGGGATAAGTAAGCCTTCCAGTGGCGCCGTCACGCCGACGGCGCCTTTTTTCGGATCAAGACGTGACTGATCAGTCAGTCACAAGAGCGAGGAGAAATCATGAACGCAGTCCAGGCCACAAGAGTTGTTCTGCCCGGGTTGGTCGAGCCGGACGGGCTGCTGATCGAGACCGCTGAGGTCGCCGCGCCTCAGCCCGGGCAGCTACTGGTAGCAGTGGAGGCGACCGGCATCTCGTACGCCGAGCAGGCGATGCGCAGAGGCCGGTACTTCGGTCAGCCGGCGTTCCCGTTCGTTCCTGGCTACGACCTGGTCGGCACTGTACTGCGGGCCGGCGCCGCGGATGACGCCTCGCTGGTTGGGCAACGGGTCGCGACCATGACGAAGACGGGCGGCTGGGCCTCCCATGTCCTGGTCGAGGCGCGCGACAGCATCGTCGTACCGGCCGAGCTCGACCCGGCCGAGGCCGAAACAGTCGTCGTCAACGGAGTGACGGCGTGGCAGATGCTGCATCGGTCCGCCCGGGTCCGGGCAGGTCAGACGATCCTGCTGCACGGGGCGAGCGGTGGAGTGGGCGGAATCCTCATCCAGCTGGCGCAGCGGGCGGGAGTCCGGGTGATCGGTGGTGCGTCACCGCGACACCATGACGCGCTCAGGACGATCGGTGTCGAGCCGGTCGACTACAACGACCCGAACCTCGCCGACCGCGTGCGGGAGTTGGCGCCGGGTGGAGTGGACGCGGTGTTCGACAACGTCGGTGGTCCGATGACGCGAGTGTCGTTCGGGCTGCTCGCGCCAGGCGGCACCTTGGTGGGCTACGCGATCATCGCCGGCGTGAGCGGCTCCGGTGGGCTGGTGCTGCCCTTCGCGAAGGCGCTCGGTCAGGTGCTGCTGTACAACCTGCTTCCGAACGGGCGGCGCGCCACCTTCTACGACCTCTGGGCCGGGCACAAGCTGCGCCCGGCCCGTTTCCGCAAACACCTCGAGGAGGACCTCGGGGCGGTGTTCGAACTGCTGGCGGACGGCACGCTGAAGGCCAACGTCGCCGCCCGCTTCCCGCTGGACGAAGCGGCCGCCGCGCTTGCGCTGGCGGAGTCCCATACCGTTTCCGGCAAGATCATCCTGTTGCCTTGAGCGACAGTGTGGTCAGGTGGAGCGCAGGGTGTAGGTCGCGGGGCCGAAGCCGACGTTGTTGAGGCCGTCGATCACCAACGCGTCGTCGTCCGTGCGGCAGGTCATCGTCACCGCGAACGGCGTCTCCAGGTAGCGGAAAGTCGCCACGAACGCGTCGCCGTCGGCGTACGCGCTGGTCACCATCCGCGCCGGCGGATCGGTCAGCTCGTCGGTCGACTCACGCCAGTCGCCGGGTGCGCAGACGATGTCCTGGGACTTCTCGACGGCGGTCTCCCACAGCCCGGCCGTGGTCGAGAAAGTGAACGTTCCGGTGCCGTCCGCGTCGAGCCGGGCCGAGACCAACATCGCCTGGTTTGGCTCGAAGCGGTAGGTCCGGCCGTTGCCGGTCGGCACAGCACCCTTCGGCGGCAAGATCTGCAATCGCGTCGGTCGCTGTGTCCCGTCACCGGTGGCCCCTTCGAAGACCGGCAGGAGGTGCTCCCAGACGATGTCCAAGGTGGCCTGCATGTCGGCGGAGGCGCTGGTGATGACCAGGGTCGCGTCCTGTTCGGGGAAGACCAGGCAGTACTGACCGAACGCTCCGTCCGCGCGATACGCCCCGTGCCGCGCTCGCCAGAACTGCAGGCCGTAGCCCCGCTTCCAGTCCGGGTTGTCCTGGTTGTCGTTCGGCACCTGCTTGCTGGTGGCCGCGTCGACCCACTCGGCCGGGATCAACTGCTTCCCGTCCCATTCGCCGCGCTGCAGCAGCAACTGCCCGAACTTCGCCAGTGACTCGGTGTTGAGATTCAGCCCCCAGCCGCCGGTCGTGATCCCCTCCCGCGACGAGTCCCAGGTCGCCTCGGTCGCGCCGAGTGGCTCGAACAGCCGCGGCCGGAGATAGTCCAGCAGTGTCTCGCCGGTCACCTTCTGCAGGATCGCCGACAGCAGGTAGGTCGCGCCGCTGTTGTAGACGAACAGCGTCCCAGGCTCGACCTCGACCTCGAGCCCGAGGAAGATCCCGACCATCCGGCGGTCCCGGGTCAGCCGCTCGACGGTGTCCTCCGAATGCCCGGTGGTCATCGTCAGCAGATGCCGGACCTTCATCGCGGCCAGGTTGTCGCTGATCTTCTCCGGCAACTCGTCGGAGCCGAAGAACGAGATCACCTGGTCGTCCAGCGAGAGCTGCCCGGCCCCGATGAGCAGCCCGATCGCCATCGAGGTGAAGCTCTTCGACACCGAGAACAGCATGTGCCGATCGGTCAGCCGGTACGGCGCCCACTCTTCTGCCAGCACTATCTGCCCGTGCCGAACCAGGACCATTGTCTGGATCTCCTGCTCCGAGGCATCCAGCGCGGCGACGAACGAGTCCAGCGCGTCGGCTGACAGACTCTGTGCTTCTGGCGTACTCCGTGGAAGGCTGCTCATTCCTCAGACGTTATCTCCCGGGACGGACAACTCTCTTGCGAGCCGCTGTAATCCTCAATCCGGTCAAAGTGCCGGAAGACTTCCAATCGATCGTCGACGTGGCACTCACCAAACACGACTTCACGAACACCCTCTGGCTGGAGACCGCCGAAGACGATCCGGGCATCTCGATGGCCAAGCGGGCGATCGAGGAGACGGTCGACCTGGTCGTGGTCGCCGGCGGGGACGGTACGGTCCGGGTGGTCTGCGCCGAGCTGGCCGGTACTGCGATCCCGATCGCGGTGCTCCCCGTCGGGACCGGCAACCTGCTCGCGCGCAACCTGGACATCTCGCTGGATCTGGAGATCGCGCTCGTCGAGGTACTGGGTGGAACCGAGCGCCGCATCGACAGCGTTCAGGTCGAGGGCGACGAGCTCGGGACCGACCGCTTCGTGGTGATGGCAGGCCTCGGCCTCGACGCCGCGATCATCGCGGACGCCCCCGACGAGCTGAAGAAACGCGTCGGCTGGGCGGCGTACATCGTCTCGACCCTGAAGAACCTCAACCACCCGTTCGTCACCGTCGAGATCACCATCGACGACCGTCGGCCCTTCACCCGCCGCGCCCGCACCGCTGTCATCGGCAACGTCGGCACCCTGCAGGCGAACATCCCGCTCCTCCCGGATGCCCGCCCCGACGACGACCTGATCGACCTGGTCGTCCTCGCCCCCCGCCGCCTGACTCACTGGCCCCGCTTGGTGCTGAGCCTGGTCGCGAAATCCGTCCAGGAGGGCCGCCACATCGAACGCTTCACCGGCCGGACCATCCGGCTCCGTACTCCGACCCCGGTCCGCCGCCAACTTGACGGCGACGAGATCCCCGAAGGCACCACCCTTACCGCTTCGGTAGACCCCGCCGCCCTCGTCGTCCGCGTCCCCTAGTGCTGGAGTAGTACTGCGACGGTGCGGGCGGGGACTGTCGCTGTTCCGGTGGATGAAGCCCACGTGGTTTGTTTGACGATCGGGTCGGAGCCGCTCGCCTGTACGGGGGAGAGGGTGAGCGGTTGCCCGGCGAGCGCCGTGATCTGTTGGGTGACGGGTGAGCTGGTCGTGTTGAAGACGATGAGGGCACCCTTGAGTGACGGGTCGACGTTGGAGCCGATGGTGTCGTCGATGCGCAGGGTGACCACGCCGGGCTTGGCCGACGGTGTGCCGCTGAGGGGGAAGGTGACCTTCTGGTTGATGAGGGTCGCCGAGCCCAGACGGAACAAGGGCGTCGAGAAGCGGAGCTTCAGGAGGTCGGCGGCGGCAGCGGACGCCGTGGCGACGTCAGCGGCCGACGGCTTCAGGGCCGGGTTGGCCAGCAGCGGCTTCATGAAAGGCCACTTGGCTTCGTTGTCCGCCTTGAGGGGCAGGCCGTGGCCGAAGCCGTTGTCGGCGCCGGTCCAGTCGAGGGGGTTGAACCAGTCACCGGAGTTGTAGGAGTTGCGGTCGAGGGACTTGCTGCGGAGCAGGTCCGCGCCGGCGTGCCAGAAGGACGGCGTCTGGGCAAGTGCGGTCGTTGCCAGGGACAGCGTGTTCATCCGGACCCGGTCGGCCATCGGCAAGGAAGCGGGCAGCTTGTAGGTGAGCGAGTCCCACAAAGTTTCGTTGTCGTGGGCATCGACGTAGCTGATCACCTCGTCCGGCTGATCGGCGTACCCGGCGGGGGAGCCGTTGTAGTCGACCCCATCACCCCGTACGACGGCGCCGCCGTCCGCCGAGTTGAACGTGAACGAGCGAAGGTTGCCCGCGAGTCCGAGCTGGACCAGGTCGGTGTCGTGAGCGAGCCGCTTGGCCTGCTCGGCGGGAGTTCCGTTGATCGCGGCGCCATTCGGGTCGCTGGCTGCGCCGGAGCCGAAGCCCTGGACCCGCGGGTCGTCGTCGAACGGACCGCCACCGCGAACCGCGTCGCGCATCCGGTCCGAGAACGTCCCGATCCCGGTGCCGCCGAGGTTGCCCTGCGTGGCCTGGACGAAGAGCGCGTTGTTCGCGACCTCACCGAAGTTCCAGCCCTCGCCGTACAGGTAGATCTTCTTGCCGTCCACGCCGTCGTGGGCCAGTGTCAGCTTGTCCAGAGCGGAACGCACCTTGAGCATGTTCGCCTTGCTGTGGTGCCCCATCAGGTCGTACCGGAACCCGTCGACGCGATAGTTCTTCGCCGACGAGACGGTCGAGTCGACCATGATCTTCTCGGCCATCGTGTGCTCGGTGGCGACGTTGCTGCAGCAGGTCGAGTTCTCGACCCCGCCGACAGCGTTCAGCCGCTGGTAGTAGCCGGGGACAACCTTGTCGAGAATCGAAGTCGGCGCCTGACCATTGGCAGGGGTGTGGTTGTAGACCTGATCCAGTACTACGCGCAGACCCGACTTGTGCAGCCCGCCGACCATCGTGCGGAACTCCGCCACGCGAGCCAGCCCATCCCGCGCGGCCGCTGTCGCATAGGAGCCCTCCGGCGCGAGCCAGTGGTACGGGTCGTATCCCCAGTTGAAGCCGTCGGTCGCGGCGACCGCACCCACACAAGCCTGCTGCTCCTCAGAATCCGGTGCATAAGACTTGAGATCACACGCGGGATCCGAGTGAGCGCTCTCCGGGATGCTCGCGATGTCGAAGGTCGGCAGCAGGTGCACCGTGTTCAGCCCGGCCGCGGCCATCGCTCGCAGGTGCTTCGTGCCGTTGCCCTCGTCCGCGAAGGCGAGATAGGTCCCGCGGTGCGCGGCCGGCACGGTCGAGTCGCTGATCGAGAAGTCCCGCACATGCAGCTCGTAGATCGTCGAGTCCACACCGCGAGCGAGCTTCGGCGACGGAGTACCGGCCCAGAGAGCGGGCTTCCCGGCTGAGCTGTCGAGATCCACCGCGACGGAGTACGTCGAGTCGGTGGTGAGCGCAACGGAGTACGGATCGGTGACGACGTTCGTCTCCACCTTGCCGGTGCTCGGCGCGAAGACCGTCACCTCGAAACGGTAGAGAGCGTTTGCCCATGACCTCCTGCCTTCCACGGACCAGGAGCCGTCCGAGTTGGCCTTCATGGCGACGTGCGAAGAGCCGACGAGCAGTACGACGTTCTGCGCGGTCGGCGCCCACAGCGTGAACCGCGGCACCCCACCACGCCAGGTCACGCCGTACGAGCGCCCTGCGGCCGAGCCATACACGTCGTCCAGCACACCAGGGATCTGTACGCCGGTCGCATCCAGCAATCGCCCGGAATCGTCGTACTGCGCCAAGCCGAGCTGCCCCTTCAGCATCTTCCCGGCATCAGCATGATCCAACCGAAGCGCCGTGTAACCGGCCAGCCGGGGGAACTTCGCCAGCACAGCAGCCGGAAGCCCCGCCGGATCCACGCGGAGCCCGGCCGACGTACCACCGATGTCGTCCGCGTCCACAGCCAGCGAACCCGTCAGCGACGAATGCAGGCGCCAGCGAGACCGCTCGGGATGAGCCACAGCCGGTACTGCGACCAGGTCGCGCCCGACCCAGTACGCCTTGGCCTGCTTGAGGTCGGGCTGTGCACCCGGCTTGGCCGTGGTCACCGTCAGCACGTGTGACGCCAGCACGTACGAGAAGGTGACGACCAGCCCGTCGCCCGGAACCGTGATCGGGATGTTGGCGCCGTCCTTGACGCCGCCCGCTCCGTAGTTCTCGTCGAAGGACAGGTTGTGCGCGACCTTCGCCTCATAGCTGCCCGCTCCGATCTCCGTCGTCGACCAGGTGTAGGTACCGTCCCCATCCTGGTCGGTCAGCCAGGGCCGCATGCAGTCCGGTGTCCAGTCGGCGGGACAACCCAGCTCGGACTGGAACGAGCCCGGCAGGGTGATGATCGGCCCCTCCGCGTTGGAGGTGGCGAAGTGCCTGCCGTGCTCGTAGTAGAACGTCACCGGCGTAGCAGGAGCCGTGTAGGAGATGTTGGCGCCGTTCAAGGCACCGCCGGCGCCGTAGTTCTCGTCCCACGACTTGTTGATCGCTGCCTTGTAGGCGTGCTCTCCAGCGGGGAGCGTGTAGGTGCCCTTCCACACCTTGTCCTTCGGGTCCAGGGTGAGCTGCGCCTGGTCGCAGTCCGGTGACCAGTCAGCAGGGCAACCCATCTCGCTGTTGTGGTCGCCGGGCACGCTGACGTTGGCCGGCTGGGTGACCGGGCCGGTGCCACCGCCTCCACCAGGCGTGGGAGCGTCGCCGACGATGCCGTAGGAGCCCGACACGGAGTAGTTGCCCGAGGCATCCCGCAGTACGGCGCGGTACTCGAGCAGGGTCCCCTTCGGCAGCCCGCTGACGTCGTGGAACACGCGATACGGCGCGTTGTCGTCCGACCCGAGTCGCTGCCACGCCGTAGTACCGACTGGGCGGTAGCCGAACGTCACAGTCACCGGCGTGTTCTCCGGCACGGCTGCGGCGATCTCCGCACGGCCGCCAAGAGAGGCGCCCGGCTCCGGCAAGCTCATGTAGACCGCAGGCGCCTTGGCACGATGCGGCAGGGTCGTAGTGGCCCGGTAGACCGTCACTGACAGCGGGCCCTGAGTGAGGAGCACACGTCCCTCACGGTCGGTCTTGAGCTGACCGCCGCCGCCGTAGATCGGCTTTAACCGGCTGTCCTTCATGTACGTCGGAACGGTCGCCGACTTGGCAGTGGTCCCGTTGTTGGAGACGACCAGGTACTCGGTGCGGTCAGCCCCGAACCGGCTGAACGCGTAGAGCCCGGAAGTGTTCGACGAGTACCGGTGCACCTGGGTGCCGTCGGCCAGCGCCGGGTACTGCGCGCGCAGCTTGGCCAACCCGGCGATGTGCTTGTACATCGGCGCATTGACGTCGAACCGGTCCTTGCTGCCGATCGTCGTCGTCCCACTGCCGTCGACAACCTCGTCGTCGACGTAGTCGGTGGTCTTGGTCGCGAAGATGTCCTGCCGCGCGTCCTTGTCACCGCCAGGGCCGGTGAAGCCCTGCTCGTCGCCGTAGTAGATCACCGGCTGCCCGCGGGTCAGGTACATCAGCGAGTGCGCCAGCTTGTCGCGGGCAAGCAACTCCTGGCCGTTCGCCCCGCTCTGCTTGATGAAGGTCCCGACGCGGCCCATGTCGTGGTTCCCGAGGAACGTCGGTAGCTGGTAGGCGTTCGAATCCGCGTCGGTGTAGTAGTCGTCGTTCGCGTAGAGGTCGCGCAACTGGGTGCTCGGTTTGCCCTCGGCGTACTGGACCGCGTTCTGCTGGAAACCGAAGTCGAGCGTGGCCTGCAGCGCGCCCTGGGTCGTGTAGGTCGACATGAACTTCGGGTCGGCGTCGTAGACCTCACCGAACATGAAGAAGTTCTTGGTGCCCTTCGCCTTCGCGGCGGCCAGGATCCGCGGCGAGAACTTCTGCCAGAACTCGATGTTCACGTGCTTGACGGTGTCGATCCGGAACCCGTCGATGCCGAGCTCGGCCCAGGTCTTGTACACGTCGATCATGCCGTCGCGGACCTTCGGCTGCTCGGTGAACAGGTCGTCCAGCCCGACGAAGTCGCCGTACTCCGCGGACTCACCGGCGAAGGTCGAGTCACCGCGGTTGTGATAGAGCGTCGGGTCGTTCAGCCAGGCCGGCACCTTGACGGTCTCGTCGGCCGGCGTCTTGAAGATCGGCACGTTCGGGAACGAGGTGTCGCGGTCCAGCGGCGGGAAGGTGTCGCCGCCCGCGTAGGTCTTGTCGTCGAAGACGTTGCCGTCGGCATCCTTGTACGGGCTGGTGGACTTCGGGATGTAGCCGTACTGGCCGGACTGGTAGGCGATCACGTCCGCGGTGTGGTTGGTGATGATGTCGAAGAAGACCTTCATCCCCTTGCCGTGCGCCAGCGTGATCAGCTTCTGCATGTCCGCGTTCGTGCCCAGGTGCGGATCGATCTGGGTGAAGTCGGTGATCCAGTAGCCGTGGTACCCGGCGCTCACGTTCGCGCCCTCGCCCTGCACCGGCCGGTTCTTGAACGACGGCGTCAGCCAGATGCTCGTCGTACCGAGTGACTTGATGTAGTCGAGCTTCTGCATCACGCCGGTCAGATCGCCACCGTGGTAGAAGCCCTTGTCGGTCGGGTCGAGACCGGTAGTGAGCCGGTCGCCGGTGAGGCCGCCCGCGTCGTTCGACTTGTTCCCGTTGGCGAACCGGTCCGCCATCAGGAAGTAGAACCGCTCCTTGGTGAGGTCCTTGCGCAGGCTGGGGCTCGCGAGCGCTTTGTCTGCCGCGGTCAACCCACCGGCCAGATCGACAGGCTTCACCGTCACCAGGTGGGTGGTGTCGTCGTAGCTGAACTGAACCTTGGCCGGGCCCTCGAGCCGCAGCGGGATGTTCGCGCCGTTGAGGGTGCCGCCCGCGCCGTAGTTCTCGTCCCAGCCGCCGTTGACGGTGACCTTGTACTCGTACGCTCCGGCGGGCACGTCGAACACCCGCCCGTACTGCGTACTTGTGGTCCCCTGGGTGAGCTCGCTCGCCGCACAGGACGGCTGCCAGTCGGCAGGACAGCCCAGCTCGCTCTGCAACGACCCCGCCACGGTGATCACCCGCTCGGCGACGACCTGGGCAGGCGCAGCAGGCGCAGCGGTCGCAGTACCGAGGCCGAGCACGACCATGGCAGCCGCGGTCACCCCCGCGGTCATCCGTCGCATGACAGACCTACTCATCACGGGACCCCTCCCAAAAGGCAGCACAAACTGCTCGGACGCTAACCCGGGCCTCGGCCTCGCGGAAGGCCTCAAAGGTCGCGGTCAGGTGACGAGCGGCGGCCGGGAGAGCGGGATCGGTCAGCTGATCAGGGCGGGGAGGGCGATCTCGATGGGGTCCGGGACGAGCGCGGTGGCTTCCTCGTCGTACGGCGTGGGGTCGGCGTTGAGGATCAGCAGTGGGATGCCGGCGGTGAGTGCGATGTCGCAGAGGCCGGCGGCTGGGTAGACCTGGAGGGAGGTGCCGATCGCGAGGAAGAGGTCTGCCGAGCGGGTGGCGGCGACCGCGGCGTCGAGGACGGTCTGGTCGAGCGATTGGCCGAAGGAGACGGTCGCCGACTTCAGGATGCCGCCGCAGACCTCGCAAGCCGGGTCTTCCTCGCCGGCTTCGAGGCGGCGGAGGACGTCGGCCATCGGGATGCGGCGGCCGCAGCTCAGGCAGTCGACGGACCGGACGGTTCCGTGCAGCTCGTGGACCAGGCCTGGTGACGAGCCGGCCTTCTGGTGGAGTCCGTCGACGTTCTGGGTGGTCAGGCCGGTGAGCCTGCCTTGGCGTTCGAGGTCGACGAGGGCGAGGTGGCCGGCGTTCGGCTCGGCGGTCCACGCGGGCGCCGCGAGGCGGAACTTCCACGCCTCGACCCGGACCGCCCGCGAGACGACGTACGAGTCGATGTCGAACATCGCCTGCGCCTCGGGGTTCTTCGTCCAGACGCCCTGCGGACCGCGGAAGTCGGGGATGCCAGAGGCGGTGGAGATGCCCGCACCGGTCAGTACTGCGATCCGCTCGGCCTTCGACACCAGTTCCTCGGCAGTGGTCACACCTGAGAACGTACTGCCTTCCACTCCGGCCCCAGCACGGCCGTGATGACGTCGTTGAACTAGCTCAGCCGGCGTACGACGTACTGCTCGTCGGTGGCGGAGACGAGTTCCTGGGAGCGCATCCGGCACCAGGCGGGGATGTCGATGGCGGCAGCCGGGTCGTCGGCGAGCACTGTGATCGTGTCGCCGACCTCCACCCCCGGGAGCGCCTGGGCGAGCTTGATCACGGGGAGTGGGCAGAGCATGCCGCGGCAGTCGAGCGTCACATCCCCACCTCCGCCCTGATCCGCCGTACGAGCCCAGGGAGCACCGTCGCGAAGCGGTCGACCTCATCATGCGTGCTGGTCCGCCCCAGCGACACCCGGATGTTGCCGTGCGTGAGCACGCCCATCGCGGCGAGTACGTGAGACGGGCGCAGCGTGCTCGACGTACAGGCTGATCCACTGGAGACAGCGAAGCCTTCGGCATCCAGTGCCGTCACGAGCGCCTCGCCGTCGACGTACAAGCAGGAGAACGTCAGCACGTGGGGGAGTCGATCGTCAGGGTCGCCGACCACCTCCACGTCGGAGATGTCAGCCGCTACCCGCTGCCGCAGTTCGTCGATCCAGGCGCGGTGCTGCTTGTCGAGCTCGTCTGCCTCGGTCAACCGCGCCTGCAGGGCAGCAGCCGCAGCCAGGATCGCTGGGACGTCGGGATGCCCAGGGGAGAGGCCGTCCTCGCGTTCGTCCACAGGCCACGTCGGTGCGAGCCGCGTACCTTTCCGTACTGCGAGCAGCCCCACCCCGGCCGGCCCGCCCCACTTGTGAGCACTGCCTGTCAACGCCGACCAACCAGCCGGTACTACGTCGTGCCCGAGCGAGGCAGCGCCGTCCACGAACAAAGGCACACCGGCCTTGGCGCAGACCTCAGCAGCCCAGCCAATGGGCTGCCGCGTCCCCACCTCGTGGTTGGCCGACTGCAACGCGGCTACTGCGACCCCTGGCTTGCTCACCTCGGCCTCGAACGCGTCCCGGTCGATCCGGCCGAGCTGATCCACGCCCACCTCCACCGCAGTACCGGCAGCAGCCGCAGCATGCAGTACTGCGGAATGCTCGACGGCCGCGTGCACCACGGTGGGCCCGATCCGGCGCCGGGCGGCCGCCACAGCGGCCAGGCCGGAGTGGATCGCGGCCGTGCCAGAGGTGGTCAGATAGAGCTCGTCAGGGCGTACTCCGACACTCTCCGCGAGCACCGCCCGGGCGTTGTCCAGCAGCAGTCTGGCGGTCCGTCCCTCATGGTGCAGCCGGGCGGGATCCGCCCAGCCGGAATCCACCGCCGACAGCAACATCTCCCGGGCCGCGGGATGGAGTGGTTCGGATGACGCGGCATCTAAATAGGCACGCTGGATCACAGGGGAAACGCTAGAGCATGTCTGCCCCTCCTCCAGTGCGGCGAGACGCCCACCGAGTGCCGCGCAGCACGGAGCGGATGGGCAGACATGCTCTAGCCCTACCTATGCGCAGAAGCGTCGGAGGTGTCCAGTAGTGTTCTGTCGTCAGTCTCACCTGGGAAGGGAAAGGCGCCCCGTGGGTTCGAACGGCACGCCCGGAGTCGAGCGCGCAGCTGGTCTGGAGAAGACCGCGGCCGCCGCACGTCCGGCGAAGCGACGCTTGCTGGTTCCGGCGGCGGTAGTGGTGGGCACCTTGGTGCTGACCGGCTGCTCGTCGCAGACCAACGAGCAGTGGAAGCGACTCGGTTTGCCCGAGGGCGCTTCGGACCGGACCGAGGCGATGAAGAGCCTCTGGATCGGCGCCTGGATCGCGGCTCTCGTCATCGGCGTGATGGTGTGGGGCCTGATCCTCTATGCGGTCGTCCGCTACCGCAAGCGCAACGAAGACGCACCGCGGCAGACGCGCTACAACCTGCCGCTGGAGGTGCTGTACACGCTGGCCCCGTTCGCCATCATCGGCGTGCTCTTCTTCTACACCGTCGAGCACGGCAACAAGATCACCGAGATGTCGGACCACCCGTCGCACACGATCAACGTGGTCGGCCAGCAGTGGCAGTGGACCTTCAACTACAAGGACACCGTGGACGGGCAGGAGGGCGTCTGGGAGACCGGCACGCTCGACAAGCCGGCCGAGCTGTGGCTGCCGCAAGGTGAGTCGGTGCACTTCGACCTGACCTCCCCGGACGTCATCCACTCCTTCTGGGTGCCCTCGTTCTACTTCAAGCTGGACGTCATCCCGGGCCGCACCAACAAGCTCGAGCTGACCCCGACCAAGACCGGCACCTTCGCGGGTAAGTGCGCGGAGCTGTGCGGCCTCTACCACAGCCGGATGGTGTTCACCGTCAAGGTGGTCACGCCCGACGAGTACAAGGCGCACCTGGAGGACCTCGCTCGCCGGGGCCAGACCGGCGCCGCGACCGGTGGCCAGGACGCGACCACCATTCCCGGGACCGGGAAGCAGGAGGGCGGGAAGTGACTGACTTCGCCGAGCGCACAGGCGGTATCGCGGCCACCGCGGTACTGCCGAGGCGGCGCAGCAAGGGCAAGATCGCGGTCAAGTGGCTCACCACCACCGACCACAAGCTGATCGGCCACCTGTACCTGATCACCTCCTTCGTCTTCTTCCTGATCGCCGGCGTGATGGCGCTGCTGATCCGGGCCGAGCTGGCCAAGCCGGGTCTGCAGATCGTGAACGAAGAGGTCTACAACCAGCTCTTCACGATGCACGGCACGATCATGCTGCTGCTGTTCGCGACGCCGCTGTTCGTCGGCTTCGCGAACGTGATCATGCCGGTCCAGATCGGCGCCCCCGACGTCGCGTTCCCGCGGCTCAACATGTTCAGCTTCTGGCTGTTCCTGTTCGGCGGCCTGATCACGCTGTCCGGGTTCTTCACCCCGGGCGGCGCGGCCGACTTCGGCTGGTTCGCCTACGCCCCGCTGTCGAACGCGGTCCGTTCGCCGGGCATCGGCGGTGACCTGTGGATCATGGGTCTGTGGATGGCCGGTCTGGGCACGATCCTGGGTGCGGTCAACTTCGTTACCACCGTGATCACCATGCGCGCCCCCGGGATGACGATGTTCCGGATGCCGATCTTCACCTGGAACATCCTGGTGACGTCGATCCTGGTCCTGATCGCCTTCCCGATCCTGGCCGGCGCGCTGCTGATGCTGGAGGCGGATCGAGCCTTGGGGGCTCACGTCTTCGACGCCGCCAACGGCGGCCCAATTCTCTGGCAACACCTGTTCTGGTTCTTCGGCCATCCCGAGGTCTACATCATCGCGCTGCCGTTCTTCGGCATCATCACCGAGATCCTGCCGGTGTTCAGCCGCAAGCCGGTCTTCGGCTACATCGGCCTGGTCGGCGCGACGCTGTGGATCGCGATCCTGTCGGTGGCGGTGTGGGCGCACCACATGTTTGTCACCGGCGCGGTGAACCTGCCGTTCTTCTCCTTCATGACGTTCTTGATCGCGGTCCCGACCGGGGTGAAGTTCTTCAACTGGATCGGCACGATGTGGGGCGGCTCGCTGTCGTTCGACACCCCGATGCTGTGGTCGATCGGCTTCCTCACGACGTTCCTGTTCGGCGGCCTGACCGGCGTCATCCTGGCCTCGCCCGCGCTGGACTACCAGCTGTCCGACTCGTACTTCGTGGTCGCGCACTTCCACTACGTCGTCTTCGGCACGGTGGTGTTCGCGATGTTCGCGGGCTTCTACTTCTGGTGGCCCAAGATGACCGGCCGGATGCTCGACGAGAAGCTCGGCAAGCTGCACTTCTGGCTGCTGTTCATCGGCTTCCACACCACCTTCCTGGTCCAGCACTGGCTGGGCGTCGAGGGCATGCCGCGCCGCTACGCGTCGTACGGCGCCAACGAGGGTTTCACCACGCTGAACGAGGTGTCCAGCGTCGGTGCCTTCATCCTGGGCCTGTCGATGCTGCCGTTCTTCTACAACGTCTACAAGTCGCGGAAGGCGCCGCTGGTCGGCGTCGACGACCCGTGGGGCTGGGGCCGATCGCTGGAGTGGGCGACCAGTTCCCCGCCGCCGCGGCACAACTTCGTCAGCCTGCCCCGGATCCGGTCCGAGAGCCCCGCTTTCGACCTGCACCACCCGGAGATCGCGATGGCGGAGTACGGCGACAGCGGAGCGCCCCGGGACAACCTGCTGGACGCCGGCGAGGATCAGGGCCGGGTAGAGAATCTTGAACGCAACATCAACGCCGGTACCGGCGTGGACGGGGAGGACAAGGTATGAAGGCTGAGGCCTGGGTCTTCGGCATCCTGACGGTGTTCGTCCTCATCGTCACGCCGATCTACTGGCTCATGTCGGAGGACCCGACCGGCACCACCGCCTTGGTGATGACGTTCTTCCTCTCCCTGCTGGTGGCGTTCTACCTCAGCGTGACCGGGCGCCGGATGGACGCCCGGCCGGAGGACCGCAAGGAAGCCGAGATCGTGGAAGGCGCCGGCGAGCTCGGCTTCTTCCCGCCGTACTCGTGGTGGCCGCTGTGGTGCGCCGGCACGCTGGCGGTGGTCGTCCTCGGTGTCGTGTTCGGCTGGTGGCTGTTCATCGTCGGCTGCGGCATCGGCATCGTCACCCTGTCCGGCTTCATCTTCGAGTACTACCGCGGTGACCACGCTCACTGAGCGTGCGGCCGGGTGATGATCTACCTGGCAATTTCGTAAAAAACCGAACCAAACCGTTCTGCCAACCGTCACCAGTACTGCGGGCCGTGGGGCCCTGCCGTGCTGGTGACGTCGCAGTGCGTGGGTATGACCATCGGGCAAGCTACCCTTGGCCGGCGGGAAATCGTTCACAGGGGAGTTCAGGGTGTTCAGTAGTACGGTGCGGAAACACGGCCTGGCCGTGACGGGGATTTGCGCGATGCTGCTGGTCGGCACCGCTTGCAGTGACACGAAGGCAGACTCGCCGCCTGCCGGCGGCTCGCAGAGCAGCTCCACGCCGGGCGGGTCGACCACTCCCGGTGACGACAGCAGCAAACCGGCTGAGGACCCCGCCGCTGCGAACATCCAGATCATCCCGGCCAAGGGTGCGTCCGCAGTACGGCCGGACAAGCCAGTGACGGTGGCCACCACGGCCGGCACCATTCAGGACGTCACCCTGAAGGACGACGACGGCGACAAGGTGACCGGCACCTTCAACACCGAGAAGTCGCAGTGGACCTCTGCCGGTGGTCTGAAGCCGGGCGCGAAGTACACCGTCTCCGGAACGGCCCAGGGCACCGACGGCAAGAGCGTCGAGATCAACTCGACCTTCTCGACGCTGTCCGCGGGCACCAGCCTGAAGGCCTCCGTCTCCCCGCTGAACGGCGAGACGGTCGGCGTCGCGATGCCGATCCAGATCTTCTGGAACCACGCGGTCACCGACAAGGCCGCCGTCGAGAAGCAGCTCGAGGTCACCACCTCGGTCCCGGTCGAGGGCACCTGGCACTGGATGAACAGCAAGCAGGTGAACTACCGGCCGAAGGAGTACTGGCCGGCCGGGACCACGGTCACCGTCAACGTGAACACCCAGGGCGTCAACGCCGGTGGCAACATCTGGGGCTCGACGAGCCGCAAGATCAGCTTCACCATCGGCAAGTCGGTCGTCTCCCACGTGGACGTCCAGAAGCACGTGATGACGGTGACGATCGGCGGCAAGCTCGTCCGGACGGTCCCGATCACGGCCGGCAAGGACGGGTTCACCACCCGCTCCGGCGTGAAGGTCATCATGGAGAAGTACCGGACGAAGCGGATGGACGCGGCCACGATCGGCATCAAGCCGGGTGACCCGAACTACTACAACATCAGCGACGTCCAGTGGGCCCAGCGAGTCACCAGCTCCGGCGAGTTCGTCCACGGCGCGCCGTGGTCGTCCGGCAGCCAGGGCACCGCCAACGTCAGCCACGGCTGCGTCGGCATGAGCCTCAAGGACGCCCAGTGGTACTTCGGCCAGACCTTGCGCGGCGACCCCATCGTCGTCACCGGCACCCCTCGCAAGATGGAGACCGGTAACGGCTGGACCGACTGGAACCAGTCCTACACCTCCTACAAGACGGGCTCCGCGCTCGCCTGACAGCTGCTGAAACGGCCCCCATGCCACCTGTAAGGGTGCGTGGGGGCCGTTCCTATGTACGTACTCCTCAGCCTGGGTTAGTTGACCAGGACGATCTTGCCGCGGGCGTGACGGAGGCCGGCTCGCTGCGCGACGATCTCGTGCTGGAGGACGTCAGCCTGGTGCTGATCGCGAACGAGGGGATCAGGGCGGAGTCGCCGGAGATGCGGGTCGCGGCTGCCCGCCGATTCGCCGCGTTGATCCTCCAGTCGTTCCGGGCGAATCCGGCTGCGCGCCCTCTGCCGCCCGCAGTACGGCTGCCGCTCTCTCTGAGCGAACTGCCGACCCTGCCCCAGGAGCGCCGGTAGTCTCCGACGTCGTGGATATCTTCGAGACAGCCACTGCTGAATTCGAGCGGATCGTCGCCGCCCTACCGTCGGACTCCTGGGGCAACGCCACGCCCTGCGACGTCACGGTCCGCGAGGTTGTAGGCCACGTCGCAGGCGGCAACCTCTTCGCCGTACGGCTACTGGCAGGCGCCTCCGCAGCCGACGCCGTCGCGGGCCTGGACGACCCACTCGGCGACAACCCGCTCTCCGCCGTACAGGCTTCCGGTGCGGACCAACTAGCCGCCTTCGCAGCCGCAGACAAGACTCTCCCGCTCCACCACCCCAGCGGCGACATCTCCTACGACACCTTCGTCCGCTTCCGCCTAGGCGAGCTGGTCGTCCACGCCTGGGACCTGACCATCGGCGCACACCTCGACCCCACCCTCGACAACTCCGTGGTCGACGCTCTCTGGACGATGGTCGAGCCCCACCTCGGCGACATGCAAAAAATGAACGCCTTCGGCGACGGCCCCAGCGGCACCCTCCCACCCAAGGCATCCCCCCAATCCCGCCTGCTAGACGCCTTCGGCCGCCGCCCCTAACCCACGCCCGCCCCACATACTCCGATCACGTGGCGGGGGACAACTGGTACTCCGCTCACGCGGCGGAGCGGACACCTGGCGTACTCCGGCAGGGCGTATACCGCGCGTGCTCCACTCACCCGGGCCCGGGCGTGCATCGCCGCGTACTCCGCTTACGCGGCTGGGCATGCACCCGGCGTCCTACGCTCACGCAGCCCCGCACCCCACCCCTGAGCACCGGGGCGCCCACTGCGCCTTCATCTGAGCGGCGACGGGGAAAGCCTCGCCGCCTGCGGGTATGGATCGCCCTTGTGCACCGGCTGAGTGTCCCAAGCCGATCGCATGCTCAAGTCGTGCACAAAGGCGCGGAACGGCAGCCTCGGTGGCGGCCCTACTCACCCGCTCAGCTGTCATCATGCACATGGCCGGCCTGGGGGATCTCCCCGCAGTACAAGAAAAGACCCCGGCTGAAGAGTTCAGCCGGGGTCTTTCTGGTTGCTATTTCAGTGCTTGGTTACCTCGTGGGTGGCCGACTCGGTGTCGAGCTCGACTGTTCCCGTGACGCCTTCGACAGCTTTGTCGTGGGCCTCGTGGTGGCCGTGGGCGTGAGCCTCCGCGATCTCTTCGGCCGTCGGCTTCTGGACCGCGTCGGCGAAGTAGAACTTGGAGAGCTGAGCGCGGACCTTGTTGAGTGCGCGCTTCGGTGCCCGTACGCCGTTGTCGTCCGTCTCCGGCCCGATGTCGAGCGGCAACGCCCGGTCGCGAGCGGTGAGCTCGTACGCCTCGTACTTCGAGATCGGGGTGTGCTTCTCGTAGTACTCGCCGTCCGGGGTGCGGACGATGATGCCGGACTCGAGACCGTGCAGGAGCCGGTCGTTGTCGGAACGCTGCAGCGAGATCGCGACCCGCCGGGTCACCCAGAAGGCGAGCACGGGTCCGAGGAAGATCGCGAATCGCAGGAACCAGGTCACGTGGTTCAGCGAGACGTTGAAGTGGGTCGCGAGCAGGTCGTTACCGCCACCGATCCACAGCAGCGCGTAGAACATGACGAACGCGGCGCCGATACCGGTCCGGGTCGGCATGTTGCGCGGCCGGTCCAGCAGGTGGTGTTCGCGCTTGTCGCCGGTGATCCACTGCTCGATGAACGGATACAGGGCCACCACGGTGACGAACGCGGGCGGGATGATCAGCGCCGGTATCAGCAGGTTCCAGCTGAGCGTGACGCCCCAGAAATGGGACTCGAATCCCGGCATCAGGCGCACGGAGCCCTCCAGCCAGCCCATGTACCAGTCGGGCTGGGAACCCGCGGTGACCTCGGCCGGGTTGTACGGACCGTAGAGCCAGACCGGGTTGATCTGGAGCAGCGCACCCATCAGGGCGGTGACGCCGAAGACGACGAAGAAGAAGCCGCCGGCCTTGGCCATGTACACCGGCATCAACGGGTAGCCGACGACGTTCTTCTCGGTCCGGCCGGGACCGGGGTACTGCGTGTGCTTGTGATACACGACCAGGAAGAGGTGTGCGGTCACCATCGCCAGGATCAGACCCGGGATCAGCAGCACGTGCACGGTGAAGAACCGGGAGACGAACTCGTCGCCGGGGAACTCGCCGCCGAAGATGAAGAAGGTCAGGTAGCTGCCGATGATCGGCGACGCCTGGATCATGCCCTGGGTGATGCGCAGACCGGTTCCGGAGAGCAGGTCGTCGGGGAGGCCGTAGCCGATGAAGCCCTCGATGATGCCGAGGAACAGCATCCCGAAGCCGATCACCCAGTTCAGCTCACGCGGCTTGCGGAACGCGCCGGTGAAGAAGATGCGGAGCAGATGGACCATCATCGAGGCGACGAACAGCACGGCCGCCCAGTGGTGGATCTGCCGCATCAGCAGACCGCCGCGGACATCGAACGAGATGTCCAGCGTGGAGGCGTAGGCCTCCGACATGTGCAGGCCCTTGAGCAGGCTGTACGAGCCCTGGTACTCGACCTCGCCCATCGACGGCTTGAACCAGAAGGTCAGGAAGATGCCGGTCAGGATCAGGATGATGAAGCTGTAGAGCGCGATCTCGCCGAGCATGAACGACCAGTGGTCGGGGAAGACCTTGCGCAGGTTCTTCTTCCCGAGCTTGCCGATGCCGAGACGGTCGTCCGCCCACTTGACCGGTGGGGGGAAGTCTTTCGTCGTTGACACTGTTGTCACCCTCGTTCCCAGAAGCTCGGGCCGACCGGCTCGGTGAAGCCGCTCTGTGCGACCAGATAGCCCTCTGCGTCCACTGCCAACGGTAGCTGAGGCAGCGGGCGGGCGGCAGGGCCGAAGACGACTTTCGCTCCGTCGGCCAGGTCGAAGGTCGACTGGTGGCACGGGCAGAGCACGTGGTGGGTCTGCTGCTCGTACAGCGAGATCGGGCAACCGACGTGGGTGCAGATCTTGGAGTAGCAGAGGATCCCGTCGATGCCCCAGTTCTCCCGGCCCGCGGGGGCCTGGATCTTGTCCGGGGCGATCCGTACGACGATCACCGAGGCCTTCGCCTTGGCGTTCTGGTACTCGACCGCGCTCTCCTCCTGCATCGGAGCAAGGTTCGCGGGTGCGGCGTTGACCAGCTGGCCGACGACCAGGTCGGACGGCTTGATCGGGCGCAGGGTGACGTCGTTGACGACGCGGATGCCCTTGGCCCAGATCGTGTTGTAGAGGCTCCGGCCGGGCAGCGGACCGAGGTCGCGCAGCAGCACGATGGCCGGCAGCCCGAGCAGGCCCATCGCGCCGATCAGCGACCGGCGGATCAGCTTGCGGCGGGTGAAGCCGGACTCGGCGACACCCTGCTGGAAGCCCTCGATGATGTCGGCCTTCTGAGCCGGCGAGGAGAACGCGTCGTGGCGGTCCTCGGCGATCTCGGTGTCGACCATCAGCTTCTTGGCCCACTGGATCGCGCCGGCGCCGATCAGGAACAGTCCCAGCCCGAGGCACAGGCCGATGACCAGGTTGTTCGCGTTGCCGGTCAGCGGCCCGAACTCCAGCACCGAGTCACGCGGGATCGCGAAGTACGCGACGCAGGAACCCAGCGCGAGCAGTCCGGCCAGCGCGAACATCGTCGCGACCTGGCGCTCCACCCGGTCGGCGGCTTGCGGATCGATATCGGTGATGCGGAGCTCGTGCGGCTCGATCCCCGGGTCCGGGATCGGCTCGGCGACCACTTCGTCGTGACCCTCGTGCCCGCTCACAGCGGGGAGGTTCGGGTTCTCGTCGGTCACTCTGCCTTCACTCCCTTGGCCTTGACGCCCTTGGCGCCGATCCAGACCGCTACCGCGACCAGCAGACCGATCCCGACCAGCCAGCCCCACAGACCCTCCGAGACCGGGCCGAGCCGGCCGAGGCCGAAGCCACCGGGGTCCTTCTGGTTCTGCAACGCGTTCAGGTACGCGATGACGTCACGCTTGTCCTGGGCCTGCAGCACCTGGTCGGAGAAGACCGGCATCTGCTGCGGGCCGGTCAGCATCGCTTCGTAGATGTGCTTGGGGTCGACGTTCATCAGCGACGGGGCGTACTTGCCGCCCGGCAGGGCGCCACCGCGGCCGGCGAAGTTGTGGCACGCCGTGCAGTTGGTCCGGAACAGCTCGCCACCGCGGGTGATCTGCTCGTCGGTCGCCTTGCTGATGTCGTACGACTCCTCGGCCGGTACTGCCGGGCCGGGGGCCAGCGACGCGACGTACGCCGCCAGGGCCTCGATCTCCTTGGCCGTGTACGACGGCGTCTTGCGCGGGATCTGCGCGCCTGGCTGCATCGCCGGCATCCGGCCGGTGCCGACCTGGAAGTCGACCGCGGCCGCGCCGACGCCGATCAGGGACGGGCCGGCCATCTTGCCTTCGCCGTTGCCGCCGCCTTCGGCGTTCAGGCCGTGGCAGCTCGCACAGCCGACCGCGAAGAGCTTCTTGCCCTCTTCGATCTGCTGGGACTGGGCCGAGTTGTCCGCCACCGCGTTGTCAGGGGCGAACGCGGCGTACGCGGAGCCCACCGCCAGGAGGCCGAACAGGAGCACGACGAGGCCGGCTGACCGGTGCCGTCGTCGCGCGGAGAGGAAGCGCGCCGGTGACAAGGAAAGTCTCTTCTCACTCATTTGAGCAGGTAGATGGTCGCGAACAGGGCGATCCAGACCACATCGACGAAGTGCCAGTAGTACGACACGACGATCGCGGAGACGGCCTGTTCGTGGGTGAACTTACGAGCCATGTACGTCCTGGCGAGGACGAACACGAAAGCGATGAGACCGCCGGTCACGTGCAGACCGTGGAACCCGGTGGTCAGGAAGAAGACCGATCCGTACGCCGACGACGAGATCGTCACGCCCTCGTGGATCAGCGTGGCGTACTCCGTCACCTGGCCGGCGATGAAGACCGCGCCCATCAGATAGGTGAGGCTGAACCACTCACGCATACCCCAGCCGCGGATGTTCGCCAGGGCGCCGGTTCGGCCGACCTTGCCGTGCTCGGCGGCGAAGACGCCGGCCTGGCAGGTGAAGGACGACGCGACGAGGATGAACGTGTTCACCGAGGCGAACGGCACGTTCAGCAGCTCCGTCGACACGTGCCACAGGGACTCGGTCCCCGCTGCCGCGGCGGCGGTCGTCACCGACCGGATCGTGAAGTACGCCGCGAACAAGGCGGCAAAGAACATCAGTTCGCTCGAGAGCCAGACGATCGTGCCGACACTGACCATGCTGGGACGGTCATGGTGTCCGTGTTCACGGGACGCTGGGAGCGCGGTTGCAGTGGCCACGGCGTCATTATGTCGGTCCAGGTATCCGACAGCACGCCCACCCCCATGCATGTCGGCGACTTCTGCTTCTTACTGTGGAAGCGTGCTTCCCCTCCACGCCGGACCAGGCGATCAGATCGCACCGTTCAAGGCGTCCAGTCTGCTGACGGCCTGGACCTTCGAGCCGGTGTTACTGGCAGTGATCATCGTCGCCGGCGGCCTCTACCTGTACGGCGTACGGCGCCTTCACGCGCGGGGTGACAAGTGGCCCGTGAGCCGCACTTTCGCCTTCGTGGGACTGGGTCTCGGCAGCGCGGTGATCGCTACCCAGTCCGCTCTGGGCACCTACGACACGGTCCTGATCAGCGTACATATGGCGCAGCACATGATCCTGTCGATGCTGACCCCGTTGGCCATGGCGCTCGGCGCACCGGTGACGCTTGCCCTGCGCACCCTTCCGCAGCAGCCCCGCAAATGGTTGCTCTCCGTGTTGCATTCCCGGCTCGCGAAGGTGCTCTGCTTCCCGCTGATCGGCTTCACGCTGTTCGTTCTGAGCCCCTGGGCGCTCTACTTCAGCGGCTGGTACGACGCGACGCTGCGCTCGACCGCCCTGCACGACCTGCTGCACGTCCACTTCATTGTGGTCGGATCGTTGTTTTTCTGGCCGCTGCTGGGCCTCGATCCGGTCCCCGGCCGGGTGATCTACCCGTTCCGGTTGATGCTCACGTTCCTGACGCTGCCGTTCCATGCCTTCCTCGGCATCACGATCATGTCCGCGAACAAGCTGATCGCGGAGGACTGGTACACCAGCTTCGGCCGTTCCTGGCCGCCGTCACCGCTGCGTGACCAGTACATCGCAGGCGGTCTCCTCTGGGGGTCCGGCGACATCGTCGGAATCCTCTTCTTCGCCGTCCTGTTCGTCCAGTGGGTGAAGCAGTCGCAGCGCGAAGCCAGGCGCGAGGACCGGCGGCTGGACCGGTTGGAGGAGCAGGCGCGCAGAGCCGAGCGGGGTCCCCGGTAGCATTCGCCGTGTTGGTTTCAAGTCCACTCGTCACAGACACACAGCTTGGGATGAATCGATGAGCTCAGAGGGTCCGCTGAAGGTGCTGGTCTACAGCGACGACCGTACGACGCGGGAGTCGGTCCGGCTGGCGCTGGGCAAGCGGCCCGCGGCCGATCTGCCGGAGGTCGAGTACTTCGAGTGCGCCACCGAGCCGGCCGTGATCAAGGCCATGGACGCCGGCGGCATCGACCTGGCGATCCTGGACGGCGAGGCCGTGCCCGCCGGTGGGCTCGGGATCGCGCGGCAACTGAAGGACGAGATCTTCCAGTGCCCGCCGGTGCTGGCGATCATCGGCCGCCCGCAGGACGCCTGGCTGGCGACCTGGTCGCGCGCCGAGGCGGCCGTGTCACACCCGATCGACCCGATCCGGCTGGCCGAGGCTGCGGCGGAGCTGCTTCGGACGCGGGTCTCCAAGCTCCCCGCGACAACCTGATCTCGCCGGCGATGACTGCCGGTACTACGGCGCGCGGGTTCACCTGGCCGCAGGTGCTCAACCCGCTGCTGCGCCATGAAGACCTCGACGCGTCGGCGACGGCGTGGGCGATGGAGCAGATCCTGTCCGGCGCGGCCTCCCCGGCGCAGCTGGCCGGGTTCGTGATCGCGCTGCGCTCCAAGGGCGAGACCGTGATCGAGGTCGAAGGCCTGGTCGCGACCATGCGCGACTTCGCCACCCGCATCGACGTACCGGGCCGGACGCTGGATGTTGTCGGTACCGGTGGTGACCAAGCCCACACGGTCAATATCTCTACGATGTCCGCGATCGTTGCGGCCGGCGCTGGGGCGAAGGTGCTCAAGCACGGCAACCGGGCCGCCTCCTCGAAGTGCGGCGCGGCCGACGTGCTGGAAGAGCTGGGCATCCCGCTGGATCTGACCGCCTCACAGGTGGCCGCGGTGGGGGAGGTGGCCGGAATCACCTTCTGCTTCGCGCCCGCGTTCCATCCCGCGTTGCGGTATGCCGCAGTACCGCGTCGTGAGCTGGGTGTGCCGACTACGTTCAACTTCCTTGGGCCGTTGGCGAATCCGGGCAATCCGTCGGCGCAGGCTGTCGGGGTCGGGGACAGCCGGATCGCTGGGCTGATGGCCGGCGTACTGGCTCGCCGCGGGATCGACGCGTTGGTGTTCCACGGCGACGACGGGCTGGACGAGCTGACCACGATGACGACGTCGCAGGTGTGGACGGTCGGACGTGGTGTCGCGGAAGGGCCCGAGACCCTGGATCCGCGGGAGTTGGGGATCGTGCCGGTTCCGGCGGAGGCGTTGCGGGGTGGGGATGCGACGTACAACGCGAAGGTGGTCCGGTCGCTGCTCGACGGTGAGCGCGGGGCGGTGCGCGACGTAGTACTGCTCAATGCCGGTGCCGCGTTGGCCGCGCACGATGCGAGCACGGGCCCGTTGGTCGAGCGGATTCGCGCTGGGATGGATCGGGCGGTGGAGGCGATCGACTCCGGTGCGGCGAGGGCGTTGCTGGACCGCTGGATCGCTGCCTGCGCTGAGGTTCGCTGAGCTTTTCTGAGTTTGGAGAACAGCCGCCGGCATTGGTTCTTGGAACAACAGCCGCCCCGCTCCGGGGATTCGGAGCGGGCGGCTTGTTCTGTCTGTGCGGGGTCAGCCGCCGATCTTGATCTGGGAGACCTTGGTCCGCCAGACCGGCAACCACTGCGGGGCCGACCCGGCGAAGTCGCCGATCGACACCGCCGCCGTACCGTCGCCGCGGTCGATCACCGCGATCATGATG
The DNA here is from genome assembly GCF_014217565.1 of Kribbella qitaiheensis. Lineage (NCBI taxonomy): Bacteria > Bacillati > Actinomycetota > Actinomycetes > Propionibacteriales > Kribbellaceae > Kribbella > Kribbella qitaiheensis. Next base: position 7,280,476 of record NZ_CP043661.1, read on the forward strand.
ACGGAGTACGTCTCCTTCAGCTTCGGCTTCTTCACCGGGATCCGGCCGGTGATCTCGAAGCCGGCGTGCCCGTTGACGGTGATCGGTCGCCGGGTGACGGCGTACGGCGCGGGCGCCTTTTTCTGCCCGTCCGAGTACAGCCTGTTGAGAGCCATGCCGCCGGCTGACGCAGCCGCGTCCTTCAGGCCGGCCGGAGTGTTCTTGAACGGGATCGACGCCGGAAGCTGACCGAACGACACGTAGTTGCCCCAACTGCTCTTGCCGTCGTACTTGTCGTGCACGGTCAGCCAGATGGCGGCACCGCCGTACAACCCGGTCTGCTCGTAGTAGTCGCCCCAGACCGAACTCATCAACGGCATCGTGTCGTTGTTGGAGGCAACAAGATTGGTCCCGACCACCTTGCCCTCCGGCGGCCGAGTGGTCGTCGGACTGGCCGACGGATTCACCGTCTTCATCGGCCCCGATTTCGCCGACGGCAAGGCAACAGGCGCAACAGCGTCCGCCTTACTCCAAATCCAATTAGCGCTCAGCGCGGTGGTCAGCAACGCAACCACCACCAACACCACAGCCCCTACCAATCGAGGCGTCCTAGTGGGATTGCCCCCATCGCCCCTCACTCGCCGTGGCCCCACCACCCCATACGGCTCCTGCCCCAGGTCCCCTCCCGGCGGCCCACCACCTTGCTGCTGCGCGTGCCCGTACTGCGAAGGACCACCTTGCTGCTGCCCTTGCCCGTACTGGGAGGCGCCACCCTGCTGCGCTTGCGTATATGGCGACGGCACCCCAGCTTGCTGCCCTTGCCCGTACTCCGACGGCCCACCACCCTGCGCCGGACCGTACGGAGGCCGCACAGCGCCCTGCCGCCCCGGCTCCCCACCTTGCGGCCCAGGCCCGTACTGCACCCGTCCGTCGCCTTGCGGTCCCTGCCCATACGGCGGCTGCCCACCGCCTTGCTGTCCAGTCCGGTACGGCGGTTCTCCACCGCCTTGCTGTCCAGCCCGGTACGGCGGTTGTCCGCCGCCTTGCCTGGGTCCCTGCGGCGGCTGTTGATGGCGCGGAAGCGATTGGCCAGGCAGGTCCTGCGGCTGACCAGGGAACGCCTGTGACTGCTGCCCTTCGACCGGCGGCACCGGTCGATCCTGCACCGGTCGACGCTGCACCGGCCGACGCTGCACCGGCCGATCCTGTCCGAGCCGTGGTTGCCCAGCTTGTTGCTGTCCGGGATGCGTCTGCCCGAGCGGCGGCTGCTGCCCGGAGTACGGCTGCGCGGCCGGCGGTTGACCCGAGTACGGCTGCGCGGCCGGCGGTTGACCGGAGTGCTGCTGCTCGGTCGTCGGCCGTCCAACGGTTGGCTGCTGTCCGGCGTGCTGCTGCCCGGTTCCTGGCTGACCCGGGTACGGCTGGTCTGCGTGCTGCCGTGCTGCGGTGGGCGGCTGCACCGGCGTACCAGTTGCTTGCCAGCCTTCCACGCCCGGCCCGTCCACCTGCGAACTTCGCGGGGGAGGCGGCGGCGCAGGCGCCCGCGACTGCCCAAGCAACGGATCCCTCGACAGCGCATCCGACTGCGGACCTAACGAGAGCGCATCCGACCCCGGACCTGGCGGCAGCGCGTCCGACCCCGGCCCTGGCGACAGCGCAGCCGGCCCCGGGCTTGGCGACAGCGTGTCCGGCTGCGGACCGGATGACAGCGGGCCCAGCGGCGGGGCTGTGCGGCGTTGGTCGGGGGAGGGGGGTGGCTGTGTGTGGAGGTCTTGCTCCTCGGGGGTTTGGGGTGGGCCGGGGGGTGTGGCGGGGCGCGGGGGTGCGCTGTGCCGGGCCGGCGGCCGCTGGGGCGGTTGCGGGGTTTGGTCCTCGTTCTCAGCCAACGTTGATTCCCTTGTAGACCTGGCTTTCGGCCGTCCTCAGGTCCGGTCGGTTCGTGGGGATGTCGCTGATGTACGCGACTGCAGTTCCGTCACCGAGGTCGAAGACGGCGACGGTGATCGTCAACACCTTCGCGGCGACCTTCGGCGAGTTCGCCGTGACGGACTGCTGGTAGTACCAGCCGGATTTGCCCGACCGCTTGACCGCTCCGTTGCGGAGCGGCTTGAACGTCACCGGGATGTCGCCGTACATCGAACTCTGGATCTGCTGCGACAGGTCCGAGGCGGTCGCCTGCGTGTTGCCGTTGAAGATCGTCCCGGTGCCGAGGGCGCCGACGAAGATGTCCGCGTACCAGTCGTTCTTGCCGTCGAAGTTCTCCTGGAGCAGGACGTACTGCCCGCTCGAGTTGAGCAGTTGAGGTACCAGCCGCTTGCGGTCCGACCACGGCGGCCGCAGTCGCGGGAACGAGATCGCGTCGGAGGCGATCCGCGAACCCTCGTGCAGCTTGGGGTTCTTCGACTGACCAGGCTTCGTACTGCTCTGCGGATCGGTCGGCTTGCTCGTCGGTTGCGTGGGTGTCGTCGGGTTCGAGGTGTTGCTGGTCGGACCGCTCGACACAGGTGCCGTCGGGGAAGTGCTCGGGTCGGCCGTCTCGTGATCGCCACGGTCCTTCAGGATGAAGAACACTCCCGCCACGACGATGAGTACCAGCCCCACCGCCGCCGCAACCACGATCATCGTCTTGTTGCCACCACCACCTGGTCCGCCCGACCCACCAGACCCCCGCGACCCGCCGCCCCCACGCGAACCGCCGCCGCCCGATCCACCCTCCCGACCCGGCCCGCTCTGGTTGGCGTCCACGCCGACGCCCCACTGCCCAGCGCCAACCTGTCCAGCGCCGCTCAGCCCAGCGCCAACCTGTCCAGCGCCGCTCAGCCCAGCGCCAACCTGTCCAGCACCGCCCTGCCCCGCGCCGCCCTGTCCCCAAGGCGCCGGTGCAGTCTGCGTCCCACCGCCCTGCCACTGCTGTCCCGCACCCTGCAGAGCCACACCACCGCTCTGCCACGGCCCTTGAGCATCGCCCTGATCGCCACCGCCGGCCTGCCAAGCCCCCGCCCCACCCTGACCACCAGCCGCCTGCCAAGAATCCCCCTGAGCACCACCAGCACCCGCCTGGCCAGCACCCGCCTGCCACGCCCCACCTTGCACACCGCCGCCCTGAACCCCGGCGCCTTGCTCTCCACCTGCCGCCGGCCAGACTCCAGCCCCGGCCTGTACGCCGTGGTTGTCGGTTCCAGCGCCTTGTCCGCCAGCAGTCGCCTGCCACGCCCCAGCTCCGCCCTGAGCGTCACCGCCCTGAGCGTCACCGCCCTGAGCCCCGCTGCCCTGACCACCAGAAGCTGCCTGCCAACCTCCGGCCCCACCCTGCACGTCACCGCCCGCGGTGCCAGCGCCGTGGCCGCCAGCATTCGCCTGCCACGTTCCGGCTCCGCCCTGAGCGTCACCGCTCTCGGCTCCGCTGCCCTGGTCCCCAGCAGTCGCTTGCCACGTCCCGGGTCCGCCTTGTGTGCCGTGGCTGTCGGTTCCAGCGCTCTGGCCACCAGTAGCCGCAGCCCACGTTCCAGCTCCGCCTTGTACGTCGCCGCTGTCGACTCCGGCGTCTTGTCCGGCCGCAGTCGTGGGCCACGGTCCAGTTCCCGCTTGTGCGTGGCCGCTCTGGGGGTCGGCGCCTTGGTTTCCGGCAGTTGTTTGCCAGGTTCCGGATTCGCCCTGGGCGTCTGTGCTCTGGTCTTCGCCGCTTTGATCGTCGGCTTGGTCCGCGGCGGCCGTCTGCCATGGGCTCCCGGCCGCACGCCAGCCGGCGCCTTGCTGGGCGCCGTTCTGGGATGGATCGGTCTGGGATTGGGTGCCGCCCGCCTGCCAGATGCCTGACGCAGCCTGTTGCGTCTCTGCTGTCTGCCATTGGTTGCCCGCCGACTTCCACGTGGTGGGCGTCTGGTCGGGGGCAGCTGTGTCGGGTTGCGGACTGTTGTCAGTCGTTTGGGATGAGGACTCGCCCTCGGACTGATTCCAGCCGCCGGTGTTGACCTGGGTTGGTCGCTCGGTCCAGTTCGTCGGCGACCATTCCTGCGCCTGCGAATCCTGGTCGTTGCCCTTCTGCGCCCAGGAGCCGGCCACCACGCTCGACTGGGCGTCCTGACTGTCGTCACCACTCGCGGTGTCACCACCCCCAGTACCGGCACCCCCAGTACCGCTGCCACCCGTCGTCGTGCCGCTGCCTGTTTTGCCGCCGTACTCAGCGCTGCCGTCGGCTGTGCCCCAGATGCTCGCGGCTCGGTCACCGGCCTCGGTGCCTCGACCGGGCCCAGAACGGCCGACCGTCTTCGCGCTGCTTTCGCCGTCGTCCCCAGCGGGCGTACCGGTCACCGGCTCGGCCAGCTTGAGCGTCCACCGACCTTCCGCACCCTCGTCGCCTGCGCCGTCATCGCCCGCGCCCCCGGAGCCTGCCGTCGCGCCGGTAGCGGGCGTGGTCTTCGGATCGCCTTCAACCGGGGTTTGCTGGGTCCAGTGGTTGGCAGGAGCCGCGACCGGTGCGTCGACCTGCGTCCACGTGGCCTTGGCCTTCTCCGCCGCACTCACCTTCGCCGCGGCCTCATTCGCAGCAAGGCCCGCGCTATCCACACCGGAAGTCGGCGCCGCGCTGCCGGTTGCCTGATCGCCCGCCGGGGGCCCCGTCAGTCGCAGAGCCCGCAGCGCCGCCCGAGCCCGCAGCGTCGCTCGAGGCCGCTGAGGTTGCCGTCTCGTCAGAGGCGGCGACGCCGGAGGTGGTCTCAGGGGCGGTGGCCTTGGTGGCGGGTGCGTTGGTGGCGGGGTCAGCTGTGGCGGGGTCAGCTGTGGCGGGGTCAGCAGTGGCGGGATCGGCTGGGGACTCGGTGTCGGTTTTGTTGGTCCACTGTGTCCCGTTCCACCAGCGGATGGTGTTGGCCTGTCCGGTGGGGTCCGGATACCAGCCCGCGGGAGGGTTGCTCATGGGTTCACCGTAACTTCAGCTCGTGTCAATCAGGGGGCGCGGAATCGGCCCTCAGACACCGTCCTCCTGGCCCAGGCTGAAGGCTGCCTCCAGGTCGTGGGTGGAGTAGGTCCGGAACGCGATGTGGGTCTCGGTGCTCAGTACGCCGGGGACGCGGTTCACGTGGTCGGGGATCACGGTTGCGAGGTCGTCGTGGTGTGCGACCCGGATCATCGCGATCAGGTCCAGAGCACCTGTCACCGAGTACACCTCGCTGACGCCTTCGATCGCCGCCACCTGTTCTGCGACCTCGGGAATCCGTGCGACGTCGGCCTTGATGAACACGATCGCGGTGACCATGTCGTCCTCTCCTCGAAATCCAGAACAAAACCTGCCGCTGAAGCATAGTGCGGCCCATTCAGCTGACCCGGGCCGCACCGATCGGGCGCATCCGGCGACGGCGTTCGCCGGGGTGGTGGTGTTCTTCGGAGTGCGAGTTGTCGAGGCGGCTCACATGCCGGCCGGCGCCGCTGACCGGGCAGGTCCAGGTACCGTCCATCTCGACGAGCCGGACGCCGGGGGAGTCGAGCCAGCGCAGTACGAGCTCGATCTCTTCCGGTGAAGCGCTCGCCACAGGTCCGATTCCGGGCAGAACGGTCTCGGCAGACGCGCGCAGCATCTCCAGATACTTCCGTGGATCCGTCCCACGCGGGCTGATCCCGGCCGCGGCCAGCCGGCCCCGGCGGATCACATGCAACTCCCAGCCGCCATCGTCCGTCCGCCGGGCCGCGCAGATCTCCGCGCACCCCGTCAGCGAAGACATCCGCTGCATCTTGGCGCTGCTCCGCACGAAAGCACTGAGCCGATCCCGATGCATCGCGGCGTCCTCGAACCGCTCATCGGCCGACAGCACGTCGATCCGCCGATCCAGGGCCTCGACCACCGGCGCCGGATCCACGGTCAGTGCCGAACGCAGCGCCGCGACGAATTCGCCGTACGAATCTGCCGAGATCCGCCCGTCGCAAGGCGCCACGCAGCGCCCCATCTCGGCCAGCACACACGGCGAGACTTGCGGCGTCTTCGACATCCGGACCGTGCATTGGCGGATCGGGAAGGCCTCGTGCAGCGCGGCCATCGCGCGCTCGGCCGTCTTCCGCGAGCTGAACGGCCCGAGGTACCCGGCCTCGTCGTCGCGGATCTGCTTCACCATCGACAGCCGGGGGAACGGCTCGACCGTGACCTTCAACCAGTGCTGCCGCTCGGGGAACTTCGATCGCCGGTTGTAGCGCGGTTTGTGCTCCGCGATCAGCCGCAGCTCGCGGATCTCGGCCTCCAGCGACGTACCGCACTCGATCCCTCGTACGCCGGTGGCGATGCCGATCATCTCGCCGATCCGGGTGCGCGTCTCCGAGGCGGTGAAGTACGACCGGACGCGAGTACGCAGGTCCTTCGACTTGCCGACGTACAGGACCTCGCCCCGGTCGTCGGTGAAGAGGTAGACACCAGGTGCGTGCGGCAACGATTCGGCCAGATGCCGTTTCGCGCGGACCTGCGGCGCCACGCGAGCGGAGTACGTCTGCAGGTCTTCCAGTGTCTGTACGCCGAGGGAGCCGACTCGCTCGAACAAGCCGTGCAGCACGTCGACGGTCGCGCGCGCATCGGACAGGGCGCGGTGGTTCGGCGTGGTCGTTGCCCGGAACAACTTGGACAGCGTGCTGAGCTTGCAGTTGGGGGCCTCGTCGGGCGTGATCACCCGGCGGGCCAGCAGCGCGGTGTCGACCACCACGAAGTCGGGCCAGTCGTACCCGTGCGCCTGGCTGTCGTGCTTGAGGAAACCCATGTCGAACGGCGCGTTGTGGGCGACCATCACGCAGCCGCGGGCGAACTCCAGGAACGCGGGCAGCACCGAGTCGATCCGCGGTGACGAGGCAACCATCAGGTCGGTGATGCCGGTCAGCACCGCGATGAACGGCGGGATCGGCTCGGCCGGATTCACCAGTGTCTGGAACTCGCCGACCAGCTCGCCGCCCCGCACCTTGACCGCACCGATCTCGGTGATCCCCGATGCACCCGGTGCGCCACCTGTGGTCTCCAGGTCGACCACGCAGAAGGTGACATCGCGCAACGGCGTCCCGAGATCGTCGAAACTGGGTTGCACACCACGGATCGGCATGGCGTGCCCGGGCGCCGGGGCAGCGGCGTGATCCGGCGATGGACTCCTCATGGCCACGACGCTAGAAGGCCCCGCCGACAATTCCGCAGGTGACACGCACGCGAACCGACTACGCTCTAGTTATGCGTACTCAAGCGATCACCGCGAATCCGGGCCGCGGGCCCGCTCGTTGTGGTCCGCATCACTGGCTGAGCCGGCCAGCCGTTCCAGCCGGACTGCGGACCGGTGGCTGAGGCCGGCGCCGCCGCGAGCTCCGCTGCTACCACCCTGCCCGAACCGGTGCGGCAACGGGTTCTCACCCTCGCCGCCCAGGCTCTGGGGCAGCTGCCCGCGACCGACATCCCCCCACCGCTGCGGCGGTTCGCCAGCTTCGCGCCGGGCAAGCGCGCCAAGCTCTCGGCGTCGGTGCTCGGACCGATCCTGGATACCGACGATCATTTCCGTCGGCTGATCGCGTTCGAAGTACGGGGTGAGCACCCCGAGCTGGGCGACGCCGTCGCCGAAGGCATCCCGGTGCCGGCGGCCGAGCCGGTCGAGGTAGCCGCTCTCGCGTACCTGCTGCGCCCGACCGACTGGGAGCAGCGAGTCGCTGACGCCGCCCAGTTGCCGCCGGAGCAGCCGAAGGTCGACGACGAGGCGATCCACCGGCTCTCCGACCAACTCGATCAGGCCCGCACCGAGACCCGGCAGGTGCGCGAACGTTTGCGCGAGCAGGTCACCGAACTCAAGGCGGAGAACGTCACGCTCCGGCGCAAGCTGAACGAGGCACGCCAGCGGATCACCGGGTTGCAGAGCGACCTCGAGTTGCGCACCGTCGAGGCGAACACGGCCGACGAACGCGTCGACGCGGCACGTACCGAAGTCGACCGTGAGCTGCGCAAACTCCGGGCCCGCATCACCGAGCTGGAGGCCGTGGAGCACGCTGCACGCCGTACTGCGGGGCAGGAGCGCGAGCTCGCCTCGACCAGGACCCGCCTGCTGCTGGACACCCTTGTCGAGGCAGCGGGAGGACTCCGTCGCGAACTGACACTGCCGCCCGGGGGAGATCTCCGCCCAGCGGACACGGTCGCCGGCGTGGAGCCGTCCGCCGCGCCGGTCGGGCGTTCGGCGCCGGATGACGATCCCGCATTGTTCGACGAGCTCCTGGCGCTGCCGCAGGTGCATCTGATCATCGACGGGTACAACGTCACCAAGACGGCCTGGCCAAATTCACCGCTGCACTCCCAGCGGCAGCGCCTCGTCACCGCGCTCGGCGCGCTGGTGGCACAGCGGCGGATCGAGGTCACCGTCGTCTTCGACGGCGCCGAGCTCTCCGGGCCCGGTCCAGTTGAACCCACCCCGCGGCGTACGGGTCCGCTTCAGCCCCGCCGGCGTCATCGCCGACGAGGTCATCCGCCAACTCGTCCGCGCCGAACCTCCCGGCCGCCCGATCGTGGTCGTCTCCACCGACCGCGAGGTAGCCGAAACCACCGTCGCGATGGGCGCCCGGGCCTTGTCGGCGACCAGCCTGATCGCCCGCATCAACCGCGCCTAGTTCCTGTCCTGGCCGCCCGGCGTCGGGGCAGGGGGCAACGGGTTGTCCGCGGAAAGTGTCGGAAGGGCCCTCTAGCGTCCTTTTCAGCCGGGTGCAAGTCCGGGTGCTTCCCCACTTTGGAGGACGTTGTGCTGATCGACTGCGACGCATGTGCAATGCGAGGTCCTGGCTGCCGTGACTGTGTGGTCACGGTGTTGCTCGGAATGCCACCCGAACAGACTTCGCTCCGGGTCGACGACGAGGAGCTGGCCGCCCTCGAAGTACTGGCCCAGTCCGGTCTGGTCCCACCGCTCCGACTGGTGCACGCGGTCAACAGCCCGGAGCCGGCCGTACTCGACCCCCAGCCATCCGCGGACACGGCTTAGCGCTCGCCATACCGCCTCCGAACTGCCGGTCAACCGCCTGTTTTCGAGCAACAGCCATGGAGGCCGAGCTGTCCGCTGGGGTCAGTAGCGTCCGGGAAGACGGTGCTGCCAAAGGCGAAGTGACGGCCGAGATGGTCCGGACCTGCCCGCTGGAAGGGCTTTCCCGACGTTAAGTTTGGATCAAACCAGAGGGGCGAATTGCACCGGTCACGAATCGGTTACTACTGTTACCTCTCGTTGCCCCAGAAGTGCCGGTTGACCAGACCGGCCGGGCAGCGACTAGCCGAAGTGTGACCCGCGGGGTCGTTCGGGAGTTACAGCGGTAAGACTCCCAGGACCAGGCGTGGTTGACGGGGACGGCGATGAGCGCAGGAAGGGACCGACCAGGCTGTGTCCACCGGCCGCATTAACCGCACCAGGGGTATTGCCCTCGCCGCCATCACCACCACCGCTGTCGTCGCCGGCGTCCTGTTCATTCAGGGAGCCGCGGACGCGGATCCCAAGCCGACACTGGCACAGGCGAAGGCCCAGGTAGCGGACCTGCAGGAGAAGGCCGAGGTCGCCGGTGAGGCGGCCAACGAGCTCCGGGGCAAGATCACCGCCCAGCAGGCCAAGGTGAACGCGCTGCAGGCCGGGATCGCCAAGCAGCAGATCCAGGTCGATGCGGTCAAGCGGCAGATCGGGTCCCTCGCGGTCGCCGGCTACCAGACTTCCGGGATGTCGACGACGGCGCAGTTGCTGCTCTCGACGAACCCCGACCAGTTCCTCAGCCAGGCCTCCACCGCGCAGGCCTTCGCCGGTCAGCAGAACTCGGCCCTCCGCAAGTTCCAGGACGCCCAGGGCAAGCTCACCGACCTGCAGGCCAGCGAGCAGAGCGAGCTCGGTGCGCTGCAGTCCGTGAAGGCGGAGCAAGAGGGTCTGAAGAAGCAGCTCCAGGCGAACCTCGACGCCGCTGAGAAGGTGCTGGGCAAGCTGAGCGACGCCGATCGCGCCCGGATCCAGCAGGAGAACGCGGACGCGGCGAAGAAGGCCCGCGACCAGCGCCCGAGCCGCGACAAGGGCCGGATGAACGACGACCTGCCGAACGTGCCGGCCAACGGCCGCGCGGGCGTCGCCGTACAGACTGCGCTGAACCAGCTGGGCGACAGCTATTCCTGGGGTGCCGCCGGTCCGAGCCGTTTCGACTGCTCCGGTCTGACGATGTACGCCTGGGGCAAGGCCGGCGTCTCGTTGTCGCACTCTTCCTCGGCACAGTCCGGTGAAGGGCGCCGGGTGAGCCGGGCCAACCTGATGCCGGGTGACTTGGTGTTCTACGGGAGCCCGATCCACCACGTCGGGATGTACATCGGCAACGGCAAGATGGTGCACGCGCCGAACCCGAGCAAGCCGGTCCAGATCAACGACCTCGACTACATGAGCGGCTACAGCGGCGCGGTCCGCCCGGGCTGATCCGCGCCGCTGACATGATCGTCGGCTCCGGGGCAGCAGCCCCGGAGCCGAGTCATGTCACCCTCCGAGTGCTTCACTGTCCGCAGGGGCAGTTGATCCCCGGGACATTAGAGTGACTCCCCGGACCGGGGCAGGTGAGCAGCGAGGGGCCGAGGTGATCGAGGAACGAAGCGGCAGCACGCCGACCGATCCGCCGACCCCTCAACCGGGTAGGCCGCCGTCGACCAGCCGCCCGATGCCTCAGGACCGGCCGCTGCCGGGTGTTAAGCCTGTCTCGGATCAGACCACGGTTCTGATTCCGGCCCAGCACGCGGCAGGCGGCGGCCCGGCCCTGCTCGGCAATCTCAAGCTCGGAAACCTCAAGTTCGACAAGCTCAGACCCTCGAACCTCAAACTTCCGACCAGCCTCTCGCCGGTGTTGCTGAAGCGGATCGCGCTCGGCATGGCGGTCGTCGTGGTCGCCGGCGCGGGCTACCTGGGACTCCGCAACGTCGCGAACGCCCCCGCCGATCCAGGTGCCCACGGCAACAACGGCGTACCGGGTCAGAGCAAGTCCCCGGACGAGGCGTCCGAGGGGGTACGCCGTGCCGTCCAGGGCGAGGCGGTCCTGCAACGGATGGCCGACGCCGTCAAGAGCGAGAGCCGCGGCACCTTCATGAGCACGATCGACCCGCAGGCGAAAGTGTTCGACGACCAGGCGCGGACGGTCTACAACAACCTCGCCAAGTTGCCGTTGGCCACTTTCCAGCTGCGCTATGTGAGCGATGACCCGGGCGCACTCGAGCCGGACCGCACCAGTGCGCTCGGCGGCTCCGAGTCATGGCTCGCCCAGGTCGAGGTTTCCTGGCAGCTCACCGGGTACGACGCGAACCCTGCTCGCGAGACTCTTCCGGTCACCTTCGTGACGAGAGACGGTACGACGTACGCCGCGTCGTTCAGCGAGCGTTTCGTCGCCGGTCAACGGCGGCCGATCTGGGCGCTCGGCTCGATCGATGTTGCCAAGGGCACCCACAGCCTGGTGATCAGCCTCAACTCGCAGGCGAACGCGGACGACTACGCGGCGGTGAGCGACAAGGCGGTCGACTCGGTCAGCAAGGTCTGGGGCAAGAACTGGCGGCAGAAGACGGTCATCTACCTGCCGTCCAAGCAGTCCGAGATGGAGTCGCTGCTCGGTGCCCAGCCCGGCACCTACACCCAGATCGCCGCGGTCACGATGGCCGAGCTGGACATGCCGCAGGCGGGCGCGCCGGTGCGGATCGTGGCCAACCCGAAGCTGTTCGACGAGCTCGGCAAGCAAGGCCGCCGGATCGTCCTCACGCACGAGACCACCCACGTCGCCTCGACAGCGACCGCTTCGCCGGTGCCACTCTGGCTGGCCGAGGGATTCGCCGACTACGTCGCCTTCACCGCCGTGTCCGTCCAGGACGAGTCGGCGGCGAAGGAGCTGTTCAAGTCGATCCGGGCCGGCAAGGTGCCGAAGGGACTCCCGCCGCCGGAGGCGTTCACCGCCTCGTCGACCGACCTGGCGCAGTCCTACGAGTCGGGCTGGCTGGCCTGCCGGTTGATCAGCGAGCGCGAGGGACAGGCCAGGCTGGTGAAGTTCTACCGGGCCGTGCACGCGTCGAAGAGCCCGACCGGCCTGGCCGACGCCTTCCGCAGTGTGCTCGGTACGACGGAACAGGAGTTCGTCGCCGACTGGCAGAAATACCTCCGAAGGCTCGCCGGTGTCTGAACCGTCCCCTGTGTCGACCCCCGGGCTGACTGGCAAGTCCGGCAACATCGCACCCCGCCTGGCAGCGGTCCTGCTGGCTGTTGCCCTGATCGCCGTGATCGCGACGACGACTCCTTGGCATCTGATCGACCTGCCGAAACCGGACTCGGCACTCGACTTCACCGCCGCCGAGATCGCTCGGCAGAACCAGTTCCGCCACGAGTTGTTGCCGTGGTCGACCGCTTCCTGGGTGCTTTCGCTGCTGGTCCCGCTCGGCATCGGCTTCAGTCCGCTAGGCCGGCGCCTGTACGGCGCGATCAAGCTCCGCTGGTACTTCGCGGCGCCGATTCTCGTTGCTGGGTTGGGACTACTGGCCAGCGTGATCACCGTGCCGACCGACATCATGGCTGAGCGGGTGACGCGGAAGTACGGTCTGTCAACCGAGGACTGGGCTCTCTGGCTTCGCGACCGTGCGGTCAACTGGTTGCTGATGGCAATCGTGCTGATCGCGGTCGCTCTCGGCTTGTTCGCGATGGCGCGGCGCTGGCGGACCTGGTGGTGGGCATCGGCCGCGATCGCAGGCGCGGTTCTGGTTCTGGGTGTCTCCTTTGCCTATCCGGTGCTGGTGGAGCCGAGGTTCAACGACTTCACCTCGCTCGCGCCCGGCCCGCAACGAGATCAGCTTCTCGAGTTGGCAAAGCAGGACGGGGTACCGGTCAAAGATGTCCTGGTGGCGGACGCCTCCAAGCGGACCACCGCACTGAACGCCTACGTCTCGGGCTTCGGCTCGACCCGCCGGCTGGTCGTCTACGACACGCTGCTCAAGGATGCTCCACCAGCTCAGGTCCGGCTCGTCGTCGCGCACGAGCTTGGGCACGCGGCCGAGGACGACGTACTCCACGGCACCTTCATCGGTGCGTTGGGAGCAGCCTTCGCCGTCGTTCTGCTGCGCCTGTTGCTAGGGGCAAAGATGTCGGATCCGCGGCGAACAGCCTTGCTGCTGGCCATGATCGTCGCCGGCAGCACCTTGGCAGCGCCGGTGCAGAACCTGGTGAGCCGCAGGATCGAGGCCCGGGCGGACTATCACTCGCTGCGCCTGACGAACGATCCGCAGGACTTCGCCGACATGCAGCACCAGTTGTCGGTGACGAACATCTCCGGCCTGGATCCGAACCGCTGGCGCTACTGGATGTTCGCCAACCACCCGACCCCGCCGGAGCGAATCGCGATGGGCCGGGCGTGGGCGTCCGGACACGGATCGGTGGTCCCACCGCTGGTCCAGCGATGACCGTTCTCGTTGTCACCAACGACTTTCCGCCCCGCCAGGGCGGGATCGAGACCTTCGTCCGTTCATTGTGTGACGAACTCCCGGCGGACAGGCTGGTCGTCCTGGCCGCCCGGATGCCCGGCGACACGCAGTACGACGCCGAGTTGCCCTTCCCCGTCGTGCGCGACCGTACGACGATGTTGTTGCCGACGGCACGCGTCACCCGATCGGCCATCGACGTGATGCGCCGCCACAACGCCGACCGGGTGCTTTTCGGTGCGGCGGCCCCACTCGGACTGATGGGCCCAGCGCTGCGCAAGGCCGGGGCGAAGCGAATCGTCGCGATGACACACGGCCACGAGACCTGGTGGGCCGGCGTACCGGGGCCGCGACAGGCGTTGCGGCGGATCGGCGACGCGGCCGACACCGTGACCACGGTCTCGACCTGGTGCGAGCAACAGATCGCGAAGGCTCTGTCCGAGAAGGCGACCATCCGGAGGTTGACGCCCGGGGTCGACACGACGAGGTTCTACCCGGGCTGTGGGGGAGAGCAGGTGCGCAAAGGCCTCGGCCTGGAAGGCGTTCCGGTCGTCGCGTGTGTGTCGAGGCTGGTCGCGCGCAAGGGCCAGGACACGCTGATCCGTGCCTGGCCAAGAGTTCTGGCCGAGGTGCCGAACGCGGTCTTGCTCCTCGTCGGTGGTGGGCCACAACGCGAGCAGCTCACCAGGCTGGCCGAGACGATGGGCGTAGCGCACGCGGTCCGTTTCACCGGCGCGGTGCCGTGGGCCGAGATCCCGCCGTACGTCGACGCCGCGGACGTCTTCGCGATGCCGTGCCGGACCAGACGATTCGGGTTGGAGCCGGAAGCGCTCGGGATCGTGACGCTGGAGGCTGCCGCTACCGGGAAGCCGGTGTTGGTCGGCGACTCGGGTGGGGCGCCGGACACCGTGCGACACGGTGAAACCGGCTACCTGGTGGATCCGTACAACCCGGTCGCGGTCGCAGTACGGCTCGTCTCACTGCTGACCGATCCGGCGCGGGCCCGGGCGATGGGCGCGGCCGGCCGCGACTGGGTGGCCGATGAGTGGACGTGGCAACAGTCGGGAGTGACCCTCCGGGACCTGCTCGACGTGTGATGCCAACCTCATAGACAACTCATCCGGCGATATGTGTACTCTGGGCCCATGCATCAGATGTCGCGCCTCGCAGCAGCCGTACGAGCTTCATGCTCTCCGGCTGCCGCTGCCTGACTTCCAGAACCACCCAACCGGCGACCGGAAACGGTCCGCCGGTTTTGTTTTGCTCGAAACCAGGCACCTTTCCGGTCCACACCCCGCAAAGGACCTGCAATGAGCCTCGAAAAGACCTTCATCGACTTCTTCACCGACCACGGGCACGTGCCGACCACGGGCTCCTCGCTCATCACGCGCCCCGGTGACCCCGTCCTGTTCACGACCTCCGGGATGCATCCGCTGACGCCTTATCTCGAAGGCGAACCACATCCGATGGGGCGCAGACTCACCGGCGTGCAGCGATGTCTGCGAACCACGGATCTCGACGAGGTCGGGGATCGCACGCACCTGACCGTGTTCGAGATGCTCGGTTCGTGGTCACTCGGCGACTACGGCAGCGAGCAGACGCTGCGGTGGGGCTACGAGCTGCTGACCGAGGGGTACGGCATCGACCCCGGCCAGCTGTACGTGACGGTGTTCGGCGGTGACAACCAGGTCGAACTGGACCAGGAATCGCTGCGCACGTGGCAGTCGCTCGGCGTGCCGATCGAGCTGACCACCGACGACAACTGGTGGTCGAACGGCCCGACCGGTCCGTGCGGCCCGGACTCGGAGATCTTCCTCTGGACCGGCAAGGGCATGCCGACCGGTACGCCGACCACCGACGACCGCTGGGTGGAGGTCTGGAACCACGTGATGATGCGCTACCGCCGGTTCGAGGACGGTTCGCTGGAGCCGTTGCAGCAGCGCAACATCGACACCGGCCTCGGCCTGGAGCGGCTGACGATGCTGCTCGAGGGCAAGGACTCGGTGTATGAGACCTCGTTGTTCGAGCCCTGGATGCGGATCGTCCCTAGCCTGTGGGAGCTGGATCTGGAATCGCAGCGGATCGTCATCGACCACCTCCGGTCGAGCATGGTGATCGTCGGCGACGGCGTGCACCCATCGAACACCGGACGCGGCTACGTGCTGCGCCGGCTGATCCGCCGGGTGCTGACGCTGCTGTGGCGCGTCGACGACACCGGCACCCTGTCGGACCTGCCGATGGAGCTCTACAGGCACACCCTCGAGCACTTCCACCAAGGTGAGTTGCTGACGCTGGTCCGTCGCATCCTGATCGACGAGGAGATCCGGTTCAACAATCTGCTCGACCGCGGCCGCCGGATCATCAGTCACGAACGCTTCCAGAAGACGCTCGACCAGAGTGACTTCGACTACCTGCACGAGACGCACGGCCTGCCGCGCGACCTCGTGCAGTCGTTACTGCCGTAATGCCGAGCTACGGCAGCAGTACGAGCTACTGCCGTAGCAAGGCCAGTTCGTCCGCATGCGGATCTGCCAGCTGCCGGGACTCCGGGTGATCGAAGCTCATCACAGGCCTCGAGGTCGTGTCGTACTGCGACCAGCCCGGATCCCCGGTGGTGGCGAATGCCACCCAGGCCGCGTGCATCCGATCAGCCAGCTCCTGCGGCGGATTGTCGCCCTGCAAGGGAGATCCGCCGTCGGCGAGAGTGTCGAAGACGAACGGGATCTCCAGCGCGTGGCACGCACCGAGCCCCGGCAACGGCGACTGCCAGGCGAATTCGTACACGTACGCCGAGGACGCTGCCTCCGCGAGCCGAAGCGTCGGCACCGTGAAGGACGCGTCGCTCGTCACGGCCGTGTAGATCTCGCCGGGAGATTGGCCGGGCCGGTTGGCGGCGTACAAGCCCGCGATTGCCGGATCGAGGCCCGCGCGGGCAAGTAGTACCGGCAGTGCTTCCGCTGTGACAGCGGCAGCGATCCCGCTCGGGATGGTGAAGAACCGGAACTCTTCGGTCGTGGTCCCGACCATCAGCTCGACGTCGCGCCCCGCGCCGGCGTTGATGGCGTCGAGGGGTACCTCGTGAATCAGCTCGCCGTCGACCACCGGGAAGAACGGCATGATTCCGCCGCCGGCCTTGATCACGCTCGCACCGAAGCGGGCTGGATCGGGATTCTGCCGCAGGTCTGTCGACACTGCTTGCTGGGCGGCGATGAGGTCAGGAATCAGTACTGCGCCGAGCGCTTCGGGCGTTGCCTGGATGCCGAGATGCTTCGCCAGCTCGGCCGTCATCGACATCGCGTCGGTCGCCAGGGCGACGGACTCGGCCGACCCGCTCTGCATGATGGCCCGCCGGAACAAGCCCTTCGAGGACGGCAGCGACAGCAAGGTGGCGACGCTCATCCCGCCCGCCGACTGGCCGAAGATCGTGACCTGACTCGGGTCGCCGCCGAACGCCGCGATGTTCTCCTGAACCCAGGCCAGCGCGGCCAATTGGTCGAGCAGCCCGCGATTGCTGGGCGCCCCCTCGAGCACGCCGAAGCCGGCAACACCCAACCGGTAGTTGACGCTGACCAGTACGACGCCATCGCGGGCGAAGGCTGTTCCGTCGTACGCCGCGTTCGCGTTCGAGCCGTTGCGGAAGGCGCCGCCGTGGAACCAGACGAGCACCGGCAGACCCCCACCGCCGGCCGTACTGTCGCCGGGGGTCCACACGTTGAGGTTGAGGAAGTCCGGACCGTCGACGATCGGGTTGCTGAGCAACTTGTTGAACGGCGGGTCGTAGCCGGGCTGGGGAGCGGTTGCCCCGAGAGACGTCGCCTCGCGGACGCCTTCCCAAGGCGTTACTGGTTTCGGCGCGGCGTACAGGTCGGCACCTTGCGGGGCCGGCGGCGTACGGAAGACCCAGGTAGGCAGTCACTCCGTCCTTGAGCGACCCGCGAACTTGTCCACATGTGACCGCTGCGATCCGCTCCATGCGCCTATCGTGCCATCCGCCTTGCAGCGCGGTTGGTCAGAGCGTGGCGGGGTCAAGATCGGGGCTCAAGGGTTCGGGATGCAACGGTGTCGGCGCCTCGGGAGGAGCCACCTTGCCGACGGACGACTGGGCAACGAAGGCGCCTAGCAGGACGATGAGGCCGCCGATGATCTGGTTCGTCTTCAGGGTCTCGCCGAGCAGGATCCAGGCGAACAGACCGGCCGCCACCACCTCGACGTACGCGACCGCACCACCGATCGCGGCAGAGAGTCGCTGTACTGCGGCGGCGCCGGCGAGGTACGCGACCACGGTGCTGACCACGATCAGCCAGGCCGCGAACACCCATCCCGGTGCGGAGCGTTCGCCGATCGCGATCGTGTCGGTGAGGGTGTGCCACGGGACAGCCCACGGCGCCGAGATCGCCGTCAGCAGCACCGCTCCGACGACGCTGCCGGCCGCAGTCATCACCAGCGGATCCGCGACCCCGGTCAGCTTGTCGATCAGGATGAAGTACACCGCTTGGCAGGCAGCGGCCGCGAGCCCGGCGAGCAGTCCGATCAGGTCGAGCTGCGACCCGGACCAGATCTCGACCACAGTGGCGAGACCGACCAGCGCGATCGCCACTCCGAGCGCGGCAGACCGCGGTACGGCGACCTTGCGGCCGAACTTCAGCCAGCCGACGACGAGCACCGGGCCGGAGAACTCCAGCAGGATCGCCACGCCGACCGGCAAGCGGCTGGCGGCGATGAAGAACAGCGTCTGGCAGCCGGCGATCCCGGTCAGGCCGTAGAGAACCAGTTGCGGCCAGGACTTCCGGGCGGCCAGGATCCCGGCGGGGCCGCGGAAGATCAGGACCAAGGGGACGAGCAGGACGGCAGCGCCCAGGATCCGCAGCCAGGCGGCCTGTTCGGGCGAGAAGCCGGCGTTGATCAGGGCCTTCGCGAACGGTCCCGAACCACCGAAGGTCACCGCTGAGAAGAGAGCAAAACCAAGTCCGGCCGATTTGGTCCGGGCGGCGTCCGGCGTTGCTTGCATTCTCAGCTCCTCACTCCTCGTCCAGGCGGACTCTGTACATGGGTGTAACTGTTTCACACTCATTACAGGCCGTCGATAGGGATATATCAGTAGCTGGACGTCTGAGCCGTCACGGGCAGATACTACGGATCCGTATAGTACGGATCCATGAAGTCCGAATCAGAAGAAACTGGCTTACTGCTGCTGGAGTTGCAGCGAGCGACTCACGCGACGCTGCAAGAGTTGACGTCGAAGCTGGTCGACCTGGATCTGTCGGCCGCTGAGATCAACGCGCTCGGGAACTTGTCCGACGACCGGGCCCGGACCGTGTCGGAGCTCGGCGCGGCCATCGGCATCAGGCCGACCACGCTCACCGGCGTACTGGACCGGCTCGAGCGGCGTGGGCTGCTGACCCGAGGTACCCGGGCCGGTGATCGAAGGGTGGTGCTGATCGAGTTGACCGCCGATGGGCGCGAGACCGCGAGCCTCATCGCGGAGACGATCGCCGAGATCGAGCACCGCACCTTGGCGGGTCTCCCGAAGGAAGCGCTCAGCGGTTTTCGTCAGGTTCTCGCCGCGCTGGCGGGCAGTGATGAGTGACTTCGAGAGCTTGATGGCGAAGACCATGCGGACGGCTGACCGGTTCGGGCATCGGGAGCACGTGCGGTTGACCTGGTTGGCGGTTCGCCGGCATGGGGTCGAAGGCGCGGTCGAGGTGGTCAGCCAAGGCATCCAGCAGACCGCTCGGTACGCCGGTGCGCCGCAGAAGTATCACGCGACCGTGAGCAGGGCCTGGGTGGAACTGATCGGGCACCACGTGATGGAGGAACGTCTCGACGACTTCGATGCCTTCGCCGAGCGCAATCCCGCGTTGCTCGACAAGCGTCTGCTGACGCGCTTCTACCGTTCGGCGACGCTCGCGACTCCCGCAGCCCGGACCGCTTGGGTCGAGCCCGATCTCGCCCCCTTTCCCTGGCGGCGCTAGAGCACGTTGACGGCGCGGGCGGCGACGATCGCAATGGTCAGCAGCGAGATGCCGGACTGGGTGCCCATCAGCGTCTTGGTCCGGGCGGTCAGTGGCATCGTGTCGGTCGGGCTGAACGCGGTGGCCGCGGTGAACGCGACGAACAGGTAGTCGGTGAAGCCGGGCAGCCAGCCCTGCCAGCCCGGGATGTCGGCCGTCATCTGCGGGAACAGCAGGTCCGGCCGCTCTTCCTCGTGCTCGTGGTCGGGCATCCGGGCGAACGGTCCGCCGCGGTCGATCTCCCAGTACCAGACCGCGAACGCGACCACGTTCGTCACCCAGATCAGCAGTGCGGCCTTCACCAGCACCTTGCCGTCGTTGCTCTGCCCTTCGCCGAGATAGATGATCATGCCGGCCAAATAGATCGCATTAATCAGGACCACCACGCCAAGCAGTACGAGTTCGATCTTGCGCAGCCATGGCTCGTCCATCACCAGGTGGAACGGGTTCGTCCACACCAGTGGCACCAGTAGCGCGAGGCCGAGCGCAGGCAGCAGCCAGCGTGGCGCCTGCATGATGGGCGCGGGTATCGCGAATTGCAGCAACAACACCACCAGTACCGCCAGCGAAGCCGGCCACCGCCGGGTGTGTCGCTTGCTGGGTGCTGCCGCCTTCGGAACCGTGCTCACAGCAGCATTCTGTCCCGCCCGGCCTTGTCCTGGTGGGATCTCAGCCGATCGAGGCGTCGACAACCGCCTGACCGACATCTGTCCGCCGGTAATGCACCTGATGCCCGGTCCGCCTTCTGCTCACCAGCCCCGCGCCGTACAGGGCGGCAAGATGCTCCGCCACCGTCGCCAAAGCCAGTCCGTACTGCGCTGCCAAGGCGCTCGTGGTTGCCGGTGGATCCAGCGCGACCAGCAGCGTCGCGCGAGTCCGGCCGAGCAGGGTCGCCAGTGAATCCGGGGGAGCAGGCGCATCGGACCAGAGCCGGGCGGCGCCGCGGGCCGGATACACCACCGTCGGCTGGTATTCGGGCGCGGTGATCACGACGAGGTACGGCCACCCGAACACTCCTGGTACGAGCAGCAGACCTTCGCCGGTGAGTTCGCGATCCTGCTCGCGGAACTGCGAGGTGATCAGTTGATCGTTCTCCCAGCTCAACGTCGGATGCAGGTCGTCGAACAACTTCGCCAGTCCGCCCGAGGTGAGCTGCTGACCGCGATACGCGATGTCGTCTTCGAGCACACGGCTGATCATCGGCCAGTCCGGCTCGATCAGAGCATGCCAGGCAGCTTCGATCTCGACAGCAAACCCTTCGCGAGCCGCAGCCGGGTCTTCCAACATCCGATTGATCGCCGGCGCTCCCGGATTGTCCCGCCCGTCACGAGACTGAATCAGCTCGGCCCTGACTTGATGCAACGGCGTACTACGAACCCGCGCAATCTCCGTCTCGAACCTAGCCCGCGAGGCCTTAGGCGGGGGAGTGAGAAAGTCAGGTGTGTACCCGCTCCGAGGCTGCACAGCCCGCAACATCCGCAGATCGAGCCCGGCCGTCTTATCAGCCTTGGCCGCGACCCACGGCGAATACAACGGCCGGGACCGCTGCCCCCCAAGCACCCGCACCGCCGACATCGTCTCCCACACCGGCGAAACCCCGAACCGGCACCGAAGCGCATCCGCCTGACTGAACCTCAAAACCGGCACACCCACCCACTTTCGGCCACCCCCGAAACACTACCTCCGCCCAACCCTTACGCCCACGCTCACCCACATGCCCACCCCCACCCCACCTACCCCCACCCCCGCGGCCCCGGCGCGCAGTGCTGGTTATGGCGCGGTGCTGCGAGTTCCTGGGTTGCGGGCGATCTTCTTCGCGCATGCTGTGTCGATGGCCGGGACGGTTGCGGCTGAGGTTGCGCTTTCGATCTTGGTCTTCGAGCGGACCCGGTCGCCGCTGCTGTCCGCACTGGTTCTGGTGTGTTCGTTCCTGCCCTATGCGCTCGGCGGGGTAGCGCTCTCTTCGATCGCGGATCGTTTCCCCGCCAGGCGCGTCCTGGTCTGCTGCGATCTGGTCAGTGCGACGGCGATCGCCGCGATGCTCATCCCAGGAATGGCAGTCGCGACCCTGCTCGGACTGCTGCTGGTGACCGGCACCGTCGCCCCGATCTTCGCCGGCGCCCGAGCGGCCAGCCTCGCCCATCTACTCCATGCCGAGTTGTTCCCAACCGGGCGGTCATTGCTCAGGGCAATCAGCCAGCTGACCCTCCTGGCCGGCTTCGCCGTCGGCGCCATCGCGGTCGCGGCGATCGGGCCCACCTGGCTGCTCGGCCTGGACGCCGGGACCTTCGTGGCGTCAGCCGTGCTGATCGGAATCGGCACCCCATCAACACCGAGGACCGCCGCGCCAACTCGCAGTACCGTGCGGGAATCCCTTGCGGGCTTGGGATATATCTTCGGCAACAAACGACTCAGGAGATTGATCGTGCTGTCCTGGATCGTCCCGGCATTCTCATCGATGCCAGACGGACTGGCCGTCGCCTACACCGCACAGACCGGGGTCGCAGCCTCACTGGCCGGTGCGTTGTTCACCGGGTACGCCGCAGGCTCGATCCTCGGCGAGCTCGTCGCGACACGCCTCGCGCCGAGCACCCGAAGACGACTCGTGATCCCGCTGATCCTCGTCACCCAGCTGCCCGCGATCGCTTTCGTGACCGAGCCGGCAATCCCGGTGGCGGCGGTGCTGCTGGCGATCTCGGGTTGCGGATACGCGTTCAACCAGGGGATCGATCCGCTGATCCTGGTCGCCAGCGACCCGGCGTACCGGGGGAGGCTGTTTACCGTCCAAACCAGCGGACTGATGGCGATCCAGGGCGTCGGCATCGCGTTGGCCGGGCTGCTCGGCACACTCATCCGTCCCAACCTGGCGATCTGCGTCGGCGGCCTGGTGGGTACCGCGACAACCATGATCCTGGCCCGGAGAACGCTCTCGGACAGCTGACCGGCGTACTGCTCACCAGGGTCCCGCGTACTGCTCACCAGGGTCCCGCGTACTGCTCACCAGGGTCCCGCGTACTGCTCACCAGGGGATGGAGTCGTTCGCGCCGGGACCACGGGAGACGCCGGTCGGGCCATCGACCGGAAGCGTGGCCAGATAGACCGGCGCGACAGCCCCGTCGGCGACGGTGCGACTGCCTCGCGGGAACTCCGCAGCCGTGTTCAGATCGGTCGGAACCAGCCCGGGAGTGGCGGCGTTCACCTTGATGCCATCGGCCCGCAGCGCCGCCGCATACAGGACGGTCAACGCGTTGAGCGCGGCCTTGGACGAGCTGTAGGCCAGCATCTGATGGCTCGACTGCGCGGTCCCGAAATCGCTCAGCCGTGTCAGCGAACCGAGGCTGCTGGACATGTTGACGACCCGTGCGTTCGGCGACTTGCGCAGCAGCGGGATGCAGGCCGACGTCACCGTCGCGACGCCGAAAACATTGACCTCGTACGTCGTACGGAGGTGCTCGGCGGTCATGTCCACCAGGTCGACGCCCCACTCGTCGGCTATCCCAGCGTTGTTGACCAGGATGTCGAGCCGGCCGGAGTCGGCCTCGATCGACTTCACCGCGGCACCGACCGATTCGGCATCCGTCACATCCAACTGGACGAAGCGGACGTCCCCGGCGAGCTCCGCCGCGGCAGCCTCACCACGGGAGGCGTCCCGAGCGCCGATGTAGACAGTGAAGCCGTGGTCTGCGAGTTGCCGGGCGATCTCCCGGCCGATTCCTTTGTTGGCACCGGTCACCAGTGCTACTTCGTTGGTGTTCATGTCTTCAAGTTCAGCCGCCGTCGGCCCAAAAGAAAAAGACCGATCGGGTGGCCCGGCATACCCTGGAGGTATGGCGGAACCCGAGATCCGTGAACTGCGCTACTTCCGCGCGGTCGCGGAGGATCTGAACATCACCCGTGCGTCCGAGCGACTCGGCATCGCCCAGCCGCCGCTGTCGCGGGCGATGCGTGCGCTGGAGAGCCGGCTGGGTGTTGCTCTGTTCGACCGCTCCGACCCGCGCCGGATCGGCCTGACCGAGGCCGGTGAGACGTTGCTCAAGGAATCGGCCCAGGTGCTCGACGCACTAGACGCCGCAGTACGCCGTACGCAGCGCGCCGGATCGGCGACGAAGACATTGGTCGTCACCGCGAAGCCGGGAGTCGCCACCGATCTGCTCAACTATGTCGTCAACGAGCTCCGCGACGTGCCGGGCGCACCCGAGATCCGGTTCGACGTCACCGGCCTCGGTGAGCAGGTGGAGCGGATCACGGACGGCCGTGCCGACCTGGCGATCCTCGGGTCGCCGTACCTCGACAACCCTTTGGCGCAAGAGGTTCTGCTCACCGAGGGCCGGATGGCAGTGCTGCCGGTCGGTCACGAGCTGGCCGACCGCGAGGTGCTCGGGATCGACGACCTGCGCGACCTCCCGTTCGCCCACCGGCCAGGCGCATCCGTTGCCAGCCGCAACTACTGGTCGGGACAGCCGGACGGTCAGCCGGCTGGTACTCCGACCGGCCCGCTGGTGAACGACACCGCCCAGATGCTCGAAGTAATCGCTCTAGGCCAGGCAGTCGCCTTGCTCCCGGTCTCGTTCGCCCTCCGCAACGCCCGCCCCGATCTGGTCTACCGCCCAGTCCCCGACGCCGAACCCCACACGATGGTGGTCGCCTGGAAACCCGGCAACCCCTCACCATGGGTCGCCCGCTACATCGAAACCGCCAAACGCTGGAGCCAAGAGAACGCCGACGCTAGCCGCGGGAACGAACTACCACTGGAGCTGTAACGAGCGCCCGCCCCTTTCGCGCCTCCTACGTCGGCCGCCCGCCCACCCGCAGTTCATGCTCTTCAACAACCTCGGCATGATCGACACGCTCTACCCGCTGATCCTGCCCGCCTTCTTCGGCTCACCCTTCTACATCTTCCTGTTCCGCCAGTTCTTCGCCCGAATGCCGCCCGAGCTCGCGGACGCGGGCCGTCGTGGACGGCTGTGGCTGGTTCCGGATGTTCCTTCTCGTCTACCTCCCACTTGCCCGCCCCGCGGTAGTGGCAATCTCGATTCTTCTCTTCATGGGCTACTGGAACAACTTCCTCGGACCGGCCATCTACATCAACTCAGACCAATGGAAAACCTTGCCCTCGCCCTGGCCGGCTTCCAATCCGTCAACGGCACCGACACCCCGTTGCTAATGGCAACCTCCGTCCTGATCACCCTGCCCTGTCTGGCCATCTTCTTCTTCGCCCAAAACAAATCACCAACGGCATAACCTTCACCGGCGGCAGATGGCCCCCGCACAACCCCCTTTCGCATCCTTCTGTCTTGACCGATCCGCCGTCGCGCTCGTGGCACACCTGTTAGGTAGCGGATCGTCAGCTCGTGGGCCAGTTTGCTGGCGACCACGACTAGTTCAGGGCCTCAAATGTTGACCGGTGAGGACGAATTCGATGCTCAGTCGACTCGCTACTGGTTCGGCGGCGTCCATGAGTATCCGGTTGGAATCAACTCTCCACTGTCAGGGGTGAACGGCATGATCCTGAAGTTGCCTGACCTGGGGTCAACCTCACCGTTGGACAGAAACTGGATGTCGCTGAGGATGCCAAGGATGCATTGCCCGGGATGCTGACGAGCATGGTCAACCTCGCCTCGTGTTACGAGAACAGATGAGCCGGTTGACTCGGTTCCCTTTGCTTCTAGGAAGAGGACGGCAGCGTCTTTGACCGCGACTGCGTCGTACGGGTGGCCGTACCTCACGTCCTCGACTATCCAATTCTTGTCCCGGTAGTGCTTCTCCAGACGTGCTTGAGCGAGATCTTCTACCTGCTTTCTACGAAGCGGATCCAGTTGCCATCGCTGCCTCGGCGTCGTGCGGGAGTGGATCGGTCGGCCAAGGTGCTCACTCCATAGATTCTCGAGTTCCTCAGCCTGTGGACTGGCGACGACGATGCCGCTCGACTGAGGTTCCCATTCTTGGTGGGGCAGTTGGGCCTTGAGTACCTCGATGGGCAGTAAATGCTCCGGGCGAAGTAGTGTGCCCCAATCGATGAACGCATAGTTGGCTGTCTTCGATTCGTCTAGCCAGTGGTTGTCTTGAAAGACTCTGCTGTTGAACGTGCCCGAGCCGAGCAGACCCCTTTCGCCGCTGCCCTGCTGGAGCAGGAAGACTCGATCGCCGGGAACAATCGTCTTCCGGCGTAAACCTGTCGACCACGAGCCACGAACGATTCTTCCGCTGTCGGTCGATGCACATTCCCGCTCGTAGTCGGTCGGCTTGAGTTGCCAGAGGTCGGGGTTGTATGTAACGAGATATGTCGCCCTGGATTCCGGCGGCCGGACCGCTCGCTGGGCGGACGAAAGTGCGTCCGACTCGGAGGTGTCGAAGTATCCGACTGGATTCCGCCCCGACGGCGCCCTACGTCCGATCAAGCAGTCACGAGCAGGGTCGCCAGGCAGCAGGACCTGACCGATGAGTGCCTTCTTCGGCCGCTGACGACGTGGATCATCGACATCCTCAAGACCGTCGATCTCCGCGACGACTCGGATCTGGCCGTCGAAGGAGAGAGTGGCGAAACGCTGATCTAGTACGTCCGGTCCCAGTGCCCAGCGGCCGCGATTGACCCGCCACAGATCCTCGTCACTGCACAACGGGTCCCAGCCGACCCAAGTTCGATTCATCGAGTCGGTCTTTTGATCAATCTCGAAAGCATTCTTCAGTTTGAAGTTGATACCCATGCAAAGCAGTCTCGGGCAGATCTGATTCTTAGGGTGAGACACGCCGTCGGGAGCGTGCATTGCGGGTTCAGAGAGCGCGGGCTGCTTCGGTGAAGTGATGCGTCAGAGGTTCGTCGGGGTAGCGGGTTGTGAGTTCGTGGGTTAGTTCGCCGGCCACCATGACGAGGGAGGGGCGGCTCTGGCGAGTGCCGTGGAGGCCGGTGAGGCCTAGAGTTGTGGCTTCTTCGAGCCCTCCTTGGCGGGCGGCGACGATGGCGAGCGCGATGCGGCTCTCGCCGATTCGCATCGGGGAGAGTTCGGTGCCGTCGGGTGCCAGGTTGTCCTGGATGACGGCCGTTGCGTACTGGCGCGCGAGCTGGTCGTCACCGGCGAGGCGGTGTACGTCCATCGCGTAGTACTGCCATTTGGCCGGGTCGACCTTGAAATGGTTGTCCGGGCGATCCGGGTACGGCAGGCGATCGAGAATCTCGCGACCGGATTCCAGTAGAGGCTCGAGGCCCGATTGCCCGAGGCGAGCCCGCGCCTTCGCTTCCTGGGCGATGAGTTGCACGTGGACACTCGATTGCTGGGCGACAGCCTGGCCCGCTTCGGCCGAATCGATCGCGTCAAGGAGCCGACCTTGGGTAAGCGCGAACCACGCGGACATCTCGTGAGCCCAACCACTGATCTCCGCGTGCCCGGCTTCGGCGCCCAGCTGCAGCGCCGCAGTACGGGTCGACTCGGCGGCTGCCCGCAGACCCAGGTCGTACTCGACACAGCCCGCAAGCAACGCAAGCCAGCCACCCGCGGCCAGTAGCTCGGCATGCGCACACAGGCCAACTGGGCGTCGCAACAGTTCGCCGACGTGCCGCAGCCAGCCTTGTGCCTCCTCGCGGAGCTCCATCGCATCACGCCAGGAGTACTGGCAACACAACTCGACTAGCGTTGCGTGCAGGCGCTCCAACGTTGCCGGAGTCGCATCGGATGCCTGCAATCGTTGGACGAGCTCGGCAGTCTGCCAGGGCGTCCGGTCGAGCTTGGCCACCAGCTCGTCGCCGGATGCAGCGATCAGTGCGCCGTTCGCCCGCAGCGCCTCGTCGCAGAGCCGCGCAAGAGTCTCGGTCGCGGGCTTGCGGCCATTCTCCACATTTGACAGGTAGCCGCGGCTGAAGTGGGTCACCCGGCTGAGCTCGCCCAGGGACCATCCGCGATGCTCGCGGTACTCCCGCAACAACGACCCGAACGCCATACAACCTAGTGTCACCCGGCGGTTGTATCCCTGTCGCCTTTTGCCGTGGGATACAAGGCAACCGTGGTGGCCGAGTCTGTTTCAGCAGACGCTGTCGCCATGCTCAAGCTCGTGAACGAAGCAACCTGCGACGGGGTCCATCCAGACACTGGTCTGGGATGCGTCCTTGGCGAGCATCGCGGCTACCACTGCGCCGTCGACGGCGCTGAGTGGCTCGACGACGAGTGATTCAGGCCGGCGAGGCGTTCGGACGCTGAAGCCGACCACCTTGGTGGGCTATTGGTTTTGGGCGGCGGCTGCGCGGGGCCTGGGTGAAGGGGAGGCGGTCGAAGATGATTTTGAGGTGGGTGATGCGGGCGTGCTGGACGGTGAGGAGTTCGGCGCCGGGGGCGTGGGGGACTGGGGTGGTGACGGTGTCGTACATCAGGAGCGCGGTGGTTTCGTCGCCGAAGGCCGAGAGCAAGGTTGAGCTGGTGACGGTCTGGGAGAACGGCTCCATGAACGCGCGGAAGGCGGCGGCGCCGTCGAGGCGGCCGGCTGGCGTGTGGCAGATGATGTCGTCGGCGATGTAGCGCATGGCCAGGTCGAAGTCGTGGCTGGTCCAAGCCTGGTGATAGGCGAGCACGGTCTCTAGCGCCGTGGTGGTGGTCTCAGTCATCGGGTGGTCCTTTCGGTGAACGAGTGGTGACTGGATAGACACCACGTGCATCGCGAACGGAACGGTCCGCGCGAAGTTCGCAGTACGGCGGAAAGCAGTACGGCGGAGGCGGCACGGCAGGAGAGGCGATTCAGGGGAGGCAGCACGTTGGAGCCGGGGGAGCTGGCACGATGAGTGGATGACGGTGTTGGTGCGGGCGCAGGCGGGGGACGAAAACGCTTTCCGGGAGCTGACCGCGCCGTACTTCCGGGAGCTCCATCTGCATTGCTATCGCATGCTCGGTTCTGTCACGGATGCCGATGACGTGATGCAGGAGATCCTGCTCGCCGCGTGGCGCGGGTTGGACGGGTTCGCTGGGAGGTCGTCCGTACGCACGTGGCTTTACCGGATCGCGACGAATCGCTGCCTGAACGCGATTCGCGACAGCAAGCGGCGGCCGCCCGTCGAGCCTGTTCCACCTTTCGACCCGCCTGCTCCGTCGCGGCGTAGCGAGGTGACCTGGCTGCAGCCGTATCCGGATGAGTGGCTCCACCAACTCGCCGACAGCGAACCCGGGCCCGAGACCCACGCAGTACGGCGGGAGAACGTCGAGCTGGCGTTCATCGCTGCCCTGCAACGGATGCCGCCGAAGCAGGCGGCCGCTCTTCTCCTCGTCGACGTACTCGGATTCGCTACCACCGACGTCGCCGACCTGATGGACACCAGCCCAACCGCGATCAAGGGAGCGCTCCAGCGAGCCCGAGCCTCACTACGCACCAGCCAAGGCTCCAAGCCTGCCGATGCTCCATCACGCGCCAACAGCCGATCCTCAGAGGTCCCCGATGCCACCAACCGCCGAGGCTCGGAGATCCCCGATGCCGCGGCCGAACGCCAACTGGCCAGGCGATTCGCCGAAGCCTTCGTCGCTGACGACATCGATGCCATCACCAGCATGCTCACGGACGACGCCTGGCTGACCATGCCGCCGGCGCCACACGAGTACTACGGCCCTCCGGCGATCGCTGCCTTCTTGCACGCGAGCGCCGAAGCCCGTACCGGTTCGACCCTCCAGTTCGAGGAAGCCGGCGCCAACCTCCAGCCCGCATTCCACTGCTACTTCGTAGACCAGCACCACGTACGCCGGTACGCCGGCCGCCTGGTGCTGGGCATCCGCAGCGACCACATAACCCACATCACCCGCTTCCTCGGCCCAGCACCCGCAACCCGGATCACGCAGTTCCTCGGTCCCGCCGCCGAACCCAGCTAAACGGAAACTCACCTTTCCGCGGAGTTTTCCGCGGAAAGGTGAGTGCCGTGGCGAGCCGCGACGGTGACTGGAGCGCGGCGAGGAAAACGTTTTCGGTGGCTACTTGGCCTCGCGGGCTGCCTGAATCTCCAGGTAGTGGGGGTTGTGCATGATGCCGAGGACGTTGCCGAAGGGGTCGATCACGGCGGCGGTGGCGAAGTCGCTGTCGCCGTGGGCGGTGATCGGCGCGTACTCCTTGGCGCCCATCGACAGCAACTTCTCGAAGGTTCCGGCCAGGTCGTCCACGTGCCAGTGCATCACCGCGCCGCCGGCGGCGTTGGATGCGCCGGGAGGGGCGTACTTCCGGTCGATGAACCCGATCTCGTCCCCGTCGTCGCCGATCCGGAACTCCACGTACGCCGGGGCCGCGGGCGCCACCGGGAACGCGTAGTACGCCTCCTGCTCGAACAGTTCGGTGTACCAGTCACGCGCGGCGGCGAGGTCGTCGGCGTAGAAGCTGATGGTGGCAAATCCTCGGAACATCGGGTTCTCCCTGGTGTCGTTCTCCATTGCGATGAGTCCATCTTGCCGCCTAATAGTGCTCATCCAATGAGCACTTTCCACGGAAAATCCGGAAAATCACGCGGAAACTTTGGGAGGGTGTCGATTCCGGCCTGTCCCGGTCGACGCAGTGATGTGACCAGGGCCGGATCGGACTCTGGCAACGACACGAGGAGACGGAAATGCGAGTCATGGTGCTGGTGCAGACGGACCCGAAGCTCGAGGACACCTACTTCGAGGACCCACGGGCAAATTCCGACCTGGAGGCCATGGGCAGGTTCAACGACGAGCTCCTGAAGGCGGGCGTGATGCTGGCGGGCGAGGGCCTGGCGCCGAGCAGAGAAGGCAAGCGGGTCAGCTTCGGTACGGACGGGCCCAGCGTCGTCGACGGCCCGTTCGCCGAGGCGAAGGAACTCATCGGTGGTTACTGGATCTGGCAGGTCGAGTCGATGGAGGAAGCGGTCGAGTGGATCAAGCGCGGCCCCTTCCACGAAGGCACCCTCGAACTCCGCCGCGTGTATGAGGAAGCCGAGTTCGCCGACGGCTACCCGCAGCCCAAGTAGGCGACCGGTATGTCTGCCTCGGTGCTCTTCATGTCGATGTCGCTCGACGGCTTCATCGCGGGTCCGAACGACACTCCGGACAATCCAGGCGGTGACGGCTTCATGGGGCTCCACGACTGGCTCGTCGACTCGACGGGTGAGATCAGTCGACCCGCTGGGTCGGCCGGCGAGCTGTACGACCTCATCGACGCCAGCGGCGCTGTCCTCGCTGGTCGCCGTACCGTCGAGCAGGTCGACCACTGGGGCGGCAGCCATCACGGCGTACCGGTCTTCGTTCCGAGCCATCGGCCGCCAGGCCCGAGCGTGGCCAACTACCCGATGGTGACCTACGTCCAGGACGGCATTGCCTCAGCGATGGCGCAGGCCAAGGCCGCCGCCGGCTCCCGCGACGTACTGGTCCACGGCGCCTACACGGCTCAACGCGCACTGGAGGCCGGAGTACTGGACGAGCTGATCATCTCCCAGATCCCAATCCTGTTCGGTGACGGTCGCCGCCTGTTCGACGTACTGCCGTCGAGCATCGAGCTGGATGTCGTCGGCGTCACCGACACCCCCGAGGCCACCCACCTCCACTACCGCGTACGACGCTGAGCCGACCGGCGTACGGAGGGAGGTCAGCTGCCAGGGCGCTGGAGTAGGTAGTCCTCGGCGCGCATGGAGGCGGGCCGGTTTGATGTCCTCGGGGAGCAGTTCGCGCAGGTCGCGTTCGGTCAGGCTGTCCGGGTCGCGCAGAGCGAGGCGCGTGGACTGGTTGGAGATCGCCTCCTCCAGCACGTTCCGGATGAACCGGCCGTTGCCGAAGTTGTGGCCGCGCGGGGCCGGCGGGATGATCCGGCGGACGACGGCCATCACCTCGTCGGTGAGGATCATGCCCCTCTGCCGGGCCTGGAGCTCGAAGATCGCGACGAGCTGATCGGTGTCGTACTCGCTGAACGCCAGCAGCTTCGGGAACCGCGACGCCAGCCCGGTGTTCGACTCCATCAGCCGCTGGATCTCACGGTGGTAGCCGGCCATGATCACGACACACTCGTCGCGATTGTCCTCCATCATCTTCAGCAAGGTGGCCACGGCCTCATGCCCGAAGTCGCCCGGAATGTTCTCCGGCACCAAAGTGTAGGCCTCATCGACGAACAGCACCCCGCCGAGCGCCTCGCGGAACTTGGCCGCGGTCATCGGCGCGGTGGCACCGACCGCGGAACCGACCAGGTCGGACCGATCGACCTCGACCACGTGCCCCTTCTCGAGCACTCCCAGCTCCTTGTAGATCCGCCCGAGCAACCGGGCGATCGTCGTCTTCGCCGTACCAGGCTTCCCGACGAACACCATGTGCCTGGCGCGTTCCTGCGTCGGCAGACCGAACTCCTTGCGCCGCTGATTGGTCTTGATCTCGGCCACCATCCGGCGCACCGACTCCTTGATCGACTCCAACCCGACCAGAGCCTCCAACTCGGCCAGCGCCCCGACCGACGGCTCCGCGGTCGCAGACCCATCGGCCATCTGCTTCGCAATCGCAGGCTCGTCGACCGCACTCACGGAGTCAGCGGCAACTGGCTCCGGTACTACGTCGGCCGGCGACTCGCTGAGGCCGTCGACCTCCGGCTCACGTACGACGTTCACCGCCGCCCCGGTCACCTTCTCAGGAGCCCGTACGTCGTCGCCCGCTGTCTCGTGTACTTCGTTTGCCGCAGGCATCCGTTCGGAGTCCCGAGCAGGTGGGAGCGGAGCAGCCCGACCGGCCGCCGACCCGAAACGCTGCTGGTCGAGGACCTGGAAGAACGCCCCCAGATCGGGCACCTCCGGCTCCGGCCACGACCCGTTCTCGAGCACGCCGGCCAGGTGAACCGACACGCGCGTCGCCGCAGCCGCCCACGACCGCGCCGACTGCTGCTGCCCCTGCCCAACCGCGCGCTCAAGCCACTCGGCATTGCGCTTCAGCCAACCCTGCGGGTCGAAGCCGTGCCGGATTTCAGCGAGCGCGTGCTCAACGTCCCACCCAGCGATACCGAGGACCTGACCCACGGCCGGCGGTTGGCTCGCGAGACCGGCGACCCGGATCAGCCGAGCCAGCAACTGCGAGAAGTCCCGGCCATCGTCGTACGGAATCACCACGGACAACTCGGCGTGGACATCCCGCAACATGTCGAGCGAGTACCTCAGAGCCGATTGGGCCCCAGCCAACTCCGGCAGTACTGCGCGTTCGGCATCACTCAATACGGTGGTCTGCCAAAACTGGACGATCGTCTCGTAGTCCGCCAGCACATGCATCCGGGTCGCCTCGCGGTCACCCAGCACGCGATCGAACGCGGTCGTCAACGCCCGGGCCCGAGCCGCCATCGGAGGCGCATCCACAAACAGACTCACCGCGTCCCGCGACAGCTGCAACGCCTGCCGCCGCCCAGCCTCGTTGAGCCCCCGCGCCCCACCGACCGCCACCAACGGCCAATCAGTAGAGGCGACCCGTACGACGTACCCGTCGCCCCCGAACCGCACCGGCGCCCGATGAAAGTCCCTCGTCAGCACGGCCGCGATATCGGCGTACTCACCCCGCAGTACGGGAATCCACCCGCCGAGCAGAGGCGCCACCTGATGCACGAACCACACCGCAGCCGGCGTCCCCTCCACAAACTCCGGAAACACCCCCGGCCCGCAACGCCTTGGCATCGTCGGCCCACTCACGAAGCTGTCCGCGAACCCCGGCCACCCACTCATCCGGCACATCCCACGGCTGATCGGCACCAAGTACGTCAAGCACGCGCGGTCCCCGGATGTGGTCAGCCACAGATTTCCTCTCCACCCGTCGGCCATCTGGCCCAGCTACACGGCACACCACCTTGTACGCCCACCACGGCGCCGATCCGGCGGCGTCACAGACTCGACCGCGGCGGCGGCATCACGCCAGCCCACCTTAGTGGGTCGACGGCCCACACCACGCGCTACCTCCGCCTTGTGGTCACGCCGTATCCATCCGACGGATTCCCTGTCAGCATCGCGCTATGGATGCTCGGGTGCCGCTACCAGACCGCGCCCTAGCCCCCCGGTCCAGCTTCATGTAGCTAGCCGGACTCCGCCCACACCTCGCCGTTGTCAGCCGCGACGTAGACATCCCAGGGGTTAAGGGTGTCGAGCGGCGAGCGGCGTGCCCGGGTGGGTGGGTGAGTGACGACGTAGGAGGAGCAAAAGGGCGCCTTACCTACTTGGCGTACAGGGCCTCTACGTCGGCTTCGTGCTTCTTCATCACGATATGCCGGCGGAGGGAGAGTTTCAGGGAGAGTTCGCCGTTTTCCTGGGTCCAGTCGGTGGGGAGGATGGCGAACTTCTTGATCTCCTCCGCCTTGGAGACGGCGCTGTTGGCGTCGTTGATGGCGGTCTGGATCTCGGCGATCAGGTCTTCGTCGTGGATCAAGGACGGGACGTCGGAGGACTTGCCATGCGACTTGGCCCAGGCGCCGATGGTTTCCGGGTCGATCGTCACCAAAGCTGCGATGAAGGGTTTGCCGTCGCCAACGACCATGCACTGGCTGACCAGGGGGTGCAGGCGGATGCGGTCTTCCAGGACGGCGGGGGCGACGTTCTTGCCGCCGGCGGTGACGAGGATTTCCTTCTTGCGGCCGGTGATCCGGATGAAGCCGTCGGCGTCGAATTCGCCGAGATCGCCGGTGTGGAACCAGCCGTCGGAATCGATCGCGGCGGCGGTGGCCTCATCGTCCTTCCAGTAGCCGAGCATGACCTGGCCGCCCTTGAAGCAGAGCTCGCCGTCCGAAGCAACTCCGACGGAGACACCCGGCAGCGGGCGGCCGACAGTGCCGATGCGGATGTCGTCGGGGAGGTTCACGGCGAGGGCAGCGGTGGTTTCGGTCAACCCATAACCCTCGAGCACCGGTACGCCGATGCCGCGGAAGAAGTGGCCGAGACGATCACCGAGTGGCGCGCCACCAGAGACGGCGTACTCGACATTGCCGCCCAACACATCCCGCAGCTTGCCGTAGACGAGCCGATCGAACAAAGCGTGCTTGGCCCGAAGCCCAAAGCCAGGCCCGCCGCCGTCCCGGTTGCCAACCGCGGTGGAGTAAGCGATCGCCGTCTCCGCGGCGGCGTCGAAGATCTTGCCCTTGCCCGAGGCATGCGCGGTCTGGCTGGCCGTGTTGAAGACCTTCTCGAACACCCGCGGCACACTCAAGATGAACGTCGGCTTGAAGGACCCAAGATCCGGCACCAGGTTCTTCACGTCAGCCGTGTGCCCGAGCTTGACCCGCATCATCACGCACCCGACCTGGATGATCCGGGCGAAGACATGAGCCAACGGCAGGAAGAGCAACGTCGAAGCGCCCTCGGCGAACAACCCGTCGAGGATCTTCACCGCCGTGCCCAGTTCGTCCATGAAGTTGGAGTGGGTGATCTTGCAGCCCTTGGGGCGACCGGTGGTTCCCGAGGTGTAGATGAGCGTCGCGAGATCGCCCGGCACCACCGCCGTACGGCGCTTGTCGTACTCCGCGTCGGAGATCTGCTGGCCGAGCACGGTGAGTTCGTCGATGGCGCCTGACTCGATCTGCCAGACCTCCTGCAGCGCTGGGGCCTCGGCGCGAGCCGACTCCACCACGGCGCCGTGGGCCGCGTTCTCGACGATCGTGACGACGGCCTCGGAGTCGGTCAGGATCCACTGGATCTGGGCGGCCGACGAGGTCTCGTAGATCGGGACGGTGGCCGCGCCGATGCTCCAGATCGCGTAGTCGAGCAAGGTCCACTCGTACCGCGTGGCGCTCAGCAGGGCGACCCGGTCGCCGTGCTGGACACCGGCCGCGATCAGGCCCTTCGCCACCCCAGTCACCTGGCGGGCGAACTCGGCCGCGGTGATGTCCAGCCAGCCGCCCTCGACCCGGCGGCTGAAGACGGCGGTGTCAGGATGGGAGGAGGCGTTCGCCCAGACGGGATCGCTCAGGCCACCGGTGGTTGGTGGCTCGATCACAGCTGGAACGGTGTACTCACGCATCCGCGTCTCCTCGTCGGTCACGAATTGTCGACTCCGGCGCACGCTACAGTCACCTACCGGGTAGTAGCCAGACAGATATGACCCAGGGAACTAGGAAACGTATGCCATCGCTCGACATCAGTTGCGACGACTTGGTCGTTGCTGATCCAGCCTACGTTGCACAGAGACTGAGCTCGGACACCCTATGGCGCGAGTGGTGGCCGGAATTCACCTTGACCCCCTCGGAGCGACGGGGCCAGGAAGGTGTGCGCTGGGCGGTCACCGGGGCAGCGATCGGTACCGCGGAGTGGTGGCTGGAGCAGGTTCGCGATGGCGTCGTCGTCCACTGGTACCTCCGGGTGGACCCCGCTGGACGCGGCGGCGCGCGGCGGCTCCGAAAGCTGAAGGAGCGGTACGTCGCGCGGTACCGGAACCAGATCTGGCGCTTCAAGGACGAGGTCGAGTCGGGCCGCGCCGCAGGTATGAGCAGAACCGGCTGGGAACCCGCGATAGTCTCCGGTGTGGGAATCGGGGTGCCAGGATCGGCCCCGGAACCGTCTCGGCAGAACACGTCCCGGCAGCGAAGAGGTGAATCGATGGCAGAGCAGACCACCTCGACCATCATCGTGAGCGCGACTCCGAAGGCGATCATGGCGGTGATCGCGGACTTCGAGGCGTACCCGGAGTGGGCGGACTCGATGCGCGAGACGCAGGTGCTCTCCACCGACGAGGCCGGACGGCCCAAGCAGGTCCGGTTCAAGGTCGACGCCGGGGCGATCTCCGACGAGTACACGCTGAACTACGTCTGGTCCCGCAACGAGGTGACCTGGACGCTGGAGAAGGCGAAGATGGTCAAGGGCATGGACGGCGCGTACGTCCTGCGGGACCTGGGCGAGGAGGGCACCGAGGTGACCTACCGGCTCGCCGTCGACGTGGCCATCCCGATGATCGGGATGCTCAAACGCAAGGCGGAGAAGGTCATCATCGACACGGCCCTGAAGGGGCTCAAGAAGCGCGTCGAGTCCTGATCGCAGTGACTCGGGTACTGCTTTACACAGGGAAAGGCGGCGTGGGTAAGACCACGTCCGCGGCCGGCACGGCCACGCTTGCCGCATTGCGCGGACTTCGCACGCTGGTGTTGTCGACGGATGCCGCGCACTCACTGTCGGATGCGTTCGACAGCGAGGTCGGTGGTGAGCCGACAGAGATCGACGACCTGCTGTTCGTTCAGCAGATCGACGCGCAGCGGCGGTTCGAGCGGGCCTGGGGTGACATCCAGTCGTATCTGCGGTCGGTCCTGCACGAGGTCGGCGTAGACCCCATCGAGGCCGAGGAGCTGACCGTGCTCTCCGGTGCTGAGGAGGTGCTCGCGCTGCTCGAAGTGCGCGACCACGTCCGTTCCGGCAGATGGGACGTGATCGTGGTCGACTGCGCGCCGACCGCCGAGACGCTCCGCCTACTGGCGCTGCCGGAAGCCCTCAACTGGTACATGGACCGGATCCTCAACGTCGAGCGCAAGGTGGCCCGCACGTTCCGGCCGCTGCTCAGCAAGGCGGCCGGGATCCCGATGCCCGACGACAACGTCTTCGACGCGCTGCGCCGCTTGCATGGCGACCTCGCCGACATCCGCGCGTTGCTGGCCGGTCCCGACGCCTCCGTGCGGCTGGTCCTCACGCCCGAGGCCGTGGTGGTCGCGGAGGCGCGTCGCTCGCTCACGACGCTTTCCCTGTACGGGTACCGCGTCGACGGCGTGATCGCGAACAGGGTGTTCCCCGCCGCCGGCGCCGACAACTGGCGACGCCAGTGGGTCGCGGCGCAGCGCGGCATCCTCGAAGAGGTCGCCGACTCGTTCCGTCCGCTGCCGATCTGGGAATCGCCGTACCGCGCGTGCGAGCCGGTCGGCGTCGAGGAGCTCGCTGCTTTCGCTGTCGAGATGTACGGCGGTGACGACCCGTTCGCGCGGGCCACGGACGAGACCTCGCTCTGGGTGGATCGCCACATCGACACCGACGGGCGCACCTACACGCTGACCATGCCGTTGCCGTTGGCATCGGCCAGTGAGCTGGAGCTGGCCCGGCACGGGGACGACCTGATCATCACGGTCGGCTCGTACCGCCGGGTGCTTCCGCTCCCGGCCGCGTTGGCCCGCGCTGTAGTGGCCGGCGCGCGGCTGGACAACGGGCGGCTGCAGGTGCGTTTCGCGCCGCGCGAGCCACTGGCCGGTACTACGGCGCAGGAGCTGGCCCAAGGGATTCGCGAGCAGTACGACGCGGAGCCGGCCGCGATCACGGAGGGCACCAGGTGAGCAAGGAGCCGGTCGGATCGGTCGCGGAGGAGGCCGCCAAGCTGTTCGCGGTACTGCAGCAGGCGACCGCCGAAGCCAAGAGCCAGCACGCAGCGCCCGCCGACGTCGAGGAGCCGGCGGCGTACGACGAACGAGCCGAGCAGGCCGACGCGGAGTACGGCGTACAGGCGGATGAAGCTGAGCCGGAGCACGAGGACGTTACGGCGGATCGCGGTGGGCCGGAGTGTCAGTGGTGTCCCGTCTGCCAGCTGATCGCGAAGGTGCGCACCACGAGCCCGGAGACGATCGAGCAGTTGTCGACCGCGGCGGCCGGCGTACTCGGCTCGCTCAGGTCTTTGCTGGAAGCCGCCGCGGAGGCCGCGCGGCAGGCCCGGGCGGACGCAGAGTCGCGTACGGCGGGGCAGCACGACCCAGAAGATCGGCCAGCTCGGTCCCGGGTGGACCGGATCGATGTGAGTGAGGACCCTGAACCATGGGACTGACGATCGGCATTGACGTCGGCGGTACGAAGATCGCGGCGGGAGTGGTCGGCACCGACGGCAAGATCGGCGCCCGCACCCACCGCGACACCCCGGCGAACTCGGTGGACGACACGGCCGCGGCCATCTGCGACGCGGCGGCGGAACTGATCGCGAAGCACGAGGTGGAGGCGGTCGGGATCGGTGCCGCCGGATTCGTCTCGTCGGACCGTTCGACGGTGCTGTTCGCCCCGAACCTTGCCTGGCGCGACGAGCCGCTCGGCGCGCGAGTAGCCGAAGTGCTGAAGGTCCCGGTCGTGGTCGAGAACGACGCCAACGCAGCGGCCTGGGGCGAGTTCGCCTTCGGTGCCGCGCGGCACGTCGAGCACATGGTCTGCATCACCGTCGGTACCGGCATCGGCGGTGGCGTCGTCATCGGTGGCGCACTGCTGCGCGGCGCGAACGGCGTGGCCGCCGAGCTGGGCCACATGCGCGTAGTACCGGGTGGGCACAGGTGCGGCTGTGGAGCGCGTGGCTGCATCGAGCAGTACGCGTCGGGGAGCGCTCTTGTCCGCGAGGGACGGGAGCAGGCCGAGTCGGGTTCGCTGGCAGCGGCACAGATGCTGAGCGTCTGCGGGATCTCCGATCCGGCCGAGCTGACCGGGCCGATGATCACCAAGGCGGCAGCCGGCGGGGATCCTTGTGCGGTGGAGTTGCTGGACGATCTCGGCCGCTGGCTGGGGGAGGGGCTGGCGAGCATCGCGACGCTCTTCGACCCGGACACGATCGTGATCGGTGGCGGGGTGAGCGCGGCGAAGGACCTGCTGCTGAAGTCGGCGACGGTGGCGTTCGAGAAGAACTTGCCGGCCAAGGCGAACCGGCCGCATCCGACCTTCGGACTGGCCGAACTCGGCAACGACGCGGGCCTCATCGGCGCCGCCGACCTGGCCCGCCGGCCGGCCCCGGTGCCGGAGAAGCAGCGGTGAAAGACTTGTCCAGAGGTGGTTCGCTGGGTGCGGGGGGTTCCATCAGAAGGGTCGTGAGATGGCTCTGACACAGGCGTTGACGATCGGGATCGACATCGGCGGTACGAAGGTGGCCGCCGGGGTGGTCGACCCGGAGGGGAACATCCTGGACCGGCTCCGCCGGGACACCCCGACGAAGGACCCGCGGGAGACCGAGGACGCGATCGCCGAGATCGTCCGCGACCTGGAGTCGCGGCACGACGTGATCGCGGTCGGTATCGGCGCGGCCGGGTTCGTCGACGGGACCCGCTCCTCGGTGCTGTTCGCGCCGCACCTCGCCTGGCGGCACGAGCCGCTGCGGGACGCGGTCGAGCGCCGGCTCGGGTTGCCCGTGGTGGTGGAGAACGACGCGAACGCGGCCGCCTGGTCGGAGTGGCGGTTCGGCGGCGGCCAGGGCGAGAGCCACCTGATCTGTGTCACGCTCGGCACCGGGATCGGCGGCGCGATCCTCAACGACGGAGCATTGCAGCGCGGCAAGTTCGGGATCGCCGGCGAGTTCGGGCACATGCAGGTGGTGCCGGGCGGTCATCGGTGCGAGTGCGGCAACCGCGGCTGCTGGGAGCAGTACGCCTCCGGCAACGCGCTGACCCGGGAGGCCCGCGAGCTCGCGCTCTCCGGCTCACCCGTCGCGCACAATCTGCTCCGCGCGGCCGAGGGCGATCCGCGCCGGATCAACGGTCCGATGGTGACCGAGCTGGCCAAGGACGGCGACCCGGTCGCGATCGAGTTGCTCGAGGACGTCGGCCGCTGGCTGGGCATCGGGCTCGCGAACCTCGCCGCGGCCTTCGACCCGGGCACGTTCGTCATCGGTGGTGGCGTCTCGGATGCGGGGGAGCTGCTGCTGGCGCCCGCGCGGGAGGCGTTCAAACGCACGCTGACCGGTCGGGGGTTCCGCCCCGAGGCGCGGATCGTTCGCGCGGTGCTCGGTCCGGAGGGCCGGCATGGTCGGCGCGGCGGACCTGGCCCGCGAAGAGGCGACCTGGCTGCGCCGGGTCCGGGTGAAGACGACCGCGGTGACGGCGAAGACCGCCGCCCGCAGTGGACGCTCCGCCCGGCTGGAACGGGCCGCGCGCAAGTCGGTCGGCCGCCGTACGGGGATGCGGACGGCGGAGCCCGAGGTTTCGAAGCTGCCCGCCGAGTTGAACGGTGAGCCCGAGGCATGACCGATGGCCCGTCGTTGCGGGTGTTGTCGTACAACGTGCACCGCTGGGGCGATGACCGCGAGGCGCTCGCCCGAGTAGTGCACGCCTGTGCGCCTGATATCGCGCTGATCCAGGAAGCACCGACCTGGTGGGGGACCAGGCGCAAGCGCGAGGCGATGGCGGCGACCTTCGGGCTGTCGTACGTCGCGGCGTCGGCGCGCAACGCGGTACTGATTGCCGACGGCATCGATTTCGGGAATTCCCTGCACTGGCGGGTCAGACGGCCGTTCGTACGCCGGCGGCTGCGGTTCATCGCGACGCAACTCGCCGGTGGCGCGGTCGGTGGACGGACCATCCTTGGCGATGTCGAGTTGGCGCTGATCGTGTGCCATCTCGGCCTGCACATCCTCGGTCGCCAGCACGAGCTGGACCAGGTACTCCGAGGCTGCAAATCCTTCGGCCTGCCCTACCTCTTGGTCGGCGACCTCAACGAAGAACCAGGTGGTCCGGTCTGGGATCGCCTGGCAGCGGAGGGCCTGACCGACCTCGGTGTCGACGCCGGCCCGACCTTCCACTCCGACAACCCGGTCAAACGCATCGACGGCGCACTGCTGTCACCCGAGCTCTCGGGCCGGATCATCCCGCTCGACTCGATCGAAGGCGTCACCCGCGCCGACCTCGCCGCAGGCTCGGACCACCTGCCGATGCTGATCGAACTCAGTCTCCGCTAAATCCTTCCGTAGTTACTTCTTCTTGCGGTTGAGGAAGGCGAGCATTGCTTCCTGGGCCGCGGGGGAGCCGAAGAGCGAGGCTGAGAGCTCGGCCAGTTCGGTGCCCCGGGCATCGATGTCGGCAAGCAGTTCGCGGGTGAGCAGCTTCTTGGTTTCGCGGAGGCCCTGGGGGACGCCCTTCAGGAGCGCGGCCAGGATGCCGTCCAGGGTGGAGTCCAGGTCGGCATCCGGGACGGCTTGGGTGACCAGGCCGAGGCGGGCGGCCTCGGTGCCGTCGAAGGCGTTGCCGGTGAGGAAGGTGAGGGCGGCGGCGCGGTCGGTCAGGCGGGGGAGGACCGTCAGGGAGATCGTCGCGGCCGCGAGTCCGAGGCGCACCTCGGTCAGCGCGTACGTCGAACTCTCGGCAGCCAGACTGATGTCTGCAGCGGCCACGATCCCGATCCCGCCGGCCCGGACCGGACCCGCGACGCGGGCGACGATCGGTTTGGGGTTCGCCACGATGGCGCGCTGGACATCAACCATCCGCTGAGCGCCGACGCCCATCCCGACCGACGTCGCCTCGGACAGGTCGGCGCCCGAACAGAACACGTCCAGTGCCGAACGCACCACCACGACGCGGGCAGCGTCGTCGGACCCGGCGGCCTCCAGGTGGGCCAGCAGTTCACTCGTCAGCTGCTGCGACAGCGCGTTCTTGTTGTGCGGCGAGTCGAGCGTGATCGTCGCGACGCCGTCAGCCAAGGCCAGGTGCACCAGTTCGGTCATGCCCGCCATCCTGCCCTGCTCAGCCCACCCCCGCCGTAACCCGCCCCACAACAAACGCGCCAAAGACCCGACACCTGTGACTGATGTGAGACTGCGCGGGGTGGGGGAGGCAGAGGTGGGGGAGGGGAGGCGAGGGTAGGGAAGGCGGGGGGTGGGGGGAGGCAGAGGTGGGGGAGGCGCGGGGTGGGAAAGGCGCGGGGTGGGGAAGGCGCGGGGTGGGGAAGGCGCGGGCTGGGGAAGGCGCGGGCTGGGGAAGGCGCGGGCTGGGGAAGGCGCGGGGTGGGGAAGGCGCGGGGTGGGGAAGGCGCGGGGGGTGAGAGAAGGGCGGGGTAAGGGAAGGCGGGGTGGGGGAGGCAGTCACCGGGATGGAGGGCCGCCGGATGGGCTGGGGGGTGCGGGATAGTTGTGCTGCCCAGGATGGGAGGCGGTTACGCGGATCCCGGGGGAGTTGTGAGCCGTCCGAAGCGTGGTCGATTAGGTCGGCCGGGTACGGAGAGGCGGTGGACCAAGTTACTCAGGGCAACTATTGATCGGGTGAATCTCGCGCTGGCTGGGAACTTTTCGTGAGCAGGTACGAGTTTGTTTCCACTGAAGCGCCACCCAGCACGATTCGGCGGCGATCGGGCTCGTCGAGGGCGGCTCCCGGCATATTTCGGGGTGGACCGGACGGCCAGCCAGGCAGTGGTCGCCATCCCGCCGCCCAGCAGCCAGCCGAGTACGCTCGATCCGCACCGGTCTCGCCCCGGTTCGGGCCTGGACTCGCCCCCACTCGGGACCACTGCCTGGCTGCAGACACGGGCATGCCCCACCGGCTCCGGCAATCGCTTCACAGAGTCCGGCGAGCGCCACGGCGGTGGTCGGGCGCTACCCGGCGAACACCTCACAGCCCATTCGACGAAAGTGGATCCGGGCTGCCCGGTAGCGGGCTTTTCGTCCGCTGGCGGGCCTTTTTGGCGGTATCGGCAGAAAACCCCGCCAGCCGACCGTGCGTGGCGGCTCGGGCCCGGGGTCGCACACCTGGCTGGGGTTCGGACACCATGTCGGGGGGGTGGGGGTTCGGACACCATGTCGGGGGGGGGTGGGGGTTCGGACACCATGTCGGGGGGTTGGGAGTTCGGACACCATGTCGGGGGTTCGAACAAGCCATTTGGTGACCGCGGCGCCGATTTGGTATGCCCACCCCACCGCCAGGCTCAGTCGCCCAGATATAGGCAGAACGGATGGCCGTCGGGGTCGAGCATTACCCGGACGTCGTCCTGGGGCTGGAAGTCCGGGAGCTCGGCGCCGGACTCGAGGGCGTGGGCGACCGCCTCGTCGAGGTTGTCCACCTCGAGGTCGAGGTGTAGCTGCATCTGCGGCTTCCCCTCCTCGGCCGGCCAGACCGGACGCTCGTACAGCTCCTCCCGCTGGAAGGCCAGGTTGTATCCGGCCTCCTTGGACGGGGCCAGGGTCACCCAGTTCGGCTCGTCGGCGTACA
Organism: Kribbella qitaiheensis; assembly: GCF_014217565.1. NCBI lineage: Bacteria > Bacillati > Actinomycetota > Actinomycetes > Propionibacteriales > Kribbellaceae > Kribbella > Kribbella qitaiheensis. Next base: position 7,323,703 of record NZ_CP043661.1, read on the forward strand.
GCGTCCAGCCGAGGAGCCGCTCGTAGAACCGGCCCAGCTTCTGCGGATCCGGCGAGTTGAGCGCGACGCCGAACCAATGAGACTTCGTTCTCAGTGCCATGGACCCACCATGGACCACGCCACCGACAAGTTCACCCCTGCGAGCGGCGTACCGGGCGCCCGGCCCGCAGTACGGGGGCACCCGCGCCCTGCAGTACGGGGGCACCCGCGCCACGCAGTACGGGGGTTGACACCGCCCCGTAGTACGCGGCCGTGTCAGCTGGCCCCGGTGTAGGCCGGATCCAGCTCGCGGGCGAGGTGTTCGATGAAGAGGCCGACGTCGGTGACGATGCCGCGGGCCTGGGACGAGCCGCGGTCGGCCAGCTTGGTGACCGTGGCCGGGTTGATGTCCACGCAGGTCAGCGGGATCGACGCCGGCAGGATGTTGCCGGTAGCAACCGAGTGGAGCATGGTCGCCGCCATCAGGCAGTAGCCGACGTCGGTGAGTTCGGCGCGCATCGCCCGCTGGCCTTCCAGTACGTCGGTGTAGACGTCCGGCAGCGGACCGTCGTCGCGGACAGAACCGACCAGGACGAAGGCGTTCCCCTTCTTCACCATCGCGTGCATCACGCCGGAGGTGAGGACGCCCTGCTTGACCGCATCGGCGATCGAGCCGGCCTTGCGGATCGTGTTGATCGCACGGATGTGGTGCTCGTGCCCGTGCTCGACGCCCCGGCCGCGCGCCAGATCGACGCCCAGCGACGTGCCGTACAGCGACGACTCGATGTCGTGCGTCGCGAGCGCGTTGCCGGCGAACAGGACGTCGACGAACCCGGCCCTCGACGATCGCGACCATGGCCGGCGCGGCGCCGGTGTGCACGATGCCCGGGCCGCCGACCCAGAGCACCTTCTGCCCGTTCGCCTTCGCCTCGCGCATCCCGTCGGCGACCTGCTTGACCAGCACCCGCTGCGGCTTCTCGCTGGACACGTCCGAGTCCATGAAACCGAACGACTCCTCGTCGTGCGAGACGATCGGCGGGGTGACCCGGACGCCCTGGGCGCTGGAGATGATCCGCATCCCGGCTTTCACCTCGGACATCGGGATGGTCCGGACCGACTCGCCCTCGACCAGCAGCCCACAGTCCATCTCCGGGTTGCGCACCAGCACCCAGCGACCGTTCAGCCGGACGCTGGTCGGCAGGTTCGTGGTCGAGTAGAAGCCGTCCGGGAAGACGCCGTCCTGGACCACCTCGGAGATCTCCGGGGTGCCGGGGTTGACGAGGTTGGCGCCCTTGGTCTGGATCCGCATCAGCAGCCGCTGCAGCGATTCCTCGTCCTCGGCTCCGACCGTCATCCGGACCGTTGACGGGTCGTCCTTGTCGTAGCCCAGGTCGAACTTGTCCAGCGTGTACTCACCGCCGTACCCGCGGATGTCGTCCAGGACCCGGGACAGCAGTCCCGTATCCATCAGGTGGCCGGTGATCTCGACGGTCTCGGTGACCTGCACGGGGCTGCCTCCTCTGCAGTGGTCGTCGGATTGTCCGACGATCTGCACTCTAGTGCGCTTAGACGACAGCCCCGTCGTCCGGGGTGTCCTCCGGGGGCAACCGGTCTTTCATCCGGATCACCAGGGTGAGGAATCCGGCGATGAAGCCGACGACCGCGAGTGTCGTGATCCGGCCGGTGCCGAAGTCGAGCAGAGCGGCCAGGATCAGCAGCGTCGGCCCGCCCAGCAGCCCGAGCCAGGCGGCCCCGGCTGATCCAGTCCAGCCGCGGTCCGCGGGGCGGCTCCGGCGGCACGAAGTGGTCGTGCGGGTCGTCCGTACGCCGGGCCGGCGGCTCGTCCGGCGGATCCTCATCGGTGTCACCGACGATCAGCCCGGCCGGTACGTCGATCAGCGGCTCGTACGAGCTCTCGTCCACATCCTCGCTGGCCGGCCACCTGGGCACCGGGGTATCCGAGTGTCCCGGTGCCGAGGGAGCGTTGAACTGCTCGACCAGCGACTTCCACTCGGCGTCCTCGGCACTCCGGTCGATCACACCGCGAGCCTGCTCGGTGGAGTCGGCATCGACGAAGATCTCGTCCAGCCCAGCGGCAAGCTTCTCGGCCGGCTCCGACTTCTCCGGCGCGTCCACGTCGGCCTTCTTCGGTACGTCGACCTCGGCCAGCTCGGCCGACGCCGAGTCGCCGTCGGACTCCTTGACCGGCTCGCTCGCAGCGGCGCCGGATTCGCCCGACGGACCCGGCTCGCCCGGCGTCACGGCGTACGCGGCGATGCCTGCCTCGGCCAAGGCGGCGAGCACCGGCTCGGCGACGAGGGGGTCGATGCCGCCCATCGACGCGTACGCCGAAGCGGTCAGGCCGTTGTCACGCATCAGCGGCCGGCCTCTGCTCGCTCAATCGGCTGATGAACGCGGCCGAGTCCGCGAAGATGCGCGGTGCGTCGTTGTCCAAAGTAGCCACGTGATAGCTGTCCTCGAGCAGGGTCTCGGTCACATCGCGGGACGAGACGGCCGCCAGGATCGCCCGGCCCGAACTCGGCTCCACCACATGATCGACAGTACTGCGGAACAACAGCACCGGCTGAGTGACTTTGGCCAGATCGTCACGGACGACCTGCCAGAGCTGGGACAGCGAGTAGAGCGCCTTGAGCGGCATCCGGTCGTACGCGCCCTCGTCGACGCCGGGCTTCTTGATGTCGTTCGAGATGCCGGGGAACGACGGGACCAGCCGCTGGAGCACCGGGAGCAGCGCGAGCCGCTTGTCGTCGGTGCGGACCGACGGGTTCACCAGGATCACGCCGGAGATGTCCGCGCCGTGCTGCTCGGCGAGCCGCAGTACGAGACAACCGCCCATCGACAGGCCGGCCACGAAGACGCGGTCGTGGTCCTTGCGGAGCCTTTCGAGCTCGTTGTCGAGGACGGCGTACCAGTCCTGCCAGCGGGTCGTGTTCATCTCCCGCCAGTCGGTGCCGTGGCCGGGCAGCCGCGGTACGGCGACGCCGAAGCCCTCGGCGGCGAGGTGCTCGCCGAACGGGCGCATCGAGCGGGGCGACCCGGTGAAGCCGTGGCTCAGCAGGATCCCGGTAGCCGCGTTCGCGCCCGATCCGGGGCTGCGGAACTCCTCCGCGTGGGCTTGCACTGGCACGGCTTCTCCTCGACAAATTCTTGGTACCTGAGACGCTATGGTCGCAGCCAGGAGCCGCCTCGCCCAGTCCGGCTCGGGTGTCGTTCGGGTCTCGTGACCGATCTCGCACCCAGTCTGCAACTGGGTCACAACACTGTCCGCAACCCGGCTATTCCTGGCCGTGACGTTGCTTGAGGAGGAAGCTGGAACGTAGGGTATCGGCCGAGCGACGGAGGTGATGGCGTTGTTGTACCTGTTCCTCAGGCGGTTCTTCGTCGGACCGATTGCCAAGCTGTTCTTCCGCCCGCGGGTCTCGGGGCTGGAGAACGTGCCGGCGTCCGGCCCGGCCTTGCTGGTCAGCAACCACCTGGCCTTCAGCGACTCCGTCTTCCTGCCGGTGGCGGTGCCACGGCAGATCGTCTTCCCGGCCAAGTCGGAGTACTTCACCCAGCCCGGGCTGAAGGGTCGCGTGATGGCGACCTTCTTCCGGTCCATCGGTCAGATCCCGATCGACCGGTCCGGCGGGCGCGCCTCGCTGGCGGCGCTGAACACCGGCCTGGAGATCCTGGCCAAGGGTGAGCTGTTCGGCATCTACCCCGAAGGCACCCGGTCGCCCGACGGGCGGCTGTACAAGGGCAAGACCGGCGTCGCCCGGATGGCGATCGTGGCCGGCGTGCCGGTGATCCCGGTCGCGATGATCGACACCGAGAAGCTGAACCCGCCCGGCACCGTCTGGCCGCAGTGGCTGATCCGTGAGCCGGGTCGCCGGCTGCCGCGCCTGGTCCGTCCCGGCATCGTGATCGGCAAGCCGCTGGACTTCTCCCGGTACGAGGGGATGGAGCGGGACCGGTTCGTCCTCCGCTCGGTCACCGACGAGATCATGTACGCGCTGATGGAGCTGTCCGGCCAGGAGTACGTCGACATGTACGCCGAGAAGGCCAGGGAACTGCTCAAGGCGGGCGAGATCCTGGAGAACCACGTCAAGCCGCGGATAGACGACACGAAGGCCTCCTGACCCACCCGATGGAGAGCGAGCTGAACGTGCTCGGCGGGGCGCTGGAGGAGTGCGGGACCGATCCGCTCACCGGGTTCTTCCGCGACGGCTGCTGCAGCACCGGGCCCGAAGACATCGGCAGCCACACGGTCTGCGCGGTGGTGACGACCGAGTTCCTGGCACACCAGAAGTCCGTCGGCAACGACCTGACCACACCCCGCCCGGAGCTGAGCTTCCCCGGTTTGCAGCCCGGCGACCGCTGGTGCGTCGTGGCCGTCCGCTGGCTCCAGGCGTACCACGCCGGCGCCCCGGCCCCCGTAGTACTGGCTTCCACCCACGCGCGCGCCCTCGACACGATCCCCCTGTCGGTTCTGCGGGCGCATGCCGTCGACGTACCGGCGGACCCCAGCTCACTTGGGTGAGACGGTTACGCAGCGGTTATGCGGGCTGGAATATGGTTCGGGTATGCAATTTGCGACGATGAGTTCTGCGCTGGTGCCTGGGGTTCCGAGTCTGGACGAGTTGCGGGCGCTGAAGCCCCTGCAGCAGCCGGAGTGGCCGAATGCCGAGGCTCTCGAGGACGTCATCGGCCAGCTCAGGAAGCTGCCGCCGCTGGTCTTCGCCGGTGAGTGCGACGACCTGACCACCAAGATCGGCGCCGTCACGCGCGGCGAGGCGTTCCTCCTCCAGGGCGGGGACTGCGCCGAGACCTTCGACGGGGTCACCGCGGAGAACATCCGGGCCAAGCTCCGGGTGCTGCTGCAGATGTCCGTCGTGCTGCAGTACGCCGCGAGCGTGCCGGTGGTGAAGGTCGGCCGGATCGCCGGGCAGTACGCGAAGCCGCGGAGCAGCGGCGACGAGACCCGCGACGGCGTCACGCTGCCGTCGTACCGGGGTGACGCGGTCAACGGGCTCGAGTTCACCGAGAAGTCCCGGATCCCGGACCCGGAGCGGCTCCGCGGGGTCTACAACGCGGCCGCCGCGACGCTGAACCTGACCCGCGCGTTCACCACCGGTGGTTACGCCGACCTGCACCAGGTACACGCCTGGAACACCGACTTCGTGAAGTCCTCGCCGGTCGGGCGTCGCTACGAGCAGTTGGCGTCCGAGATCGAGCGGGCGCTCGCCTTCATGCGCGCCTGCGGTGCCACCGCGGACGAGTTCAAGACGGTCGACTTCTACGCCTCGCACGAGGCGCTGATCCTTGAGTACGAACACGCCCTGACCCGGATCGACTCGCGCACCGAGCAGCCGTACGACGTGTCCGGCCACCTGCTCTGGGTGGGGGAGCGGACCCGTCAGCTGGACGGCGCGCACGTGGAGTTCCTGGCGTCGCTGAGTAACCCGCTCGGCGTGAAGATCGGGCCGACCACGACCCCGGAGTACATCCGGGCCCTGATCGACAAGCTGAACCCGAAGGGCATCGAGGGCCGGCTGACCTTCATCACCCGGATGGGGGCGGGCAAGATCCGCGCCGGGCTGCCGCCGCTGCTGGAGGCGGTCCGCGATCACGGTTCGCCGATCGCGTGGGTCTGCGACCCGATGCACGGCAACACCTACGAGACGCCGAACGGCTACAAGACGCGCAACTTCGACGACGTGATCGACGAGGTGCAGGGCTTCTTCGACGCCCACGAGCAGGTCGGCACCTGGCCGGGCGGCATGCACATCGAGCTCACCGGTGACGACGTCACCGAGTGTCTGGGCGGTGGCGAGGCGCTCGTCGCAGAGGACCTGGTCAACCGCTACGAGACGGCCTGCGACCCCCGCCTCAACCGGCACCAGTCGCTGGAGCTCGCCTTCCTGGTGGCCGAGCGCCTGCGCGCCGCCAAGGCGTGACCATGATCGACCTGCGCTCGGACACCGTCACCAAGCCGTCGGCGGGGATGCTTGCCGCGATGACGAGCGCGCCGCTCGGCGACGACGTGTACGGCGAGGACCCGACCGTCATCGAGCTAGAGGAGACCGTCGCTGGGCTGCTCGGACACGAGGCCGGGCTGTTCACGGTCAGCGGGTCGCTGGCGAATATCCTCGGCGTACGGGCGCTAGCCGCTCCCGGCACCGAGGTGCTCTGCGAAGCGAGCGCGCACATCGCCCGGGCCGAACTGGGGCGCGCACGCCGCGATCAGCGGCATCACCACCCGCACGTGGAGCGCGCCGAGCGGGCAGATCGACCTGGAGCAGATCCGCGCCCTGATCGCCCCGGACCTCGGCCCGTACTTCGTGACGACGGCCGCGGTCTCGGTCGAGAACACCCACAACTTCGGCGGCGGCACGATCCAGACGTCGTACGACGCGCTGGCGGACGAGCTGGACGCGATCGGCCTGCCGCTGCACCTCGACGGCGCGCGACTCTGGAACGCCTCGGTGGCGTCCGGCGTGCCGATGTCCGCCTTCGGATCACGGGCCGCCGCGGCGAGCGTGTGCCTGTCGAAGGGACTGGGCGCTCCGATCGGGTCCGTGCTGGTCGGATCGGAGGAGCTGATCAAGGAGGCCCGCGTCTGGCGCAAGCGTCTGGGTGCCGGCTGGCGACAGGCCGGCGTACTGGCTGGTGCCGGTCTCTATGCGATCCGCAACCACGTCGAGCGGCTGGCCGAGGACCACGCGCATGCCCGGCAGATCGCCGAGATCCTCGCGGACGCCGCGCCCGGTTCGGTCAAGCCTGACCAAGTGGACACGAACATCGTCGTAGCCGACCTCGCCGCCGCCGGCAAGACGGTCGCCGAGGTCGTCGCGGGTGCCAAGGCTGAAGGCATTCTGGTCGGGGGTGTGGGCGCCACCCAACTCCGCCTGGTCACCCACCTCGACGCATCGAGCGCCAACTGCCGCACCGCTGCGGAAACCATCGCCCGCCTTCTCCGCTAGACCGCCCGTCTTCACCGGTGTACCCGGCCGGTTAGATGCGACCTCCGGCCGATTGCCCGGCATGCGGGGGCACCCGGCCGCCCACGGCAGCCGCGATCCACGCTCGGCCGCAACCGTCCACTCGCTCGGGGATGTTGTCGCACGACATCACCGTGAACGGCGGCGTTCCCTCCGTACGCCGGCAGCCGTCCGACCACCCAGGCAAGCAGTGGCCGCCCCGCGCCCTGCGCACGGTCGGTGAGATCGGACGCCTGGTCCACTTCCCGGGGGGACTGCCTGGCTGGGGACCAGTCCGGCCCGAAGCCCCCGCAGAGACGGTCGGGGCTTCCCGGGCCCCGGAGCCCGCAAGCTGGCTGGGGCTGTAGCACGGTGGGCCAGTTCTCCGGCGAGGTGCGGCGGTGTCCGCAGATCGCTGGCTGGTGGCGTGGGGGAGGCGGATGGACGGGTAGGCTCGGCGCTGTCGGGTCACAGCATTCGGGGAGAGCCGTGCGAGAGATCGTCGTGTTCAGCGGTAGTGCCCATACCGGTCTTGCCGACCGGATCTGCGCCGATCTCGGCGTCGGGTTGTCGCCGGTGGAGATCCATCGGTTCAGCAACGACTGCTTACAGGTGCAGTTGCAGGTGAACTGCCGCCAGCGCGATGTGTACATCGTGCAGCCGCTGGTGCCGCCGACGCAGGAGCACCTGATGGAGCTGCTGCTGATGATCGACGCGGCCAGGGGTGCGTCCGCGGCTCAGATCACGGCGGTGATGCCGCACTACGCGTACGCGCGGTCCGACAAGAAGGACGCCTCGCGGATCTCGATCGGTGGCCGGCTCGTGGCCGACCTGCTGGTAGCCGCCGGTGTCGACCGGGTGCTGACGATGGCGCTGCACGCTCCGCAGGTGCACGGGTTCTTCTCGGTGCCGGTGGACCACCTGACGGCGATCGGCGTACTGGCCGATCACTTCCGCGCCACCGACCTGACCAACACGGTCGTGGTCAGCCCGGACCTGGGCAACGCGAAGACCGCGACCCAGTTCGCGCGGCTGCTCGGCCTGCCGGTCGCCGCTGGTAGCAAGCAGAGGCTGTCGGACGACCGGGTGGTGATCGACGCGATCGTCGGCGACGTCGCCGGCAAGCGGGCGATCATCCTCGACGACGAGATCGCGACCGGCGGTTCGATCATCGAGCTCCTCGATCGCCTGAAGGACATCGGCTGCACCGAAGCCGCGGTCGCCACGACTCACGGCCTGTTCGCCGGCAAGGCGGTTGAGCGGCTCCGCTCACACCCGTCGATCACCGAGGTCATCAGCACCGACACCGTGCCCCGCCCCGACGGCTTCCCCGAACTCCAGGTCAGCTCGGTCTCCGGCCTCTTCGCCGCCGCCATCCAGCGCATCCACGACGGTGAATCCGTCAGCAGCCTCTTCGACGGCGTAGACCCAACCCACGCCCCACCCCAACCCAAACTGCCTTTCTAAATTCAGCACGTACGGCGGGAGCACGTCCCGACCGACAGGTAATGGCCGGTCTCAGCTCTCGTCCTCAGGCTCAGCTCAGCTTGATTTCCCCCCGCCTTGAGGACTATTACCTGTCCGTCGGGACGCGCGGGGGGCTAGTACGGCAGCCGTAGCTCGCCGGCAGTCATGTGCCAACTACATCGGTAAGTTGGAACGGGGCCTGATCCGGAGCCCGCAGGCTGACTATCGAGCCGCGTTGAGGGCCATTATTGACTAGAGTGTTCAACTAGTCATTCGCGTTGTGCTAGGAGCATGCCTATCAGGGTCTCGCCCGCCCACTCAGCCCAGGCCTGGCCAGTCCAGCCCTGCTGGTGAGTAAGCAGGTGGTAGGTCTCCGGCGCCAGGACGGCCAGGGCCATGTCGGCGGCGCGTACGGCGTTCAGGCCGGGGTGCAGCGCATGCTTGGCGGCCAGCGCGCCGGTGAACACGGCCAGCACGGTGTGTCGTTGGGAGATGTTGGTGCGCCACAGGTCGGCGATCTCCGGGTCGGTTGCGGCAGCTGAGCGGACGACCTCCAGCAGTGGTTCCACCCGGGCATGAATGTCGGCGGTGATGATGCCCAGCCGACGCAGCAGTTCAGGGGGTGGTGCGGCGAGGGCCTCGGCGATCCCGGGGCGGTCGAGGGTCCCGACCGGGGCGTCGTCGCCTGCGACATCGAGGTCCAGCAGCTCCTTGAGGATCGCTCGCTTTGTCTCGAAGGTGAAGTACAGCGTCTGCACGGCTACGCCGGCCTGGGTCGCGATGGCCTGCATGCTCGTGGCGATATAGCCACGTTCGATGAACAGCTCGCGAGCGGCGGCGAGCATGCGGGCTCGGGTCTGGGCCGCCTTGGCGGCGCGCGCCCCTGGCATGGGCGGTGTCATCAGTGACCTCCTTCGCGGTTGACTGTAGGGCCACTCTAGTGCAATGGTGACTGTAGTGACACTCTAGCGAGAGGAAGGGGCAGATGAATATCCGCACCGTTACCCGTGGCACGGCCGCACTTTTCCTGATCACTGCGGTCGAGCTGGTGATCTTCCTGGACACCACGGTCGTGAACGTCGCTCTGCCGAGCATCGGCGCCGAGCTGCGTCTTGGCGAGGCCGGTCTGGCCTGGGTCACCAACGCGTACCTGCTGGCTTTCGGCGGCTGCATGCTGGTCGGAGGCCGCGCGGCGGACCTGCTCGGCGCCCGGCGGGTCTTCGCCTTCGGGCTGGCTCTGTTCACCTTCGCCTCGGCGCTGGCCGGATTGGCGAGCTCGCACTGGTTGCTCGTGGCGGCGCGCGCGGTGCAGGGCATCGCCGCTGCCGTGACGGTGCCCGCGCAACTGGCGCTGCTGACACGGACGTTCACCGAGCCGGCCGCCCGCCGGCGGGCGTTCGGAGTGTGGGCTGGGATGGGCGCGGGCCGGCGCCGCCATCGGCACGTCGGCCGGAGGGCTGCTCACCGAAGGGCTCGGCTGGCGATCAATCTTCCTGATCAATCTGCCGGTAGGCGTGCTCGCGTTGTTGCTGGTCGGGAAGCTGCTGCCCGCCGACACCCCGCAGGGTGTGCGATCCGTCAGGCGGCTGGACTTACCCGGCGCCGTCCTGGGTACGAGCGGCTTGCTGCTGCTCGGGTACGCCGTCGGCGCGATCGCCGAGCCGGCGATGCGGACCTCGGCCACGATCGCGCTGGTGCTCGCGCTGGTGCTGCTTGCCGGCTTCGTCGTAGTCGAGACCCGCAGCGCGGCGCCGCTGATGCCCCTGCGACTGTTCCGCATCCGCGAGGTCGCCGGCTCCGCTGTCGTCAACGCGCTGGTGGGCGCGGCCCACGTGCCTGCCTTCGCGCTGCTGGCCCTCTACCTGCAAAACACCCAGCACTACGGTCCTACGCAGTCGGGCCTGGCCGTCCTGCCGGTCGCCGCGGCCGGGCTGATCAGTTCCCGCACCGTCATTCCCGCCGCTACCAAGCGCTTCGGCACTCACACGTTGCTGTGGGTCGGCCTCGCGTTGCAGGCGATCGCGTTGGCCTGGTTCGCCACACTGCCCGCCACCGTGAATTACCTGAGCGACGTACTGCCCGCCGCGCTGATCCTCGGTGTCGGTCTGCCCGCCTCGTTCGTCGGAGTCACCGTTCCCGCCGTCACCGCAGTGGACCAGGCCGATGCCGGAGTGACCGTCGGCGTCGTGAATACCGCCCAACGCATCGGATCCGGGCTCGGCGTGACCGCCATCCTGGTTCTGGCCTCCACCGTGACCGGCACGGCCGGTTACTTGGCCGGACTGCAAGTCGGCTTCGCTGCCGCAGCGGCCTTCGCGCTCCTTGGCTGCCTGCTCACCCTGGCCCTGTTGCGACCGAAGGCGACGGCGACACCGCTGCCGCAGCCCGCTGAAGCGGCCCACCGATGAACAGCGACGCACTTCCGAGGGGCGTCATGACCCCCGGCGTCACCATCATCGGAGCGGGCCCGGCAGGTCTGGCGGCAGCCGCCGCCCTACGGCAGCGCAAGATCAATCCGGTCATCCTCGAACAGGGTGATGCGGTCGGCACCTCCTGGCGAAACCGCCACGAAGATCTGCGCCTGAACACCATCCGCTGGCTCTCCGACCTGCCCGGCCTAGCTATCCCTCGACGGGCCGGCCGGTGGGTCAGCAAGGACGACTACATCGACTACCTCGAACGCTTCACCCGGCACATGCAGCTCCAGGTGCACTCCGGCGTCCAGGTCCACCGGGTCGACTCCGTGGCCGGCGGCTGGCGGGTCCTTACGAACAACGGGGACTACCGCAGCCAGCACGTAATTGTTGCCACCGGCCACGACCGCGTCCCCAAAATGCCTCACTGGCCCGGACAAGCAGGCTTTCTCCCGCCGATCCAGCACGTCTCCACCCTGCGTCGCGCCGCCGACCTCGCCGGCCAGCGAGTCCTCCTGGTCGGCGCCGGCAACTCCGGCGTCGAGATCGCCGGCCACCTCGTCAACGCGGGCGTAAAGGATCTCTGGGTGTCGGTCCGCACCCCGCCGACCATCCTGCCCCGGCAGCTGTACGGCGTGCCCTTACACCCCCTCACCCTCGCCCTGGGAATCCTGCCTGAACGGATCCGGGACCGCCTCGTCCGCACGGCGGCGCAGCGGATCTTCGGAGATCTGGGTGCCTACGGACTGCCCAGCCCGCGACAAGGCCCGTTCGAACGCATGCGCACCACCGGCGTCACAGTCGCGATCGACCAAGGCTTCGTTGCGGCTCTCGTCGCCGGCCGACTGCGCGTCGTCAGCGCCATCGACCATCTGGACGGTCACGATGTCGCGTTGAAAGACGGCACCCGACTGCGACCCGACGTCGTGCTGACCGCCACCGGCTACGATCCCGGCCTCACACAGTTGGTCGGACACCTCGACGTCCTTGACGCCGATGGACGCCCCCATTGCGATGCGAGCCAACCGGGATTGTGGTTCATCGGCTACCAGGCGGCGATCGAAGGCACCCTGCGCCGGCACCCCATCGAAGCGCGGCAGATCGCCCAAGCGATCGTCAACGCCCGCATGACAGCCTTGCAGCCTCTAGGCAATCCCGACCGGGTCTAGTCGTCTAGGAAGACTCTGGCCGCGGCAACGAAACCTTCGAACTCACCGCGGTAGCCGAGCACAGATCTGGATAACAGCGTGCACTACGCTCCGTGCAATCGGCGCAGGTCCCACGAACTGGTGATCAGGGCAGGGAGACGGCGGCGAGAGCGACGGCGGAGCCGGCGAAGGCCTCGGTGTTTCGGATGTAGGTCTGGGTACGGACCCAGCGGGGAAGGCGTTCTCGGCGGCTTTGAGGAAGAGGCGACCTCGACGCGGGCGGCGATGCCCTCTATGGTGTCGGCCGCCGTTGCGGTGGTCAGGCCAAGTGCGTCGAGGTCTCGGTGTAACGCGAACCATCGTTCGCGGACACCCCTCGTCAGCCGGTCCCATCAGGGCCGGGGCCACCAGATCCACGCCAAGCAGAAACACAGGACGAGCGGTTCCGCATCCTGGGGTGACGCTGGGTGGGCGGTTGGAGGGTACGCCGGAGTGTGCGGCTCGAGGAGCGGTCGGCGGTTGCCAAGGCGACCACGAATAGCGCCGCCGCCACGGTCGACCTCAGTCGATGAGTCTTCGACCACATCAGTGCCGCTGTCGACTCACGGTCACGGCGCTGTCGGGCGGTCCTGAACGGTGGAGGTGAGGCTGGCTGGGGTGGGATGGAGGCCGTCGAGCACGACAGTGAGGTAGGCGTCGACAAGTGCCTGGGACGGCGGTTGAGAACGAGCGACCGCCAGGGCGGTCTGCCCGATCAAGGTGGTGATGATCCCGGTGGTGATGTCGGTGCGGACCGTGCCGTCGCGACGAGCCCCGTCGACCATCTTCTCGACGACGCTGACGAGATCGACGCGCAGGGCCGTGGTGGCAGGCAGGTCCAGGCCGCCCAGTTGGTCGTTGATGGCGTGGTGCGAGGTCTGAAAGGCGATCAGTTCGCGGAGGAAGATCCGCAGGGCCTCGGTAGGTGTGGTCTCGCCGAGCAGGTCGTGGGCGCGCTGCACCACCGGCTGGAGGAGCCCAGAAACGGCGGCGTCCAGGAGTGCGTCTTTGCCGCCGAAGGCACGTACGACGGTCGCCGCGCCCAATCCCGCCTTCTTGGCGATGGTCTCAACGGTGAGAGAGACACCCGGCTCGGCCAAGAGCTGCATGGCCGCGTCGAGGGCGAGCCGGCGGTTGCGGACGGCGTCGGCCCGGCGCGGGGGTTCGGTGGGTATTGACAACTGGAACGCTCCTTCCACATAATCAACTGGAATCTGCATTCCAGTTATCCTACCGTGAAGGACACCCCATGAACGAGCGGATCCTGATCTCCGGCGCGAGCATCGCCGGTCTGACCCTGGCCCACTGGCTGGCCCGGCACGGTTTCAAGCCCACCGTGGTCGAGCGTGCCCCCATGCTTCGCGGCGGCGGCAACGGCGTGGACGTGCGTGACAACGCCGTCGAGGTGGTAGAGCGGATGGGAATCATGCCCCGGATCCGCGAGCTCGCCGCCGACGTCCAGGGCATGAAGTTCGTCGACGCCGCCGACCGCGCGGTCGCCCGGATCGACATCCAGGACCCGGCCTCCGTCGAGGTGATGCGCGGCGACCTGGTTGCGCTGCTGCACGAGGCGACCGACGTGGAGATCCTGTTCGGCGACTCCATCGTGGGCCTGGAACAGGACGACGACGGCGTGACGGTCACCTTCGACCATGCGCCCGTCCGCCGCTTCGAGCTGGTCGTCGGCGCCGACGGCATGCACTCCAACGTCCGCCGGCTCGCCTTCGGCCCCGAAGAGCAGTTCATCCAGTTCAAGGATCACTACTTCGCCTTCGCCAACACCGACGCCTCGCTCGGCGAGGACCGCTGGGTGACCATGTTCAACACGCCGGGCAAGATGACCGGGATCTACCGGTCCGGCGCCCACTCGCAGGCCAAGGCGTACTTCATGTTCCGCTCCGCGCCACTGGAATACGACCGCCGGAACGTCGCCGCGCACAAGCAGCTGATCAGCGACGTGTTCGGGGACGACACCTCCTGGCAGACCAAAAAGTTGCTGCATGCCGCCCTCGCCGACCCCGACTTCTACTTCGACGCCCTCGGCCAGGTGCAGATGGACTCCTGGTCCAACGGCCGCATCGCGCTCGTAGGCGACGCCGCCTGGTGCGCATCCCCCGCCTCCGGCGCGGGCGCGGAACTGGCCCTGGTCGGCGCCTACCGCCTCGCTGGAGAACTCGCCGCCGCAAGCGGTGACCACCGCATCGCCTTCGCACGCTACGACATCGCGCACCGTCCGCTGGTCGACAAGAAGCAGCAGATCGGCCCCAATGTCCGCCTGATGGTGCCTAAGACCGAAGGTGGCCGATGCGTCCGCGACGTCGTCGCCCGCTCGCCGCTGATGAAGGCCCTCAGCGCGCTTGAGCGCCGCATGCAGGCCAGGAACGCCCGACCACTGCCAGAGTATGTCCGCTAGACCCTGAACTGGCCGAACTTCTTCCCGACGTACTCGGCCATGCTGGTCAGCGAGCCCGCGCCAGATCTGATGAGCTCGACGCGAAGAGGACCGTGTCGGCACGGGTGATGAGGAGGGGGCCGACGTTGCCGCGCCCCTGGAGTGGCTCGTGCGCCTCGGCCGCGCGTTTCCAGCGGGAAGGTGCATGGACGGGCACGAGTTGGCCGGCGGCGGCGGCCTTCGAGGCCGCCGCGCTGTTCCTCGACGGGCTTTGGTGAAGGTGATGCCGAGGGGCGCCGGCCACGGTGATACCGAGGCGCCCGGTCTGGTGCGCGTCCAACTCGACCCAGCTGCCCGAGATGAAGCCGAGGGCTTCTGAACGCGGTGTGCTGACGGCGTCAAATGAGCTGTGCGAGACCGCTGTGCAGCGCGCTGCGGTGATCGGCCGCCTGCTAGCGCGGTTAGTGTCTTCGAACAGGATCCGCCATGACGGCATCTATTCAGCGGTGCCACGTGGCGGCCTGCGCTTCGGTCGGCTCCGTTAGAGCCCACCGCGCCAGCACGACCAACGCCTAGTGCCGTCCTGGAGCATTTGCTGCGACGGATTCGGCGAGGTTCTTCAGCGTCGCGAGCACGGGGTTTTCTTCATCGTTGTCGCCTGTATCTTCACCCGTGATTTCGCGGGGATCTTCCAGTGTGATTGTCAAGTTTGTTTTACCAGCGGCGTCCTCGAGGGTATAGCCCATCGTGAAGTAGTTTTCCGGCTTGTCTTCGAGGTCGGGGCGGGGGGCGAACATGGAGTACCGCAGTTGTGCGGGAGCATCGACGAGGAGCACAGTTCCCCATTGCTCGAACGTGTTGCCTTCCCAGTCGTTGGCGAAACGAATCGGGGAATCTACGGACCAGTCGGTGCTCAGGACACTGCCGTATTGCCATTGCTTGACGTATGCGTGGTCGGTGAGTACTGCCCACACAATTTCTCGGGACGCTTCGATACGGATACTTGATGTGGTTACACGCATGGTTGGGATTTTTCCAATCACTTCTGCTGATGGTTGCTGGCGAGGTGGAGTCGACGATGCCCGTTATTTAGCGGCGCAGTAAGTAGGTGTTTCCATTGCCGGAAGAAAGTTCAGATGGGACAGGGCCTCGAAGGCGTGCGACGAGGGGTCAAGGTTGCTGGACCTCTAGTCATTGCCGACGGTCAGCACGGCCTTACCTCGTACAGTGCGTTCCAGGCCTGAGCGTGGCCGAAGAAGTCCGAGAGCTTCAATTCTGCTACACCCCCGACGTTTCCGTACCATGCGAGGTGGCCGCCTGGAGCCATGCGTCGGATCGCCTGCGCGAGTAGAGGTCCGCCGATGCCGTCGAGGACGAGGTGGAACGGTCCCACCGACTCCTCCTCCAAGGACGTGATCACGCGGTGTGCACCCAGCTCATACGCCTCCTCGATACGGCCGCTGCCACTGACCTGCGCGGTGACCCGAGCACCCGACGCGACAGCTAGTTGCACGGCGAACTGGCCCCACGCCGCCGGTCGCTCCGGTCACCAGGACCTTCCGGCCGAGCAGGGCACCACCCACACGGATCGCGCGCAGCGCGGTCACGCCGGCGATCGGTAACGTCGCGGCCTGTGCGAAGGTGACATTGCCGGGCAACACTGCCGCCCGCCGCACCGGGACCGGCACCCGCTGGGCCCAACCCTCCCAATCGATGTAGCAGACCACGCGCTCATTGACCACTGGGCCGGTCCTGGGCCGGCGGCCCAGCGACGGGCGAGGGCGACGGCGCAGGTTACGGCGGCCCGGAGCATTCGGTGCATATCTTCCCCGATACTGTTGCCTTCGTAACCTGCGGTGCAGCCCACTCGAAGGCCGCTTCTCCGGTGCGGCCTGGTCTCCGTCGATGGTCACCAGCAGATCGATGGTCGTGATTCCGGTTCAGGCGCGGGCCAATTCCTCCGCCATGCGGGCGGTGATGGTGGCCAGCACGCGCGCCGCAGTGGCCAGATCCGCGGGTGCGACCGCGCCGTAGGCTGCCGCCACGATCACGCCGGACTCGGTACGCACCTTGCCGGCCAGGGTCTTGCCCGCTTCGGTGACCTCGACCTGGCTGCCGGACTCGGCTCGCAGCAGGCCGCTGTCGAGCAGGGCGGCCAGGGCGGTGTCGACGTCCGCGGGATTCCACTGGGTCATTCCCGCGATGCGAGCGATCTGTGCGCTCCGCTCGACCGGCTCACCCGCGGCCAGCGTCTGGTTCAAGGTGATCCACTGCTTCTCATCGAGCGTGGTGCCGGCTAGTGCGCGGGTCAGGACCGCGGTGTGATGCTTTTCGGCCTGGCCGATGATCGACGGGGTCAGGGTGGCCGGGCCGGTGGTCGTGGTCATGTCGATCTCCTCGATCAGGGGGGTGTGTTTGACACCCGAATCATGACACTAAGTTCCATTCGTGCGCAAGTCCTAATTGATACTTAGTGTCTTTCGTGACTGAGGTTCGTCTCGCGCTAGGATTCTGGTATGCCTATCGACGACCGCGCCCTGCCGCTGCGCGAACGCAAACGGATCCGCACCCGCCGTGTCCTCGCCGACGCCGCCCTGCGGCTGTTCACCGAGAAGGGCTTCGCCACCACCACCGTGGAGGAACTGGTCGACGCGGCCGAGGTCTCCCGCAGTACCTTCTTCCGAGCCTTCCCCACCAAGGAGGCCGTGGCCATCGAGGCCGAAAACGAGCTCTGGACGGGCTACCTCGACGCCCTGGCAGACCGCGAACTCACCGGGCCGGTCCTGACCGCGCTACGCGACATCCTCACCGACACCGTCACCGCGCTACCGCAGGACTGGGCCCAGCGCTACATCGCCACCCGACGGCTGATACTCACCGCGCCCAGCCTGCTCGGCCACGTCGACTACATCAGGTCCGGGGTGAAGACACAGGTCGCCAAGCAGCTCACCGACAAACTCGCCCTACCCGAAGGCGACCTGCGCCCGCGGATCCTCGCCGAGCTGGCCACCACCGCCTGGGCCATCGCCGGCCGCGGCTGGGTCACCACCAACGGAACCGGTGGCCGCACCAATCTCCTCGAACGACTGCACGAAGCTTTCGCCGCCGTCCCCGACGCGCTGCAGCTGTCGACGTAGCCATACGCATGGTGGGTCCTTCGGTCGTCATGAGATGGACTGGGCGAGGTACTCCAGCGCGTAGCTGCCGCCGGCACGCGTCACGCGGGCGACACCGGGCGAGTCCAGATGCGCGCCGGCCACGAAGTGGTCCGGCTCGGTGAGCTGTTCCAACAGGGTGGCTCGCGCCTCACGCGCCTGAGATTGGTCGCCGTCGAGTTCCCACGACACGTGCGGCTGGTCGAACTGCAGGGACGGGACGTGCACAGTGTCGCCCCATACGAGGAGATGTCCGGTGCTGCTCTGGACGTCGTAGACGGTGTGACCGGGCGTGTGGCCCGCAGTCGGGACAGCTGTGACCCAGTCGTTGATGCCGACCTTGCCGTCGATCGGCATGACGCGGTCACGGACCGGCTCCAGCCGGCCGGTGAACACCGACATGTCGTCGGCTCCGATCCACACACGCTGAAGTCGGGGGAACGCCTCTGAACCGTCCGGTGCGATTAGTCCGTTGACGTGGTCCCCGTGATTGTGGGTGATGGCGACGTCGGTGATGTCGTCGCGCTCGATGCCGGCCTCGGCCAGGGCCTCGTAGAGCGATCCCATCGTGGAGTGCAAGGCGTTGGATGCGCCGGTGTCGATGAGCACCGACCGCGTGCCGTCGCTGATGTAGAAGGCGTTGACCGACAGACGCAAGTTGCCCTCGGCAAGCGGGACGCTGTCCGGGAGCGCGTCGAGCGGGCTCCCGCTCTCGTCGCGCAGCCGCGTCGGTGGCATGTCGATGTAGCCGTCTCGCAGGGAAAGAACCTGCAGGTCGCCGAATTCGAAGAGGGCATGATGCTGACCGCCCGAGATGAAACGCATGGAAGCCTCCACTGCCTGGTCGTGGTCGCCCGGCGTCGCTTGAGGTGCCCCTCAGCAGCTTGCCTGCGCTTTCGCCTGCTCGCGGTCGCCGCCGAGATCTCTAATAGAAGACACGCAATCTAACATAGAAGAAACATCAAGGCGGACCTAAACTGACCCAGGCAAGGTTGGTCCGACTGGTCAGGAGCAGGTGTGGCTGAGAAGTTCGTCGACGGCAGCGAACCGAATCAGGGCGAGGACGTGGCCAGCGGTTTCGGCAGCCGCGCGCGGCAACGCCGCGAGGAAGCCGGCCTGACGCTGGAGCAGCTGTCGAAACGATCCGCGGTCAGCCGCGCGATGCTGTCCAAGGTGGAGCGCGGAGAGAAAAGTCCCACGATCGGCGTAGCCACCAAGATCGCTCACGCACTCGACACATCGCTGTCAGACCTGGTCGGCGCGCCCGCAGCCTCCGGCGTCGCTGTCGTGATGCGCAGGAGTGATCGTCCGATCTTCCGCGACCCGGAGACCGGCTTCGAACGCCACATCGTGTCAGCCGCCCCCGGCGCAGGACGCACCGAGATGGTCTGCCACTACCTCCCGGCGCATGTCTCGACCGGGCCCCTGCCCGGCTACCCTCCCGGCACCGAGAAACAGCTCGTGGTCATCAAAGGCACCCTGACCGTGGCAGTCGACGGGGTCAGCGAGCGCCTGGGCACCGGCGACTCGCTCTTCTTCCGAGCCGACGCAGTGATCGAGTTCGCCAACCGCGCGAACACGCCCTGCGAATACATCATGGTCATCTCACGCAGAGCCTGAGCCAGTCCACGGCGCCAGCCTGCCTCTGTTCGGTGTTGGTCAGGTGAGCGGCCGGGGGCTGCGCGGAATCGGCCGAACGCGGCGGTGAGTTCGGTGGTCCAGGGCCAGTCGGTGTCGAGTTTGAGGTGCCAGTCGCGGGCGGTGTGGACCAGCCGGGCAGTGGTGTGGAGGATCTGGTAGCGGAAGGTGGCTGGTCCGGGCATGCAAACCTCATGGTCGGTGAACGGGCGGGTACACCAAGTCGGCCTCAAGGTATGAATAAGTGTTGATTACTGCAGATCTCGGGCAGAAATGTCCGAAGCTAGCCGAGTTCGAGGCTGGTGTTACCGAAGATGCCGCTCAGCTCGACCTCCGGGTCCGGGCCTGTGTACATCCGGGCGCACTCGAACGTCGGCTCGAGACCGAGCCGTTCGACCAGCTTCACGGCCGAGTGGTTGGCATCCGGAACGTCGATGGCGACGGTCGCGCCAGGAGTGCTCAGCCCCGCCACGAGCGCGTGCCCGATCTCGTCCGACGCCGCGAAGATCGGCCCGATACGCGAGCCCGAGCGAGCTTCCCGCAGTACGGCGAAACCTTCCAGCCGGCCGTCGCGCACAGCGGCGAGCGACCGTCGCCCGGGCAGGCTCACCCAGAGAGCGAGGAAGGAACTGCGGTCGGCCGGGAAGAACCGGCGGTCGTACGCCGCCAGTTGGTCGAACGGCACTGACCGACCATCGACCAGATCAATCCCGCGAACACCTGTAGGTCGAACGCGGACGGGGTCGACGGCCGGAACGCCCTCGTAGCGGACGTGGTTGTAGGCGTGCCGGAACCCCGACTTGTGGTAGCTGTCCTGCTGGTCGACGACGCCGTCCAGCGCGACGTTGCGCCCTGCCAGCCGATCCATCCCCGCCCGCCAGAGCTGGATGCCGAATCCCTTACCGCAGAACTCCGGACGAACGATGTAGAAGCCGATGAACCCGTACTCCGACCCGTAACGAATCGCCGAGATCGACGCGATCGCCTGCCCTTCAAGCCGGCCCACCAGGAAGCCCGCCGGGTCGGACGCGGTGAAGGCGAGCAGGTCGAATGGCCCGGATTCCACTGCTCCTCGGCCGCCCACTCGCTGAACTTCGCCAACTCCGCCGCGCTCGCTGGACCGATCTCGAGATCCGCCATACCCACCTCCACGTGTCGGCAGAACTCTGCCACCCCTATCGTCAGCGCCATGAAATCCGTCTCTCCCCGTGTCCTCGGCGCCGCGACTGCCTTTGGCTGCCTGGTGATCGCAGTGGTCGCCGCGTTCGCAGTGGACGGCCGGCTGGACCGGCAGTGGGTGATGCGGGGGATCACGCTGTTGCTCGCGTTCGGCTGTGCCGCGGTGATCGCGGGTTCGGGCGCGCGGCGAACCCGCCGCATCATCGGGCTGGTCGGTGCCTTGATGTTCGGCCT
Organism: Kribbella qitaiheensis; assembly: GCF_014217565.1. Lineage (NCBI taxonomy): Bacteria > Bacillati > Actinomycetota > Actinomycetes > Propionibacteriales > Kribbellaceae > Kribbella > Kribbella qitaiheensis. Next base: position 7,344,331 of record NZ_CP043661.1, read on the forward strand.
GGTCTTCCCGACCACCGCGACTACGTGGTCGAAGCCGCCCGAGATCGCCTTCGCGCTCAAGGTCGCCGACGATGCCAATGCCGCCGCGACCAAGGCGGCCCGCAGTACGGTCACGGTCGAGGACGTCCGTACTGCGGCGCAGGCGCGCGGCGGCGCAGTCGGTAGCCTCAAGACGGCGAAGTCGCCGGATGTCCGCGGCGCCGACGCCTTCCCCCTCATCCTCCGCGCCAAGCCCGACCAGGGGCCGCCCCCGAGCCTGCCTGTCCTACACCGGCCTCGACGCAAGAATCCGCCCCTGCTGAAGAAGCCAGGGGCGGATCGGTCGGGCTAGGGAATGGCGACGGCTGCGTCGAACCAGGCGCGCAGGTCGTGCGGGTTGGCCGTGAGATCCATACCCTTGGCGATCTTGATCAGCTCGCCGCGCTCGTTCGGGACCGTGCCGCCCAGCTCGATGCGGACCTGGAATCCTTCGCCTTTGATGGCGAGGACATTGGGTCCTTCGTCCGTGCCGAGGTAGGCAGTCCGTCCGTTGATGGTGAGTTGTTCCGCGTTCTTCGGCAGGTGGGTCGCGGTCGCGGAATCCGCAGTCAGGTAGGTGATCTGCGCATGCGGCAGCTGCCCGGTCGACGGATTCTCCGCCTCGTCCTGGTCGGTGCCCAGATAGGCGATGAAGTCCTGCTCGGCCTCGCTGGTCGCGCTGCTGTGCGGAATCACCGACAACGATGTGACGTTGAGCCCAGCCGGTACGTACCCGATCCGGTATGGCGCGGGCAGCCGCTGTTCGGAGAGATCGGCCACCTTCGCCAGAGCGACTGCGCCAGCGGGGTCGACCTTGTGGCTCCGCTGGCAATATGTGGTCATCCAGGTGTTCGGAGCCGGTTCCCAGACGGCCCACTTCACCTTGGGGGCTTGGGGACTGAACGGATCAGCCAGTACGGCGACGTATCCGAGAGTGCCGTTGATCTTGATCCGCTGGCTACCGGGCGGGATGCTGCCGGCGTCGAACGCACCCTTCGCATAGGCGTTCACCACACAGGTCGAAGTCTCGCTGGTCAGGATCACGCCTTGGCTGTGGCGTCCGAAAGCGCTGCTGTCGAAGTACGGCAGGTTGGCCGGCTGGGGAAAATTCAGCCGATCCCGCCAACTGTCATTGGCGGGCCGCGTCGGTGGTTGGGTCGCAGGCTGAACTGTCTGCTGCTTGTTGTGGTTGACGATGACAGGCACCGCCACGACAGCGGCAGTGGTGGCCAGGACAGCGCCGAGGACCAGCGGCGTGCGGCTCCGGCGTACCGGCTTGGGCTCTTGGGCGGCCAGGATGTTCGACGGGTCCGGTGCCGAGTCGGCCAAGTGGTCGAAGGCATTGCGGAGGTCTTCTTCAGTGCGCATGATTCACTCCGGTACGGCGGGAGGTGGGAAGTGTGGGGGATGGGGCGAACTCGATCCGGAGGGTCGCCAGCGCGCGGGATGCGTAGCCGCGGACCGTGCCCGCCGAGCAGCCGAGGGTCTCGGCGATCTCCGGATCCGACAGACCGCCGTAGAAGCGCAACACCAGTACTGCGCGTTGCCGCCTCGGTAGCTTGGCCAGTTCGGCGATGAGCTGGTCGCGATCGGCGTACTGGACCGCATGATCGGGTGCCGCGGAGTACGGATCGACCTGTGGACGCGGGACGAATCGCGACCACTTGCGGCGCCAGGACAGATACTCGTTGACCACCATCTTGCGCAGGTAGGAGTCCGGCCGGTCGGCTTGCTGGATCCGGTCCCAGTTCCGCTGGGCCTTGATCACCGCCTCCTGGACCATGTCCTCGGCGAGGTGACCGTCGCCGCACAGAACGGTGGCGAACCGGAGCAGCTTCGGCACGCCCTGCCGGGTCCATTCTTCGAACGTCACGCTGCCTCCTCGTGCGGACCGGGCCGGCGCCGGTCTGTCCTACTAAAGACGGGCGGGAGGTCCGATCTGCTGTGCAGCAAATGTTCAGAGTGTGAGAAATCGATTTCCAATCCTTCGGCCAAGCCGTCCCGGAGCCTAGGGTCGCAGTATGACTCTTCCGAACCTGTCCGGAATCAGCGCGGTCGTCGATGTCGAGACCCGCTCCATCAGCGCGGAGAACCCGACCGGCGAGCGCGGCCAGGGCGGTCGGCGTACGGAGGGGACAGGGGCGCACGCGGCCCGTGACCTCGGCGTCGGCTGGAAGGTGTCGCCGTCGATCGAGATCGCGGCGGGGGAGACCGTCACGCTCGCCGACATCACCGGCTCCGGTGCGATCACTCACATCTGGCTGACCACCCACAGCGACAACTGGCGCCGACTCGTACTGCGCGCCCACTGGGACGGCGACGAAGCGCCCGCGATCGAGGCGCCGGTCGGAGACTTTTTCTGCTCGGGCTGGGGTCGGTTCGCGCAGGTGAACTCGCTGCCGGTCTCGGTAAACCCGAACGGCGGCTTCAACAGCTACTGGGAGATGCCGTTCCGCTCGCAGGCCCAGCTGACGATCGAGAACACCCACGACGAGGCCGTGATCGTGTACTTCCAGGTGGACTACTGGCTCGGCGCGGTGGCCGACGGAGCGGCGTACCTGCATGCGCAGTGGCGGCGCAGCAACCCGCTACAGGCCGAGACCGTGCACACGCTGCTCGACGGCGTGGACGGCCCGGGGCACTACGTTGGGACCTACCTCGCGTGGGGCGTGAACAGCAGCGGTTGGTGGGGCGAGGGCGAGGTGAAGTTCTACCTCGACGACGAGGAGTTCCCGACGATCTGCGGCACCGGGACCGAGGACTACTTCGGCGGCGCCTGGAACTTCGACCTCGGCGAGACCCGCGGCGGCTACGCCGAGTTCAGTACGCCGTACTTGGGGATGCCGCAGGTGATCCGCCCGGACGGCCAATACCAGAGCCAGCAGCGGTTCGGCATGTACCGCTTCCACCTACCAGACCCGATCCGCTTCCGCTCCAAGTTGCGGGTAGACGTCCAAGCCCTCGGCTGGCGCTCAGGCGGCCGCTACCTCCCCCTCCAGGACGACATCGCCTCAACGGCCTTCTTCTACTCGACAGCCACCACCACGACGCGCCCCGCCGCACCAACCCACGACACCATGGAGATCTGCTAGCGCCACTTGCTTCTGAAGGTCGCTGCATAAGTCCAGGGTGGGTCGCCGAATGCCGAGTTGCCGTTGAGCTGGAGCGCTGGGCGTCGCAGGTGCTGGCGTCGCGGTCACGGATCATCCACTCCGAACCCGCACCTATTCGAGCCCGTCGTACCGCCAGCCAGGCAGTGCATCCTGACCCTCGCTCGAATCACCCCGCCGACGACAGGTTTGACCGCGATCCCCGCTGAGTAAGGCCCGATCGTCCCTAGACAGTTCAACCACTGCCTGGCTGGCGTCCGACTGCACTCCAGATCGGCCCGAGCCAGGCTGACTTCCCCGTCTGAAACAAACTTGCCTCTGCCGATAAGAGGTCTGCAACTAGCGGCAACCGGTCCTTCCCGTGTCCCGAACGACAGGTAATGGTCCGTCCGAGCGCCCCCGATGCCGCCTGGTTGAGCGGGGAACCCGGGTCGGCAGCCACCCATTACCTGTCGTTAGGGACACAGACCCACGCATCGACGGCGAGGAGCACTTCAACCAACCAAAGCAGCGAACTTCCGCCGTGGACCATTAAGCGGCGGGGCGGGGGAGGGGGCCGTCTAGGGCTGCGGTGGTGAGGATTGTTAGGGCGGAGGTCCAGGCTAGGGGGGCCTCGCCGGCGGGTTGTAGGTCTCGGTTGACTTTTTCTGGGAGGGCGCCGGTGCGGGTGCGGTGGGTGTCCAGCCAGGTGAGGAGGGATTCGGCTGTTTCGCGGTCGCCTCGGGCGGCTGCGCTGAGGGCGAAGAGGGCGGTTTGTGGGGTCCAGGCGACGCCGTCGGCGCGCCAGGCCTCGCCGGGGGTTACGCCGCCGTTGGGCTGGGTGAGGAGGTCGTGGGCGTGGTCGATGGCGTCTGCGACGTCGGCTCGTGGTGGGGCGAAGGGGGGACCGAGGACCGTGATGATCGCGTCGGCCCCACCGCCCTTGGTCCGCGGATATGACGGGCCGAAGACACGATCTGTTGCTGCTGACAACCGGTCCAGGGCGCCTTGCCAGGAAGGGACTTCGTGGCCCAGCACTGAGGCGATCGCCAGGCCTGCGCGCAAGCCAGCCTGCAGGGGCGCGACTGTGCCGAGGGTGACCTTGGACTCGGGGCGTTCCCAGTAGTCGGGGGAGGCGGCGGGGAGACCGTCGGGGCCGAGTTCGGCGACGATCTGGTCGCCGGACTCGCGCAGCATCGGCCAGTAGGTGGAGAGGTCGAGCCCGGACGAGCAGAACCAAGTTGCCCAGAGCACCCATCCCGATCCGTCCAGTTGCGCCTCTCGCCCGTCCTGGGGCACCAAGCCATCCACACCGTACCGAGCGGCCCAGCGGCCCGACGTCGGTCGCACCCGGTTCAGGAACGACAGCACCTCACCTGCTTTGGCGTACTGGCCGACCGAGCAGCGCGCCGCTGCGACGAACGACGCGTCGCGCGGCCAGACGAACCGCCAAGGGCCGTCCCATCCGGCCAGGGTCGCGCCGGTCGGCAGCGTCAGGGCATCCAGGTCGGCGAGGGCCTGCCGGACCATTCCGCCGTACTGCGAGGGCAAGCGCGCGCTAGTCGTCGACGGCACACTAGGGGTGACAGAAGCCGAGCTGCCCACCCCGGGGATGCCTTCGGAGACGAGACCTGGTTGCGGATTCCGTTGCAGGTTGGAAGCCGTCCCGGCGGCGAGGAACGCCAGCAGTACCGCGATCACCGCTACGGGGAAGAACCGGATCCGTCGCGCGCTGTTGTCCCGCACTGCCGCCCCCTCACTGCGCTAGGTGCTGAACCTCTGCCTCGATCTTGCGCCGCGGTGCCAGCTCGACCAGGTACATCGCGGACATCACCAGGGCGCCGCCGATCAGCATCCGCCCGGTCACACTCTCAGTTCCGAAGAGTACGGCGAACAGTGAGGCGAACACCGGCTCCATCGTCATCGCGATCGCGGCCCGGGTCGGCGTGAGATGCGCCTGGGCCCAGGTCTGCACGATCAGCGCCACGGCCCCGGCCACCAGAGCCATGTAGATCACGGCGACCCAATCACCCCCGCCGCTCGGCAACGTGAAGCCACCCGGGATCGCGCCGATCCCGCAGACGACTGTGATCACCAGCATCTGCAGGGCGGAAAGCCCAAATGCATTCGACGGTGTCGACCAAGCGCCGAGCCCGATGATGTGCAGCGCGTAGAGCCCGGCCGAGGCCAGTGTCAGCAGCTCGCCCGTGCCCAGGCTGAAATCGCGCAGGGACAGTACGCCGAGGCCGACCGTCGCCAGCACCACCGCGACCCAGGCCCAGCGGCCGATCTTGTGCCGCAGGATGACCGCGGCGAGCAGCGGCGTGAACACGACGTACATGCCGGTGACGAAGCCGGAAACGCTCGCGGAGGTATGGCGCAGGCCCTCGGTCTGCACGAGCTGCGCGACGCCGTACGTGATGCCCAGGGCAACACCCCGGCCGCGGTCCAGCCGGTTGAGCCGCCCGATCGCCGGCGGGTGGATCGCGATCAGCGCGACCGAGGCGATCGCGAACCGCAACGCCAGGTAGTCGGCGACGTCCATCCTGGTCAGCAGGTCCTTGGTCAGGAAGAACGTCGATCCCCAGGCCGCGGCCACAGCGAGCAGTGCCAGTACGGCGATCCGGGAGCGATTCACGGGCAAAGCTTGTCAGACACCTGACATGCCAACCAAAACGTCTCAGACGATGGTGACGATCACGGTGCTGCCGGGCTGAGCCATCTTCCCGGCGGCCGGATTCTGGCCGGCGACCAGGTTGAGACCGAGGTGGAAGGGCGCGAGCTCGACCTTCACCTTGAACCCGGCCTCGGTGAGGATCCTCTGCGCGTCGGCCAGCTTCTTGCTCCGGACGTTCGGCACCGCGACCATCGGCGGGCCCTTGGAGACGACGAGCTTGACCTTGTCCTTGCCGAACAGCGTGCCGTTGTTCGGCGTCTGGCTGACCACCTTGCCCTCGGGCACGGTGGCGTCGAACTGGTCGGTCCGCTCGACCGTGAAACCGGCCTTCCGCAGCGCCTTGGTGGCGTCCTTCACCGGTTTACCGGTCATGTTCGGCACCGGGATCGGCTTCCTGCCCAGGCTGACCCACAGGTCGACCGGCGTACCGGGCTTCTGCGTCGTGTCGAACTTGGGACTGAAGATGATCACCCGGCCGGCCGGGAAGGCGTCGCTGTAGGCATTTGTCTGCTTGCCGACGACCAGCTGGACCGATTCGAGTGCCCGAGTGGCCGCGTCGACGTCGAGCCCGGCCAGCTGCGGCACCTGGTAGCGCTCCGGCCCCTTGGAGACGATGAGACCGACGTCACCCTTCTTCCGGATTCGGTCACCCGGCCCCGGGTCGGTGTTCATGACCTGGCCCGCCGGCACGTCCTCGGAGAACTCCGGGTCGAGCAGCTTGGTCCCCAGCCCCGCCTTACCGGCTTCGGTTGCCGCGGCGGGCCGGCGCCATCCTCAGCAGCAACGGCGTCGAGGTGTAGCGGTGGACGCCGTAGAACCAGGCGGCTGTACCCACGCCCAGCGCCAAGGCCAGCACTGTGATGACGGCGATCAGCCCATGGCCGCGCGACCGAGGTGGCGCCGGCCGAGAGCCCGCATTGGTGAGTCGCGGCCGCTCCTCGGGCGGCACATTCGCGAACGGACGGCCTTCGAACGGTACGACGATGGTGTCGTTGCGTGGCGGCTCGCCCTGGTAGTCCCGGCTGTAGCCGTCGTCGTACCCGTTGTCCTGGCGCATCTGCTGGATCGGGATGGTGAGGTCGCCGGTCAGCTCCGGGTCGTCCGGCAGCCCTTCCTCCAGCGCACTGCGGACCCTGCGCACCTGGCGGCTCAGCACCCGGGCGTCGGCAGGCCGGATGTCGCGGTCGCGTGCGGTCGCTCGCTGCACCAGCGCATCGACGTACGGCGGGATGCCGGGCTGGATCTCGGACGGTGGCGGCACATCCGCGTGGACGTGGGCGTACGCGACCTGGATCGGGCTGTCGCCGCTGTGGGGTTTCATGCCGGTGAGCAGCTCGTACAGGACGATGCCGGCCGAGTACACGTCCGACCGGGCGTCGGCACTGCCGTCAGTGACAAGCTCGGGTGCCAGGTACGACACAGTGCCCATCAGGAGGCCCTGAGTCGCGGTCTGCCCGCTCGTGGTGACAGCACGGGCCAGTCCGAAGTCGGCGACCTTCACCGTGCCGTCGTCCGCGATCAGCACATTCTCCGGCTTGATGTCGCGGTGCACGATGCCGGCGTCATGCGCGGCGGACAGCGCTGACAGCACAGGGGAGAGCAGGTCCAGCGCCCTGGCGGGCGGCATCGGAGCCTGCTGCCGTACTACGTCGCGCAGCGTCCGGCCCGGCACGTACTCCATCGCGAGGAAGAGCGTGCCGTTGTCGTCCCCCTGGTCGAAGACGGCCACCACGTTCGGGTGGGACAGCTTCGCGGCGGCCCGGGCCTCGGCTACGAACCGGCGGCCGAACTCGGCGTCGTCGCCCAGCCCGAGGTGCATGATCTTGAGCGCGACGATCCGGTCCAGCCGCATGTCAAGCGCCTTGTAAACGGTGGCCATGCCACCCTTGGCGACCCGCGCACCCACCCGGTACCGCCCGTCGAGCAGACGCCCGACGAGGGGATCACTGACCTGGGTGTGTACGTCGTCCGTCACGTGCGGGGAGCCGCCTCTCGAAGCCTGTCTGCTCTGAGAGTGTAAATAAGGCGTCCGGCAGCAGCTTCCCCGCCGCGCCGGACTGCGCTTACCGTGCGTCCACCAGCACGCTCCGGGAGCGCCTTATCGGGGGTTCCAGCCGTTCTCCAGCTGGGCCTTGATCCGCAGCACGCTCGTCACGTAGAGCTTGGTATCGGGATACATCCCGTTACGCCGTACGCCGCCCAGGCCCTGGTAGTAGCCCGCGACGGCGATGTCGAGCTTGGCCGCGGCGGTCAGCCGGTCGAGCAGGACGACCCCGGCGGTGACGTTGTCGAGCGGCTTCAGCAGATCCAGGTTGCGGCCGACGATGCTGGACGCGAACCGGCCGGTCGAGGGGATCACCTGCATCGCGCCGATGGCGTTCGCGGGGGAGACCACCCGCTGCTTCCAGCCGGACTCCTGCCAGGAGACAGCGAGCGCCAACTCCGGATCGACGCCGTACTTGTGCGCGGTGGAGACGATCAGTGCCCGCATCTGGGCGCGGGTCGGCAGCTTGCGCTTGGCCAGGGTCGCCCTGTTCTTGTCCGCCTGGGCGACGATGTGGTCGGCGTACGTCCGGCCGGCGAAGGTGTTGTTCTTCTTCTTACCGACCGGCTTTGCCTTTGCCTTGGGCACCGGTACCGGGACGCGCAGCGGCTTGCCGGCGTAGATGTGCGAGGACGGCTTCAGGCCGTTCACCGACAGCAGGTAACCCTGCGTCACGCGGTACCGCTTGGCGATCTTGTCGATCGTGTCGCCGGACTTGACGATGTAGATGATCTGGCCGGCCTTCGGCTGCGTCGGCCTGCCCTGCCTGGGCTGGGTCTGCTGGGCCGGTTTGCCGGGCAGGCTGAGCACGGCACCGGCGTAGATCGCGTTGCCGTTGCCCGGGAGGTTGTTCAGGGCAACCAGTGTCTTGACGGTGGTTCCGTACCGGGTGGCGATCTGACTGAGCGTGTCGCCGCTTTTTACCTTGTAGTGCCCGAAGCCGGGTGAACCGGCGGTGATCACTCCAGCAGCCAGCAGCGGGACCGCGATCCCGGTCAAGATTCGTACGACCTTGTGACGCATATCCGTCTCCCCGTGTCAACGTTCCTTGACGGTAAGTGCAGGTACGGATGTGACAACAGGTGCGCATGGGTCACTTGTTACGGCTGTTACTCAATGTTTACAGTTTATGCCTGAACTACATTGATGTGGTTCACAATCGATCGACGCGTCGAAGTGTTCCGATCACCGAAAGCGTGTACCGCCAAGCGTCCCGATCGAGGCGATTGCTCCCGGCAACAGGGTGCCGAGGGCACCTATCGGCAGCTCCGGTCGGTGACTGAGCGTCAGTACGACAGGCGGCCGTCGACCGGCGAGGACGCCTGGGCCGAATGCCAGCGGCGGGGGATCCGCCCGGCCAGCCGCGCGCTACGTCCCGCGGTGACGGCGTCGCGCATCGCGGCGGCCATCAGGGCGGGCCGTTCGGCGCGGGTGACCGCGGTGGCGAGCAGGACCGCGTCGCAGCCGAGTTCCATCGCCAGCGCGGCGTCACTCGCTGTGCCGATCCCGGCATCCAGTACTACGGGGACGTTGGCGGCCTCGACGATCATGGCGATGTTGTGCGGGTTCCGGATGCCCAGACCCGAGCCGATCGGCGAACCCAACGGCATCACCGCCACGCACCCGGCCTGCTCGAGCCGGCGAGCCAGGATCGGGTCGTCGTTCGTGTAGGCGAACACGGAGAACCCGTCCGCGGCCAGCGTCTCGGCCGCGTCCAGCAGCTCCACCGGATCGGGCAGCAGGGTGTGGTCGTCCGCGACCACCTCAAGCTTGATCAGGTTCGTCTCCAGCGCCTCTCGGGCCAGCCGGGCGGTGAGGACTGCCTCGCCGGCGGTGAAGCAGCCAGCGGTGTTAGGGAGGACAGCGATGCCGTGCTTACGCAGTACGTCGAGCACTGAGCCCTGCTGGCTCGGGTCGAGCCGCCGGAGCGCCACTGTGGTGAGCTCCGTCCCAGACGCGACCAGAGCCTCCTCCAGTACTTCGAGGCTCGGTGCGCCGCCGGTACCCATCACCAGCCGCGAGGTCAGCTCGTGCCCGGCGATCGTCAGGGTGTCGTCACTCATGGTTCCTCCTCAACCGCCTTGGACCGCAGTGAGGATCTCCACCCGGTCACCCTCGGCCAGTGTCGTACCTGTCCACTCGGCCCGGGTCACAACTGCCTCGTTCACCGCCACAGCCACGCCGATGGGGCTACGCGCCCAGCGGTCGACGACGTCGGCGACCGTGGTCCCTGCTGCGATCTCTTCGGCGCTGCCGTTCACGTGCACCTTCATAGCCTCACTCACCTCGCTACCTTAGGCATGACCTCACCTGTGGCGAACCGACTGACCAGGAATGGCGCCGCAAGGTCAGGGACCGTCCCTGTCTGGACGGTCTCGGCTATGAGCGAGGCGGTGACCGGCGTCAGCAGTACTCCGTTGCGATAGTGACCGGTTGCCCAGAGCAGTCCGTCGAGCCCGGACGGTCCCAGGATCGGCGCGTTGTCAGGTGTTGCGGGCCGCAGTCCCGCGACCGTCTCGACCAGCTCCAGCTCGTCGGTGATCGGCAAGACCATTCGTGCGTCGCGCAGCAAGGAGAACACGCCCCCTGCGAGTACACGCGTGTCGTAGCCGAGCTCGCTTGTCGTCGCGCCCACCACCAGCTCGCCGCCGGGCCGGGGGACCAGGTAGACCGAGAACCCCCGGGTAGTGGCTCGGACGGTGTGGTGCAGGGCCGGGCGGTAGGCCTCTGGGACTCGCAGTCGGAGGACCTCGCCCTTGACCGGCCTGACCGGCGGCCGCAGCTCCTCGGGGATCCCCTTCAGTTGTGCGGACCACGGGCCGGTTGCCGCCACGATCTGGCTGGACCTGATCGTGCTGCCGTCCTCCAGCTCCACGCCGACTGCCGTAGTACCGGCTGTGAGGACCCGGGCGACCTGCTGTCGCTCCAGCTGTACGCCGGTGAGCTCGGTCGCGCGCAGGAGGGCTGACACCGCCTGGCGGTTGTCCACCGAGTGGTCGCCGGGCACCCAGACACCGCCGGAGACGCCTGCTGCGAGCAGTGGTTCGCGCTTGCGGGCCTCGCGGCCGGAGAGCTCCTCGACGTCGAGTCCGAGCCGGCGCTGGTAGTCCGCGAGGCGACGGAGCGCGGCGGCGTCGTCCACGTCGTACGCGACCGAGAGAGTTCCAGTGCGATTGAGCCCGGCCGACTGGCCTGTCAGGGATTCCAGCTCCGCGGCGAAATCGGGCCAGGCGGCGACGCTGGCCAGGTTGAGGGCCAATAGTTCGTCTTCGCCGTACTCGACCTCGGTGACCGGCGCGAGCATGCCGGCCGCGACGGCGGAGGTGCGGCTGCCGGGTGTCGGATCACATACGGTCACCTGGATACCGTCTGCCGCGAGTCGCCAAGCGATCGCCAGGCCGATCAGTCCGCCGCCGATGACGACGACTTCCGAAGTTCGCTCAGCCATGGCAGTAAGGGTACGACGCCTGAATACATTGCAGGAGGGCCACATGGCAGGCTGGGCCTGTGACTGAGCACACCGCTGACGCCGTACTGCGCGAACGACTCGCCGATGCCCGCCTCTACCTCTGCGTGGATGCGCGGGAGAAGCAGGGCGACCTGCAGCAGTTCCTGGACGCCGCCCTCGCTGGTGGCGTCGACATCGTGCAGCTCCGCCAGAAGGACCTTGAGGCGGCTGACGAGCTTGCGGCCCTGGAGGTGTTCGCAGACGCCTGCAAGCGGCACGGCAAGCTGCTGGCGGTCAACGACCGGGCAGATATCGCCTTCGCAGCAGGTGCCGATGTGCTGCACCTAGGTCAGCGGGACCTGCCTGTGCACGCAGCACGAGCCATCACTGGACAGGAGCCGTTGATAGGCCGCTCCACTCATACCTTCAGCCAAGTGAATGCAGCAGTTACTGAACATGGCTCGGACTACTTCTGCGTCGGCCCTGTCTGGGCGACTCCCACCAAGCCCGGCAGAAGCGCCGCCGGACTGGAGCTGGTCTCGTACGCCGCCAGTAGGCAGTCCGTGAAGCCGTGGTTCGCCATCGGCGGCATCGACCTCGCCAGGCTGGACGAGGTCGTCGAGGCCGGCGCCGAGCGAGTGGTCGTCGTACGGGCGATCGCTGAAGCCGATGACCCGGCTGCTGCGGCATCGGAGTTCAGCAGGCGGTTGCGGGGTACCGGGTGATCAACAATCCGAAGACGGCCCGGATCATCGCCGCAGTGGTGATCGCCATGCTGGTGATCACGCTGGCTGCCTCACTACTCGGCTGCAGCGCGGACAAGGCGGCCGGGCAGCCGCAGAAGGACCCGGACAGCGGGCTGGTCTTCGTCGCCGTCGTGGACCTGCCCAAGGAAGCGCAGCAGACGCTGAAGCTCATCGACAAGGGCGGCCCGTATCCGTACAGCCGGGACGGCATCGTGTACAGCAACTTCGAGAAGATCCTGCCGAAGGAAGCCGGCGGGTACTACCACGAGTACACGGTGAAGACGCCGGGGGAGAAGGACCGAGGCGCCCGCCGGATCGTGACCGGGAAGAACAGTGAGCGTTATTACACCGACGATCACTACCAGTCGTTCCGCCGGATCAGGGCGGACGGGGGGACCGACGGATGACCGATCTGCACACCTTGCTGGCGAACGGGCTGCGGCCTGGGGTGTACCGCTGGCACGCTCACAAGCTCACTGCCGACCACGTACGCCGTACCGTGACCGCGGCGGGCTGGAGCTTCGTCCTGCTGGACACGACGCAGGTGTCCGACAAGGCGGGCTTCCTGGACGTCTGCAAGACCACCTTCGACCTACCGCGCTGGTTCGGACGGAACTGGGACGCACTGGCCGACTCGCTGAGTGACAGGTCGACAGGCGAGCCCGAGGTGGTGCTGTGGGAGGGGTGGCGAGAGCTGCTCGACCACGACCACGACACGGTCGACGTGGCGCTGCAGATCTTCGGCGAAGACGCGAAGGAGTCCGGCCAACTGCGGTTCCTGCTCCGCGAGGCTCACGACGTACCGGATCTGGTCAACGACCTGCCGGTGGTCTAGGAGTACTGGCCAGGGTCGGTCGTCTGAAGCGCGCTGGTACGCCGTGGCTGAAGGAGACGTGGTCCGGTGGGCGGCCGCTGAGCTCCTGGAGACCTACGGACGCGAGCAGACCGTGTTCCTCGAAGGCGGTGAGCTCGGCGGTTCGTAGTACCCAGGCGGGGTGCTCGTTGGGCAGGTGCCACGTGCGGCCTGCTCGGGCGACATGCAGGCCCCAGCGGGCGGTCAGGAAGTGCTCCAGCGGCCCAGGGGTGAGCGTGTCGCCGAGCTGGACTCGGATGGTGCTGCTGGCGCTCGTCCCCGGCCACCGCAGGCTGGAGCTGTAGGTGTGGGTGTCGCCGTGGACCTGGTGGCGCATCCGGGCCCAGCGGTAGGGGAGGCCGAAGACGCTCCGCGCTGTCGCGACCACTGCGGCACGATCCGCGTCGAGGCTCAGGAAGACCACACCGCGCCGACCGGTCGCGTCGACGGAATACAGCCTGATGTTGGTCTCCAGGAAGGTTCCCAGCCACGGCACGGCAGGTCCATGCGGCAGTCCCGTCCCTGTCATGCGGAAGGGGACCAGGCCGACATAGCTCTTGCCCTCGTACGTGTCCGGCTCAGTGCCCGGCGGGTAGAAGCGTCGCAGACTCGCCGGCTCCACGGCCCAATGGAGGAAGACCAGATCGCGCCAGTTCTGCCTGACGATCTGCGGTCGCCGGAGTGGTGGCGCCTCGACCTGCACCGGCTCTGCCATAGGGGCCTGTTTCTAGGGAGTTCTAACGATTTCTAGGGAAATCTAAGGAGCTCGTCACAGGTGCCGGGAGGTTGCTGCGACCGCCAGGTCGGCGAGTGCCTTGCGGGCGGTCTCGTCGTCGATGGGGGCCCGATCCAGCGCCGCCAGGGCGTCCTCGGTCTTGTCGGTGATCAGGTCCTCACAGGCCTGGACCGCGCGGCTGTCCTGCAGGATCTCGCGCAGCAACTGGACCTCGTCGTCGTCGAGATCCGGCCGCCCGAACAGCCGGTCGAACTCGCCCAGCTGCACCTCGGAGGCGTGATCCACGGCGTACGCGGTCAGCACTGTCCGCTTGCCCTCCCGCAGATCGTCGCCGGCCGGCTTCCCGGTCACCGTCGGGTCGCCGAACACTCCGAGCAGGTCGTCCCGCAGCTGGAACGCCTCGCCGAGCGGCAGCCCGTACGACGAGAGCGCGTCGATCAGATGCTGGCCGGCTCCACCGAGCGCGGCTCCGATGTGCAGCGGCCGCTCGACGGTGTAGGTCGCGGCCTTGTACCGCAGTACGCGCAGGGCACGGTCCATGTCGGCCTCGCCACTGGCCTGGGCGACGAGGTCCAGGTACTGGCCGGCCGTCACCTCGACCCGGACCGCGTCGAAGAACTTGGACGACCGGGCCAAAGCGGCCGCGTCGAAGCCGGACGTGTGCAGCATCTCGTCGGCCCAGATCAGGCAGAGATCGCCGAGCAGGATGGCCGCGCCGACACCGAAGCCGACCGGGTCGCCGCCACGTCCACTCGCTTCGGTTCGAGCCCGCTGCAGCGCCTCGAACCGCCTGTGCGCGGCGGGTGCGCCCCGGCGTACGTCGGACGAATCCATCACGTCGTCGTGGACCAGCGCGCTGACATGCAGCATTTCCAGGCTCGCCGCGGCCTTGAGGATCGGCTGGTCGGTGTCGCCTCCCGCGGCCCGGAAACCCGAGTAGCAAAAGGAAGGACGCAATCGTTTGCCGCCGCTGGTGGCGTCCCGGGCGGCTTGGACGAGCTCGGCCAGTTCGGGCCCGATCTCGGCGAGCCGTTCCTGCTGGATGTCCAGGAAGCTGGTCAGGGCTCGCTGGACGTCGGTCGGGATGTCTGCTTCGGCATACACGTCTCGGAGGGTAGTCGGTCCGCCCGCGCGAGCCCACGCCCCGGTAGCCTTGGACAATGGCAAACGGTCTCCCCTCGAAGCTTCCCGGCAGCACGCCGACGATCCGCGAGCTGCTGGCGACCGGCGAGCGGTCCTTCTCGTTCGAGTTCTTCCCGCCGAAGACCCCCGAGGCCGAGGAAGTGCTCTGGCAGTCGATCCGCGAGATCGAGCAACTCCGGCCGACCTTCGTCTCGATCACGTACGGCGCCGGCGGGACGACCCGCGACGGCACGATCCGGGTCACCGAGCGGGTCGCCCAGGACACCTCGCTGACGCCGCTGGGGCACCTGACCTGTGTCGCACACTCCAAGGACGAGCTGCGGTCGGTGATCGGCGCGTACGCCGGGTCCGGGGTCCGCAACGTACTGGCCCTGCGCGGCGACCCGCAGGGCGGCCCGAACCAGCCTTGGGTGGCGCATCCGGAGGGTATGAACCACGCGATCGAGCTGGTGTCGCTGGTTCGTGAGCTCGGCGATTTCTGTGTTGGCGTCGCGGCGTTCCCGGACAAGCACCCGGAGGCGTCCTCCTTCGACGCCGACGCGCGGGTGCTAGCGGCGAAGGCTGCTGCGGGGGCGGACTACGCGATCACCCAGATGTTCTTCGGCGCGGACGACTACTTCCGCCTGGTCGACCGGGCGGCGGCACTCGGCTGCGACATCCCGATCCTGCCCGGCATCATGCCGGTGACGAACATCAAGCAGATCCACCGGATGGCAGAGCTGACCGGTATGGCGCTGCCCACGGCGGTGACGGACCGCCTGCACGCGGTGGAGGACGACCCGAAGGCGGTCCGCGCGGTCGGCATCGAAATCGCCAGCGAACTCTGCGACCAGCTCCTCGCCGGCGGCGCCCCCGGCATCCACTTCATCACCCTCAACCGCTCCACCGCCACCCGCCAGGTCTACAAAAACCTCCAGTCGACCCCGGTCTGACGCGGGCGGACGCTCTATCCTGAGCGGGTGGCTGACCCGTCCGATCTGCTGATGGACCGCACGCTCGTGTTGCTCCGACACGCCAAGGCGGTGCCGCCCGAGTCGATGCCCGACCTCGAGCGCCCCCTGGCGGACCGCGGCCGCGCCGACGCCGCCGCGGCCGGCCGCTACCTCGTTGCCCAAGGCATCGATGCCGAGCTGGTGGTCTGCTCGCCCTCGACCCGCACCCGCGAGACCTGGCAGTACGCCACCGAGGCAGGCGCGACCGCAACGGACGTCTGGTACGACCGCCGCGTCTACAGCGCCGGCACCGACGAACTCCTGGACGTCCTGCACGACATCCCCGCCGACACCCGCACCGTCATCCTGGTCGGCCACGCCCCCGGAATCCCTTGGCTGGCAGACGAACTGGCCCTCGACGGCACCAGCCCGTCCCGCGTAGAACTCACCCAGAAATACCCCACCAGCGGCCTGACAGTCCTCCACCTGACCACCCGCTGGTCCGACCTCAGCTCCGACGACGCCGACCTGGTCGACTACGTCATCCCCCGCGGCTGACCCCCGCCCGCCGCCGAGATAGGACCAGCAGGTCGGCTACGGCAGCCAGTGGGTGGTGCTGTTGATGGTGATCATTCGTTGGGTGGCTCGGGTGAGTACGACGTACAGGGCGCGGATGCCGCCGAGGGTGTCGCTGACGATGCGGTCGGGTTCGACCACGATGACCGCGTCGTACTCGAGGCCCTTCGAGTCCAGGGGGCTGAGGGCGACGACCCGCGGGTCGCCGATCTCGGTGACGACGGCGTCGATGCCGGGGCGGAGTGCGGGCGAGACGATGACCCCGACCGTGCCCTCGACGAGCTGGAGCAGTTCGACCGCCGCGTCACCGGCGGCCTCGGCGACCTTGCCGGCGTCGAAGACGCGGTGTTCCGGCTCCACGCCCGTACGGCGTACCGCGTCCGGCAGGTCCGCGTCCGGGATCTGGCGCCGGATGACCTCGCCGGCGAAGGAGTAGATCTCGGCCGAGTTCCGGTAGTTGGTCGACAGCCGGAACGAGTGCCGCTGCAGGTGGGACAGCATCGAGTCCATCGCGGCCCGCGCTTCGGCCGGGTCCGACCAGGAGCTCTGCGCGGTGTCGCCGACGACCGTCCAGCTCGCCTGCGGCCCGCGACGCGTCACCATCCGCCACTGCATCGGCGAGAGGTCCTGCGCCTCGTCGACCAGCACGTGCGCGTACTCCTCCGGCTCCTCCGCCTCGGCAGCAGCGATGCTCCGGGCGCGGCGCTCCGACGTCGTGAGCACCTCGTTCACCCCGTCCGAGAGCCCTTCGAGCCAGTCGAACTCCTCGTCGCGCCCGGCTTCCTGGATCGGCGGCCGGCCGAGCAGGGTGCCGAGCTCGTCGAGCAACGCCACGTCGGCGATGGTGAATTCGTCCGTACTACGAATCGCCTTCGCCAGGTCATCGACCTCGACAGGGCTGAACTCACCACGTGCCCAGCGAGACACGCGCCGGGCGTCACCGAGCCAGCGCAGTACGACGCCTGGGGTGAGCACCGGCCACCAGGCAGCGAAGAACGTCTTGTACGCCGGGGTGTCGGTGACCCGGTCGCCAAAGGCCTCGCGGTCGCCGAACACCCCGTTGCGCAGGTCGTCCGGGAACCTGTTCCACAGCGCGGCCACGAGTCCCTTGCGGGCCTCGGAAGCAGCACGGTTGCGCGGCGTACGGCGGAGTGCGTTGCGGCGGACGTTGTCCAGCTGGTTCGCGTCCAGCTCGACCGTCGCCCCACCGATGAACACGCGCAGCGTCGTCGGAGCATCCGGCACCCTGTCACGCGCAGCGCGGGACAGCAGCCCGCACATCCGCAGCGAGCCCTTGACAGCAGCCGCACCCGCATCGTCGACAGCAGTCGCGCGGACCCCGTCGACGAGCTCACCGACCGCGCGGAGCGACACAGTGTTCTCGCCGAGCGACGGCAGCACACGCTCGATGTACGCCATGAACGCAGCCGACGGCCCGACCACCAGCACGCCACCGCGCTCGAAGCGCCGACGGTCGGAGTACAGCAGGTACGCAGCGCGGTGCAGTGCGACGACAGTCTTGCCCGTACCAGGACCGCCGCCGATGACCGTGACGCCGCGGGCCGGTGCCCGGATCGCCTCGTCCTGCTCGGCCTGGATGGTCGCGACGATGTCCCGCATCGTGTGGCCGCGAGCCCGCGACAGCGACGCCATCAGCGCACCCTCACCGAGCACCGGCAGGTCCTCGGGGGAGCGGTCGGGCGCCAGCAGGTCGTCCTCGAGCCCGACGATCCGCGGACCCTTGTTCCGCAACACGCGACGCCGTACTACGCGCAGCCGGTCGGTCGAGGTCGCCCGGTAGAACGGCTCGGCCGCGGGCGCGCGCCAGTCGATCACCAGCGGCTCGTACTCCGCGTCGCGGACGCCGATCCGGCCGACGTACAGCTTCTCCAGGTCCTTGGCGGCCGCGGCGGGCTCGGTCTCGTCGCCGGAGTCGGAGTCGAGCCGGCCGAAGACCAGCCCCTCGTGCTCCGCGTCCAGCTCGGCGATCCGGCGGGCGGCGGCGAACACCAGTACATCCCGCTCGTAGAGGCCGGTCTGCTCCTCGTCGCGGACCCGCCCGACATTCTGGGCCTGACCGCGTTGGTGCCCTTCGACCGCGATCCGGGAAGCGGACCGGGCGGCCTCCTCGACCCGGGTGTACACCCGGTCGACGTGTGCCTGCTCTGAATCCAGCTCAGCCCGTTCGACGTTTTCCAGATCGGTCGACGTGGGGGATTGATCCACCGGGGTCCTCTCTACTGCCGGGCGATTTACCCGACATGGAACACATGAACGATCAATCTTAGTGTGCTGTTCCCAAGCACCACAGCGGAGGGCCCTAGGCCGGTCTCAGGCTTTCCCGATCGCGTCCGCGACGATCGCCGCGCCGAGGGTCGTCGCCGGGACGCCTGTGCCGGGGTGAGCGCCTGCGCCGACGCAGTACAGGCCCTTGATCGGGGAGACGTTCGCGGCGCGTTTGCGGGCCGTCCGGAAGCCTTCCCAGGCCACTCCGGCCAGCCAGGACGACGAGGCCTGGCGGGAGACCACCTTGTCCCGGATGTGGAGGCCGCGGGCGACCAAGAGGTCCAGTACGTCGTCTGCCGGGTAGCCATGGACCAGTACGGACCAGGCCTTGTGCCCGGCGGGTGCTACTCCACCCGTGCGGACGACTACCGTCGGGCTCCCGTGCAGCACCGTTTCGAACGGCAGGTCTGGGACAGGGTCCTGCAGCCCCAGGTGCACTACGTACGCCGCCTGGGCCTGGTGTGTCGACATCACCTTGCGCCGCACCTTCTTGGCGGCCGGGTCGTCGACCAGTTGGCCGTACAGCTCGCGTGGGTCGACGTCGCTGACCACGATGTCGGCAGGCAGTTCGGTCCCGTCAGCCAGCCGGACCCCGGTCACGGCGCCGCCCTTGGAGGTGACGGCGACCACCTCGGCCTCGGTGCGGACGTCGATCTTGCGCTCGCTGGTCCGCTGGGCCAGTGCGTCGGCGACGGCTCCGAAGCCGCCTGCGACGGTCCAGCGGCCGAAGGTGCGTTCGAGGTAGGACCAGACGCCGACATAGCCGGGCGTGGCCTTGGGGTCAGAGCCGTGCTGGATTGCGTAGTACCGCAGTACTGCGCGGGCGCGGTCGTCGTCGAGCCTGCGGTCGGCCACCCGGTCGAGGGACTGCCAGGGCTTCAACGCGCGGATCGCGTTCCAGGGCAGGCGGTCCATCAAGGGTGGCTCGAGCGAGGTCTTCCGGAGTACCTGCCAGGTCTCGCCGTAGCTGTCGACCAGGTCCGTCCAGCGCCGAGCGGTCTTCGCGCCGGCCAGGTCGGTCCACGCGTCGAGCTGGCCGGGCCGATCGCCGACAGGCAGGTCGAGCACGGAGCCGTCGCCGAAGAGATGCCGGCGCGGCTCGGTGATCGGATCCAGCTGGACCAGGCTCTCGATCGGCCGGCCCGACTTGCGGAACAGGTCGCGGAGGGCGGCGGGCAACGTAGTACTGGCTGCTCCCGCGTCCCAGCTGAAGCCGTCGGCGTCGACCCGGCCCAACGCGCCGCCGAGACGCGCGTCCTGCTCACAGACGGTGACCTGATGGCCGAGCTTGGCCAGCCGTACGGCGCTGGCGAGACCGGCGAGGGCCGGCCCCGATGACGATCACCCGAGCCATCAGGCGGCACTGCTCC
Source organism: Kribbella qitaiheensis (assembly GCF_014217565.1). NCBI lineage: Bacteria > Bacillati > Actinomycetota > Actinomycetes > Propionibacteriales > Kribbellaceae > Kribbella > Kribbella qitaiheensis. The sequence continues at coordinate 7,364,249 of NZ_CP043661.1, forward strand.
CGGCCGCCGGACTGCTTCGTCTGTCTCGCCAGGCCCGGAATCTGACCAGGCCGCGGCGGATCGCCCGGAACGCGAAGTAGACCGAGACGAGCCCGATCAGCAGCAGGATGCCGGCGATGATCAGCGCCGCGGTCGGGTGGAACGCGGCCAGCGAGACCACGCCGGCGACCGCGACGTCCTCGCCCGAGGAGGCGGCGATGTTCGTCACCGGTTCGGGGGAGGTGTTGATCGCCAGCCGCAGACTCGACTTCACGAAGTGGGAGAGCAGCGCGGTCACGCCGCCGGTGGTCGCGATGATGGCCTGGTGCAGGTCACTGGCCTGGCCGGCCACCAGGGCCGCGACGATCGTGCCGATGGTCGGCCGGATCACCGTGGAGATCGCGTCCCAGGCCGAATCGATGTACGGGATCTTGTCGGCGACGAACTCGAAGGCGAACAGCACGGCGGCCGCGATCAGCACCCCGTTGCCGGTCAGTCCTTCGGGGACGCTGTCGACCTCGGCGAACCGGCCGAGCAGCCCCAGGACAAGGACGCACGCGTAGGCGTTGATCCCGCTCGCCCAACCCGTCGTGAACGCCAACGGCAACGCTTCCATGATCGGTACTCCGTAACCCTGAGTTGCAACCCGTCGGACGATACGCGTGGTCAGTATCGAACCTTACGATCCGAGTTTTGGTTAACCGTTGACATCGGCTTGTTTGCGACCCAAAGTGAACAGGCTGCTGGTCTGTGTGACTATCAGCCCGGCCACCCCCAGATGGGTCAGGGAGATCAATCATGCTTCGTCGTCCGAAGATTCTCGCCGCATTGGCAGCGGTAGCGCTGCCCATATCCGTGATCGGCGTGTCGTCCGGCGGTCCACCAGCGGCCGCAGCGGCCGCCCCCGGACCGTCGGCACAGGCTGCCGCGTCCGCGTTCCACGCCGCGTCCCAGCAGTACGGCGTACCGGAGTCGGTGCTGCTTGCTGTGTCGTACGCCGAGACTCGGTGGGACGACCACGGGGGCAAGCCGAGCACGTCAGGCGGCTATGGGCTGATGCACCTCACCGCAGTCGACGCTGGTGAGCGTGAGGAGCGGTCCGGCGGCGCAGAGTTGGCGAAGGCCGACTCGCTGCGCACGCTGGACAAGGCGTCCACACTGACGGGACTGGACCCCGTTGCACTCCGCAACGACCCCGCAGCGAACATCGCCGGTGGCGCCGCGCTGCTTGCCGACTACCAGCGCACGCTGGAGCTTCCGGTAGGAGCTGGGACGTCCGCTGCCGACTGGTACGGCGCTATCAGCTCGTACGCCGGTGCGTCGGACCAGCGGACCGCCGCTGACTTCGCGGACGACGTCTACGCGACGCTTGCCCGCGGTGCAGCCCGTACTACGAACACCGGCCAGCAGATCGCCATGCCGGCTCTGAAGGTCACGCCTGCCAAGTCGCAGTTGGCCAAGACAGGTTTGCGCGCGGCTCCTGCAGCCACAGGTGCTACCGAGTGCCCAGCGCAGCTCGGCTGCGAGTGGCTCCCGGCGCCGTACTCGCAGTACGGCCCTGGTGCTGGTGACTACGGCAACCACGACCTGGCGAACCGGCCGAAGACCGGCAAGATCGACTACATCGTCATCCACGACACCGAGGGCAGCTGGCAGGGGACGCTCAACCTGATCCAGGACCCGAAATACGTGAGCTGGCAGTACACGATGCGGTCGTCCGACGGTCACGTCTGGCAGCACGTGGATGCCAAGGACGTCGCCTGGCATGCGGGCAACTGGTACGTGAACATGCACGCCATCGGCATCGAGCACGAGGGCTTCGCAGCTCAGGGCGCGACCTGGTACACCGACGTGCTCTACCGCAACTCGGCCCGGCTGGTCCGCTACCTGGCGCAGAAGAACGACATCCCGCTGGACCGCGCGCACATCATCGGCCACGACCAGGTGCCCGGCACGGTCCCGGCGAATGTGGCCGGCATGCACTGGGATCCGGGACCGTACTGGGACTGGGAGCACTACTTCGACCTGCTGGGCGCGCCGATCTACGGTCACAGCATCTTCCCGGTCAAGGCCGGCACGATCGTCACCGTGAAGCCCGGCTTCGCCGGCAACGAGCAGGTCGTCACCGGTTGCAACACCGACGGCACCTGCGCGCCGCAGGGCACCAACTTCGTCTACCTGCGCCAGGCGCCGGACGACGCGGCACCGCTGGTCAAGGACCTGGGCAACCGCCCGAACGGCGCTGACAGCACCACGCAGGTGTCCGACATCGGGGCGCGCGCCGCTGCTGGTTCGCAGTACGTGGTGGCTGAGCGGTCGGGTGACTGGGTAGCGATCTGGTACCTGGGTGCCAAGGCCTGGTTCAAGAGCCCCACTTCGGCACCGGACGCGTTTGCCAAGCCAGGGCTCGTGGTGAAGCCGAAGGCCGGGCTGGCGACGGTGCCGGTGTACGGACGGGCCTACCCGGAGAAGGCGGCTTACCCGGCAGGGATTCCGTACCAGGTGGTCACGCCGCTGCAGTACACGATCGGCGCGGGTCAGGCGTACCCCGTCGGTGACGCGGACATCGAGACCGACTACTACCGGGCCACGACGTTCGCCGGTGTGCCGCCGACGGACCACGTCCAGGTGCTCGGCACGGACCGCTACTACCAGATCTGGTTCGGCCACCGGATGGCATACGTCCGGGCAGCCGATGTGGACCTGAAGCTGGCCCACTAGCCTGCAGTACATGTCAGACGAAGCCGTCCAGTCGCTACTGGGCGGCTTCGTCTCTTCTATCCGCGCGGTGCTGCCGGTGCGTGCTGTGTGGGTCCACGGCTCGCTCGCACTCGGCGACTTCGTCCTGGGGCGCAGCGACTTCGACCTGGTCGCAGTACTGGAGTCGCCGGTCGTGGATCCGGCTCCGCTGACTGCAGTCCATCGAGACCTCATCAAGGCGTCGCCACTGGCCGCGAAGCTGCACTGCACCTATGTGCCGGTCGAGACCCTCGACGATCCCTCGCTGCGGCATCCAACCTTCGCCCAGGGCCGGTACTTCGACCGGCCGGTCTCACCGGTCGCCCGGCGTGAGTTGTCCCTCGGAGACCTGTCCCTCTTCGGCCCGCCGCCCTCAGAGTTGCTCCCGGCAACTACCGATCTCGCCCTGGCCGAGTTCATCCGGAAAGACCTCCGAGACTTCTGGTATCCGACGACGGCCAAGCGAACGCGCTGGTACACCGACATCTGGGTCGACCTCGGCATGGTCACCGTGGCCCGGGCCGCCACCACCTTGCGCGACGGCCGGTTGATCACCAAACAAGCCGCCCTCAGGGAACTTCCAGCTCTGGGTGCGCCGCTCGACGTAGTACAAGACATCGTGAAGCGCCGGTACGACGGTGCCGGCTCGTCACCTTGGTCTCCCTGGCGTCTGCGCCGCGGCAAGCAGACCCGCACCTACATCCGCACCACCATCGACAGCCTCCTCGCCTGACTCAGCTGAGTCTGCGCTGGAGGTGGACGGTCACCTCTTCGCCTGCCTGGCTCTTGCCGATGAGCTTGCAGACCGCGATCCTCAACGGGAGCCAATGCGGACCGTCGCCGGACGGCATCAGCGTCGCAGCGAACGGGTGACCGTCGATCGTCCCGCTCACCTTGACCGCGCGCCGGGTTCCGAGCAGCTCAGCGGAATCCGGCATCGTCAGGTAGGTGGCGAACGCGCCGTCCTTCTCGATCGCTGCTTTGAAGGTCGTGTCGAGTGGCTGGTCGATCATCTCTGCTCCTGTCCGAGGTGGGTCGTCAGGAGATGAGACTGCCGTCGTACGCCGAACTCATCGCCCGGCCGTGAATCAGTTGACGGTGACCGGGGCGCCGTTGGTGAGGTTGAGCAGTTCGGCGTAGCTGGTCGGGAAGACCGAGTGCGGGATCCCGGCCGCCGCCCACACCTCGGAGTACTCGTCGAGCGTCGTGTCGACCAGCGTCCGCACCGGTGCGGGGTGACCGACCGGTGCGACCCCGCCGATCGCCTGACCGGTGTGCTCCTTGACGAACTCCGGGGTCGCGCGGCGCAGCTTGGCGATGCCGAGCTCCGCCGCGATCTTGGCGGTGTCGACGCGATGCGCGCCCGAGGTGAGGATCAGCACCGGCGAGCCGTCGCCGTCGAAGATCAGGCTGTTCGCGATCGCGCCGACCTCGCAGCCGAGCTCGGCTGCCGCGGCAGCCGCCGTCGGCACCGCTTCGTCGAGGATCCGGATCACGCCGGTCGCGCCGGCCGCCGCCAGGGCGTCCTCGACCAGTTGCACGTTGGGATGAGTACTCACAGACAAAACCCTACTTCCGGTACATCGTGGCCAGTCGCCGATAGGCGGCCGGATTGCTCAGCAGATCGGTGCTGTCGGTGAACTGGTCGATGCTGCCCACCAGTTCGAGCCCGCGAAGCCACGGGTCCTCGACCGTCGCCAGACAGGCCTCGGTGAAACGCCCGGCGGCTAGGACCATCGCGGGCCGATCGAAGTACGGCCTCGGCGTGGGATCGACGTACTCCGTGATGCCCAGCTCGTTGTGCCGTCGCGCCACCTTCTCGTACGCCGTGGTCAGCGCTTCCTCGCGCTCCTTCGACGTGGCGGCGTTCAAGACGTCGGCCAGATCGCGGTCGAGCCCGTCGGGATGGCCGAGCCGCGCGAACGCCGTACCGAGCCATTTCATGTACGGCGCGTAGGTGCGCGCCATCAGCAACGCGAGGCGCATCAGGTCGCGGGTCAGGCGGGCGGCGACGATTCGGGAGCCGAGGTCGTCGCCGACCTCCGCGGTGCGCTGGACGAACGCCTCTTCCTGGGCGATCCGGGTCCATTGGCACGCGAGCAGCCAGCGCCAGACCTCATCCGGATACCAGGTCAAGGCCTCGCGGACCCGTTGCAGCCGGCCGTCATCGGCGTACACCGGACCGGCGACGACGCCCAGCAACTCCTGCTGCGGCGTGACCAGCCAGTCCTCGGTGGTCATGCCGTCGCCGACATCGCGGCCGAGCTGACCGGTGAGCCAGTCGCCGACGGTCTTCACGCCGATGTGATTGACCGGCTCCTGGGCATCCCACCCGAACCTGACGTCATGACCCCGGTACTGCGTGGGGAGGTGGCCGTCGATCAGCTCGCGGACCCGCTCGACCTCGGTCGCATCCACCAGCACCTGCAGCCGGGGACCCCAGCCATGATCCGTGGAGCGCTCGGTGTCATACCCGAGTACGTCCGAGCCCCAGCCCAACAACCCTGCTGCGTAAGGGATCTCGCCCAGCAGCGGCCGGATCACGTCGTCGTGGAAGCCGGCACTCAGCTCCCTGGCCGAGATGAAGCCCTTCGCCATCACCATGCCCGCGACCCTAGCCCGGCCGCACCGTCCGCCACCTCTTGATTTCCCTGCGACGGCTCTCAGGCCGGCGTGAGCGCCGCGGCGCCGAAGGAGACGTTGAAGCGGTTGCACCAGATCGAGACGCTGCTGAAGTTCTTCAGGTCGACGTCGGCCGGGATCGGATAGTTCTGATTGCCTTGGTTGCCCTTGAGCCGGCCGAGGCTCAAATAGCGGCCGTCGTCGAAGACATGCCAGCCGGCCTTGCCCTTGACCACCTCGGCATCACTGAGCCAGACCTCCAGATCCGGTCCGTCGGACGTGGCGAGCTGCTCCAGCCGCAGGATGCGGGAACCGTCGGGCAGCCGGACGATCGCCGCGCTGCCTGAGGTGCCGTGCTCATGGGTGATGAATCGGCCGACCGCCAATTGCACGGCAGCCGAGGGCGGGCCGGCCGTGGGGGACGGGGCGCTGTCGCGGCCGTCAGAAATTGTCGGTGGCGCCGGTGAGGATGAAGTCATGGACACCGGAGCAGCGCCAGGGAGCGCTTCGTCGACGACCTTGTCGGTGAAGAGCCGCCAGGGCTGGAAGAGCGGCAGCGCTATCGCGAGGACGGCTACTGCCGCCAGCGCGGTGCCGATGGCGATGGTGCGACGCGACTTCATCCGGCTCCCCGGCTCCGTTCACTCCTGGTCCGACAGCGGCGGGTCGCCGGCTGTCGTTCCAGTGTGTCCGGCCCAGCGGCCGCGGAGAGCCGTCGCGGCCTTACGGCCCGTTGACGATTGTCGGCGGGCGGCGCTACAGTTTCAGTGTTCGAACAGATGTTCGATTGACCCCGTCCCCGGCTCGTCGGGAGACCGGCCGGGATCGATCGGGACAACTGGACGACTCCGGTGCGGAGTTGCGGCCGCATCGGTAACCGGTGGTCCCGGTGGGCCGGGCGCCGTGGTGGACCTCGACCCCCACCTGGCGCCCACCCACCGGGCCGCTGCCCAGGGGAAGTTGGCACACAGGAGGCGATGGAGCATGTGGGAGTTCGACGAAGCCGTTGAGGTGCGTTCAGGCGTCGTGGACGGCATCGAGACTCCAGAGCAGTTCCTGTGGCGTGGCCGGCTCTGGCGGGTCTGTGCCGTCGAGGCCCAGTGGGTGGAGACCGCCGCCTGGTGGGAGCGCGGCGTGATCGGCTCAGGGGTCGGAGTGGCGACCGCCACCGCGGTAGCGGGATCGTCCGCGGGCCGTCGGAGTGTTGGACGCTGACTGGGGGCCGCAACGGGCGGTCTTCCGGGTAGAGGCGGGGTGCGGCCGGCACGGTCGTCGCGAGATGTTCGATCTCGCGCACGACCCGGACTCCGGCCGCTGGCAACTGGAGAGGGTGACGGACCGATGACAGTTTCACCGGTTTCACCGGCAGCCGCTGGTTCGGCAAGCCGCGACCTGTCCCGCGCTCGTGCTGCGCTGGCAGAGGCTCGCGAGTCCGCCGACCACCTGCTGAAGTACTCGAGCGCTCACGTGGCAGCCCTTCGGGTCGCCGCGGCCGTGCTCGCCGTCCGGGCCCGCCCGGTGCGTTCCGGTCCCCGGCGACGCGTCCAGCGCAACGCCTGGGTGCTGCTCGCCGAGGTCGCCCCGGAGTTCGGCGAGTGGGCCAGCTTCTTCGCGGCCGGCGCGACCCAGCGAGCGGCAGCGGAGGCCGGCCTGGAGCGAGCCGTCACGACCCGCGAGGCCGACGACCTGGTCCGAGCCGCGGAGACGTTCTACAACCTCGTCGAATCCAGCCTGCACATCGCGACCCAGTCGTCCCTGTCCGACACCTTCGCCCCGGAATCAGTGCTGGCCCAGCCCTGGATGCAGGCCAGCTGACCTCGGTCGACTGGCGTTGGTGGGGTGGGAAGTAGGGTGTTGCCCGCAGCGGGTTCGTAGCCGAGGAGGGCATTCACGATGGTCGACCGACGTCGCCGCTCGGTACGTACGGCGCTGGTCGCCGAGGCCCTGCGAGTAGCACTGGCCGGCCGAGCACGGATCGATCCCGGAACCGGGTTGGACATTGTCGACCTCGGCGGCGGTACTGGCGGATTCGCCGTACCGCTGGCCGTCGAAGGGCACCGGGTGACGGTTGTCGACCCGAGCCCCGATGCGTTGGCCTCGCTCGAACGCCGGGCCAGTGATGAGGGTGTCAGCAAGCTCGTGCATGGCGTGCAAGGTGATGCCGCCGAGCTGCCTGGGCTCGCGGGGGAGTCGAGCGCGGATGCCGTGCTCTGCCACGGTGTGCTCGAGGTCGTCGACGATCCCGCTCAGGCATTGCAGGCGATGGCTTCGGTCCTTCGTGAGGGTGGCGTGCTCAGCCTGTTGGTTGCCCAGCGCAACGCTGTCGTCCTGGCTCGCGCCCTCGCCGGACACCTCGCCGAGGCGAAGCTCGCGTTGCAGGGTGCGGACGGCCGCTGGGGTCCGTCGGACCCGATGCCCCGCCGCTTCGACGAAGCCGGTATCACAGCACTACTTGCTGAAGCAGGCTTCATGGTGCACACGATCCATGGCGTACGGACGTTCACGGACCTGGTCCCGTCCGCCTTCGTCGACTCCGAACCAGGCGCCGCCGAAGCCCTCGCCGACCTGGAACGCTCCGCCAGCCAGCACCCAGCCTTCCGCGCCATAGCCACCCAACTCCACATCCTCGCCACCCGCTGACCCGCCCCGGCCTCCGCCTTCGCTGGTGCTTGGTGGGCTGGTCTTGGTGACTTGGTGTGTTTGGGGTGGGGGAGGGCGGGTGTTGGTGGGGTGGGCAGTGTCGGGAGTGGTGGCGTGTCGGCTACTGGGAGTGGTGGGTGGGGTGTGAGAAAGGCCGCTGGGATTGGAGTGGATTACGGGGTAGTGACGGTGGAATGTCGGGGGTTTGAGGGGGGAAGGGAGGGAAAACGGGTTGATTACGGTGTGGAGTTGCCGGACCGTGACGCGCGGGAGGGGCAGTCAGGGTTTCGTGGACCGCACCGGCGGCCTAGACTGGACTCGGCCTATCGAGATCGCGCTCACCATGGAGGGATCGACGGTGCCCCTCTCGGAAGAAGAGCAGCGCCAGTTCGAGCAGCTCGAACGCGCCCTCGCAGCGGAAGACCCCAAGTTCGTCTCCGCCATGCGAGGAACCAATGTGCGCTTGTACTACAAGCGCCGGGCAATTCTTGCCGGCGTCGGATTCGTGCTGGGCATCGTGATTCTGATGGCCGGCGCGATCATCCCCAACACCATCATCGGAGTCTTCGGCTTCATCGTGATGGTCGCCTGCCTCTACATCGCCGCGCTGAGCATGAAGCGCATCAGCAACGCCGGCGACGCGGACGACCTCCCGCCGCCTCCGCCGCAGTCCAAACGGCACCGGACAAAACATGACTCGTCCGGCAGCTTCATGGAGCGGATGGAAGACCGCTGGCGTCGCCGCCGCGACGAGGATCTCTGACGCCCCGACCGGCCCCGCAGGGCTGACCGACACCCGAACCACACCCACGCCTAGGCGCCGGGTGTGGTTTTGCCCAAGAGCACACCTCCCTGCCCGTACTACGCCCGTCGGCGTCCGCACTTGCTTGTGGGATGCGCCAAGCACTGACGTTCGAAGGACCGGAGGGATGCCCCCGGTCCTTCGAACGTGTGCGTGAACTTTGCCGAGCTCGACCAACCCGCGCCAGCGCGGCGGGATGGCTAGTTGGCGTGCCGGCCGCGACCGGGAAGTAGGAACGAGCGAAGGCGAGCCAACGCCAGGTCGAACTCGTCGAGGAGGTCGGAGGCCTCGCTGCTGCCCCGGTTGAGATACCAGCGCCACGACGGCGGGAGCAGTCTCGCCCGCCATCGACGGACGAATTTCGCTTGACCCCACAAGGCCTTGCGGACAGTGCGGGCTTCCGCGCGCAGGTCCACCTGCAAGTCGGTGAGCCCGGCGTACCGGACCGCTTCGAGCCCGCGGGCCAGTCGCACCGCTGCCGGGTGGGCGTCCGCGGGCAGTTCGGAGACCAGCCAGTCGCCAATTTGCCGTGGAGTCGCCGTATCCGACCAGTCGAGGCCGAGATCGCGCGTGGTGTCACGAATCTCTGCCCACAGACCTTCGACCCCAGCACGTCCCGGTGCGCGAGCGAATCGCTTGCGCCTGGTCAGCACGCGGATCAGCCAAGGGATACAGAGCAACAGCAGGACGCCGAGCATCAGCCCGATCGCCTTGCCGCCGCCGTTGGTGAACCAGTTGCCGGCGTCGATCGGCCCGGCGCCCGCGGTGTCCGGCACGTCTTTCGGGTTCTTCGGCTTGCTGATGTCGGGGGACTCCCCATCGCCCGGCGTGGAGGGTGCCGACGTGGGTGCGGTGGTCGGCGTATTGATGGCCGCGCCGGCAGAATCGGTCCAACTCGGCGTGGTCGCGGCGCGGGTCGGCGGCGTCGGCTCGAACCGCACCCAGCCGACGCCCTGGAAGTACAGCTCCGGCCACGCGTGCATGTCGTGCATCCGGACGATGTGCTGGCCGTCCTTGCCGGCCTGTCCCGGCAGGAACCCGATCCCGACCCGGGCCGGAATGCCCAGCGTGCGGGCCATCAGCGCCATCCCGGTGGCGAACTGCTCGCAGTACCCGGACTTGTTCTTCAGCAGGAAGTCGCTCAGCGCGCGCATCCCGCTGCCGTGGCCGTTCTCGGTGCTGTAGACGTAGTCGCCGTCGGTACGGAACCACTTCTGCAGCAGCGCGGCCTCTTCGAACATGTTGCCCTTGGCACCGGCCGTGACCTGCTTGGCGAGATCCTTGATCTTCGGGTCCGTGCGGGACGGCACGTCGCTGGTGTACTGGTCCGGCTCGCCGCCGGGCGTGCTGTCGAACAGTTGCTGCGCCGTGGGCCGCATGTCGTACGACGTGAGGTTGTAGTTCTGACCGCCGACGACCTGACCGTTCGACGAGACCACGTCGAGGGCGCTGGCGTCGTACTTCCACCGGTTCTTCAACGAGATCGAGTGCAGCGGATACGGCACCGGCGCGAATTGGGACCGGAAGGTGCGGGACACGTCGATCTGCATCTTCGTGGTCTGCACTTTGCTCAGGTCGCCGGTGTAGCCGGGCGGTCCGCTCAGATCACCGGAGATCTTGCGGCCACTCTGTCGGGGCGAGATCCGCCAGGTGTTGCCGTCGAACAGGTCGAGTGCGGTGAGCCGGAGGTAGGTACCGGCGGAGGGGCCGCCCGTGTAGGTCAGTGCGGTGACGTTGTCGCCGCGCTTGAGGTTCTTGCCCATGTCGAGCATCGGGTCGGTCGCCGAGATCGACGCGCCGACTCCGTTGCCGGCCCCGGAGCCGGCCAGACCGTTGCCGATGACACCTTCCGGCAGGGCGGGCAGCAACGCGGGGAGCAGGGCTGCGAGTGCGACGACACTCAGCCCGATCCGGCGACCGGCCTGTCCCAGCGCCGAAGCCTCAACCGGTTCGGCGGCGTCCAGATGCGAGACACCGGAGATCCGGCGGCCCCATCTGCTCAGCCTGGTGCGTCCCTCGGCCGACAGCAGAACGATGTAGCCGATGGCCGGCGGGATGAACAGCAATGCGGGCAGTCCACCGTGCACAGTCGCCGCCGGCACGGTGTACATGGTCAGAAGCAACAGCCCTGCCCACGCGGCCTGCTTCAGCTGTACTGCGATCAGGTGGATCAGCAGGCCGGTCACGGAGATCACCGAAACGGCGAACAGGGTCAGGTGCGAGTCGGGCGGCAGCGGTGCGCTGAAGCGATTGATCGAGTCCATCGCGTTCACCAGCTGCTGGTTGTACTCGACGACCGTCTGCTTCCACGGCACCAGCCCGAACCGCAACGTGTCGCGGAGGAAGAAGAACGCGATCAGCTCGACCAGCACGACGAGCTGCACGACCGGTACGACGAACCGTGGCACGCGCAGGTTCTGCAGGCCGATCCCGACGCCGGTGACGGCAGCGCAGAAGAACGCACTGATGAAGAGGAAAGGCCCGGAGAACACCGGGGTCAGCACGAGCGAGCCGAGGACGGTGGCTCCCCAGGCGGCGAAGGAGATCCTCACGTGACCGGTCATGCGATCCTTCCGCTCCGCAGTCCGAGGGTGGACCACACGGTCGGGAGATGGTCACCGCGCTGCACTCTGGCTACCCGCCAGCCGTTGCGGCGCAGTTCGTTCTCGGTGGCATCAGTGGCGGCGGTCAGCCGGGCGGACTTCTCAGTGCCTTCCGCGCCTACCGACCAGCTTGCCGCATCGAGCAAGAGCGCCACCCCGGTCGCCTGGCTGGTGCGCCACCGGTTCAGCGAGGTGATGTCCTCGGAGCTACAGGCGCCGACGATCGCGACCACCAGACTCGGCTCCTGGATGTGCCGGTCGACCGTCAGCAGCGGGCCGATCTCGGCGTACTTGTGTTCCTCGACGGTCGCGCACTCAGTCAGCAACTGCTGGCTGTTCAGCGGCTGGTGCACCGCGGTCGAACTGCGATGGCTGATCGCGGACAGCGTGGTCGGCCCGCCCAGCAGTGTGGTCACGTAGCCGCGCCGGATCCGGTCGGTGCCGACCGAAGCGGCAGCGCTGACTGCCCATTCGAGACTGGACGACGGGCCGTGTCCGTGGTGCGAAACGGTGCGTGCGTCCAGGAAGATCGCGCAGCGGCTCTGCCACGGCTGCTCCTCGCGGCGGACCATCAGCGACCCACGCCGTGCGGTGGAACGCCAGTGCACCCGCCGCAGGTCGTCGCCGTCGCGGTACTCGCGAACGGTGGCGTCCTCCTCACCGGCGGACGCGATCGCGCGCGGACGGTTCTCGCCGGAGCCCGCCCGGTCCGCACCGAGCCGGACCTCGGGCAGTCTGTACACCCGGGGTGTCACCAGCAGGTGCTGGCTCCGGGTGAACGTCCGGCTGGTCTCCACCAGCCCGAACGGGTCGGCGACGGTCAGCATCAGGGGGCCGACCTGGAACAGTCCCCGGACATCCGACTTCACCGGGTAGGTGACAGTACGCCGCCAGTTCGGGCTGACGCGGTCCACGACGAACCGCGGCCGGTGCCCAAGGACATAAGGAATACGGTCCTCGAGCAGGAGCAGCCCTGCAGGCATCCGTCCCTGGTTGGTCAGGGTCAGCTCCACCGTCGCCTGTGTGCCGACCGGGACCTGGTCCGGCGCCAGGCTGCGCCGCACTTGCAGGCGCAGCCGGGTCCGGCCTACTACCAACGCTGCCACGATCGGCAGCGCCACCAGGAGGATGCCGACGCGGAGTAGATCCTTCTGGCCAAGTAGCAACGCACAAAGAGAAGCAGTGATCCCGGCTGCGACGAAGGCCCGCCCCCTGGTGGTCAGCCCGCGCAGTGCCTGCCGCATGTCTCAGTCCCGACGGTTGCGGGGGAGCGGCACGGACGCCACCAGCCCGGAGATGATGTCTGCGGCTCCACGTCCACCGAGGTGAGCCTCGGCGGCCGGCAGCACCCGGTGCGAGAGCACTGGTACGGCGAGCTCCTGGATGTCGTCCGGCAGCACGAACTCGCGGGCGTCGAGTGCGGCAGCGGCGCGGGCGGCGCGGACCAGGTGCAGGGTGGCTCGCGGGCTGGCGCCCAGCCGGAGCTCCTGCGACCGGCGAGTGGCGCCGACCAGAGCCACGGCGTACTCCTTCACCGACTCCGACACGTGCACCGAGTGCACTGTCTTCACCAGGCGCAGGATCTGCTGGCCGTCCGTCACCGGCTGCAGCGTCAGCAGTGGCTCGGCGGCAGCGTGCCCGTCGAGCATCCGCAGCTCCGCGGCCGGCTCCGGGTAGCCCATCGAGAGCCGGGCCATGAAGCGGTCGCGCTGTGCTTCCGGAAGGGGATAGGTCCCCTCCATCTCGATCGGGTTCTGCGTCGCGATCACCATGAACGGCGCTTCCAGCTGGTACGTCGTGGTGTCGACGGTGACCTGACGCTCCTCCATCGACTCCAGCAGCGCTGCCTGGGTCTTCGGTGAGGCACGGTTGATCTCGTCGCCGACGACGATGTTCGCGAACACCGCGCCGGGCTTGAACTCGAAGTCGCGGACCTCCTGGTTGAACACCGAGACACCGGTGATGTCCGACGGCAGTAGGTCCGGGGTGAACTGAATCCGGCGCACGGTGCAGTCGATCGACCTGGCCAGCGCCTTCGCGAGCATCGTCTTACCGACGCCCGGTACGTCCTCGATGAGTAGATGTCCTTCGGCGAGCAGCACGGTGATTGCTACTTCGACCACATCGGGTTTGCCTTCGATCACAGTCTCGATGGCTCGGCGGACCCGTCCCGCCACCTCTGTCAGCTCGTCGAAATCCATGGCCGAGCTGGTCGCGGTGGTGCTCACCCTTGGTCCTCCCCTTTGGTTGATGGCCGACTCATTCTGACCCGGGGTAGGGGTCGGGCCTAGATCCCCGTGCGTTTCGTTACCAGTCGTTTCGGAGTTCATCGAAATGGCCCTCACCCGCAGTTGCCGATCCGTGACCTCCAGCGTACGGCGCGCCGAAACGAGGGCGGAGTGGGGCGTAGTTGGTTGACGGTGGGGCAAAGTGGAGTAAGGTGGAGCGCAGTGGTACTGAAATGGTGGAGATAGCTCGACCTGAGACGGAGAGACCGCAACGGGGAGGTGGAGCGTGTTCCTTGGAACGCACTTCCCCAAGCTCGACGACAAGGGCCGACTGTTCCTGCCGGCGAAGTTCCGGGACGAGCTTTCGGAGGGCCTGGTGATCACTCGTGGACAAGAGCGGTCGCTGTCCGTGTGGCCCGAAGCAGAGTTCGTCCAACTGACAGAGCAGTTGAAGCAGGCTCCGATCACCAACAAAGGTGCCCGGGACTACCTGCGGATGTTGTTCGCCGGTGCCTCGAACGAGGTGCCGGACAAACAAGGCAGGGTCACCATCCCGCCGATGCTGCGCGATTACGCGGGACTTGATCGCGACTGTGTCGTCATCGGGGCGATGAACAGGGTGGAGATCTGGAACACGGAGAGCTGGAACCGGTACTCCGAGGAGCAGGAGCAGGCATTCGCCGATCTGTCCGAGGAGGTCCTGCCCGGCATCTTCTGAGCATCCCGACGACAACCGCGGCAACCGGAGCACAGACCGTCCGGTGAGATCACGGGTCCGACTTCCGACCTCGGTGTTGACGCCACTTCCCCGGCGCCAAGACAAGAGGTACTTCCCCGGAGGGCGAACCCGCGATCTGACCGGACGAAACTCCACCCGCACTTCCGCCCCAGCAGGACGGCACGGCAAGGCAGTCAAAACCTGCGGGGGCAGGGTCGCTCCCGCTGCTATCGAAGGGTCGAGATGAGCGGCGTTGAGCGCGGTGTGCAGGGATCGGTGGGCTGACGCCATGCCGCCTTCCCAGCCGACACCAGCCGAGCCTTCCTCGCGCCACGTCCCCGTCATGCTCGACCGCGTCGTCGCCCTGCTGGCGCCAGCGCTGTCGCACCCCGGTGCCGTTCTCGTCGACGCCACCCTCGGCCTCGGCGGCCACTCCGAGGCGTTCCTGCGGGCCTGCCCGGAAGCTCGCCTGGTCGGGCTGGATCGCGATCCGGAAGCATTGCGGCTCGCCGGCGAACGGCTCGCGCCGTACGCCGATCGCAGCACGCTCGTGCACGCCGTGTACGACGAACTGCCGCAGGTGCTGGCCGACCTCGACATCCCCGCGATCGACGGGATCCTGTTCGACCTGGGTGTTTCCTCGATGCAACTGGACGAGGCCGAGCGTGGTTTCGCCTACGCCCAGGACGCGCCGCTGGACATGCGGATGGACAACACCGCGCCCACCACGGCCGCGGACATCCTGAACACCTACAGCTCGGCCGACCTGGCCCGGATCCTGTTCCAGTACGGCGAGGAGAAGTTCTCTCGCCGGATCGCGGACCGGATCGTCAAGGCCCGTGAGACCGAGCCGTTCACCAACAGCGCCCGGCTGTCCGAGCTGGTCCGCGACTCGATCCCGCAGGCGGCCCGCCGGACCGGGGGACACCCGGCCAAGCGGACCTTTCAGGCCTTGCGGATCGAGGTCAACGGCGAGCTCGAGGTACTGCGTCGCGCGCTGCCCTCGGCGGTCGCGGCGCTCGCGCTGCACGGCCGGATCGTGGTGATGAGCTATCACTCGCTGGAGGACCGGATCGCCAAGCAGACGCTGGCGGCCGCGACCAAGACCGACGTGCCCGACGACCTGCCGGTGATTCCGGCCGGTCACGAGCCGTACCTGAAGTTGCTGACCCGAGGCGCCGAGCGGCCGACCGAGGAGGAGCTCGCGGCGAACCCGCGGGCGACCTCTGTTCGCGTGCGGGCGGCCGAACGCGTCCGGGAGAAGGGGCTGGTTGCCTGATGAGTACTGTCTTCAGCCCGTCGAAGGCCCGCGTCACACCGGCCCCGGCGACCAAGCAGGAGCCGAAGCTGCGGGTTGTCTACGGCGCGCCGTTCCGGCCGCCGCGGATGCCGTTCGTCATCTTCGTGGTGGCGTTGCTCGCAGCCGGCCTGGTGGGTCTTCTGCTGCTCAACACCGAGTTGCAGCGAGGCACCTTTCAGGTCACCGACCTGAACCAGCAGGCCGACCAGCTCCGGGACCAGCAGGAGCAGCTGGAACGTCAGGTGCGCACGCTGGAGTCGCCGCAGAACCTTGCGGACCGGGCCCTGCTGATGGGCATGGTGCCGAACCAGAACCCGGTGTTCCTGCGGCTGTCCGACGGCCGCGTCCTCGGCGTACCGGCGGAGGCGAAGGCGGGGACCGGGAAGGCGATGTTCAGCCCGGACGCGCTGCCCAAGCCGCCGGTGACCGCCACGCCGCCGGTGACCGCCACGACAACGCCGCCGGTCACCACCACCAAGCCACCCGCCAACACCACGAAGCCGCCGGTCGGCACCACGACCGGCAGTACGGGAACCGGCACCGCCAACAAGCCGTCCACGAACACGAACAAGCCGCCGGCCAGTACGACCAAGCCGCCGGGAACGACAGGGAACACCACGACCACCGGGGGATGATCGGATGACGGAGCGACGGGGTAGTGAACCGCCACGCAGACGTGGCGGTGAACCGGAGCGGGGTAACCCGCCCCGCAAGGCTCCGTCCCGCCGTCCGTCCGCTACAGACAGCGCCCGCACTGGCGCGGAGCGTCCCGTGCGCAGGCAGCAGGGCGACGACCCGCGCCGCGCCGTTCCCAAGAAGACAGTAGCGAAGAAGGCCGTTGCCAGGAAGGCTGTCGCGAGGAATGCAGTCGCCAAGAAGGCGGTGGCCAAGAAGGCGGTGGCCAAGAAGGCCGCACCCAACCGGCCGCGGAAGACTGCCGAGGCTCGCCCGGCCCCGCGCCGTCCAGGTCCGGACGGTCGACCGCTGCGACCAGTAGGTAAGAAGGTCGCGCCGCCGCGGAAGCGGCCGCCGCAGAGCCGGCGCCCACCGGCGCCGCGCAAGCCGAAGCCGAAACGTCCACCGCGCACGCTCAAGCTTGGTCGTCCCACGCTGCGGCTGCGGGTGACGCTCGGCGTGATGGCGTTCGTCCTGTCGCTGTTCGCCGGCCGGCTGATCCTGCTGCAGGGTGTCGACCCGGACTCGTACGCGCTCGCCGCGACGAAGGAGAACACCAAGCCCTTCGTCCTGCACGCCTCCCGCGGCGACATCGTGGACCGCAACGGCGCCCCGCTGTCGGTGTCGGAGGACGCGGTGGCGATCACCGCCGACCCGTCGCTGACCAGCAAGGTCGCGCCCGAACTGGCGGCGATCCTGTCGCCGAAGCTGTCCGGCACGACCTACGACGAATTGCTGCAGGCAATGACCAAGAAGGGCCGGTTCACCTACCTGGCCCACCAGGTGAGCCCGCAGGCCTGGACCCAGATCGCCGCCTCGATCAAGTTGCAGAACAAGGATCGGGCGAAGGCCAAGCAGCCGCTGCTGACTGGCCTCTACACCGAGGCGGACCCGATCCGGAACCACCCGAACGGCACCATCGCCGCGAACGTGGTCGGCGTGGTCGGTGCCGACGGCAAGGGACTGTCCGGACTCGAGTACGGACTGAACGACAAGCTGTCCGGTACCGACGGCAAGGCGATGTACGAAGTCGATGCCAAGGGCAACAAGATCCCGAACGCGGACCACACCGTGGAGGAGCCGAAGTCCGGTACCGGCGCGCAGCTGACCCTGGACGCGGACCTGGAATGGTTCGCGGAGAAGCGGATCGAGCAGGCCGTCAAGCAGTACAAGGCCGAGTCCGGCACGGTGGTGACCATCGACCTGAAGAACCACGAGATCCTGACGATGGCCAACTACCCGACCTTCGACCCGAACAAGCCGGTCAAGTCGGGCGCGCTGAAGAACCCCGCGCTGGAGCAGGTCTACGAGCCGGGCAGCGTGCAGAAGGTGATGACGATGGCCGCGCTGGCCGACGCCGGGCTGATCTCGATGGACACCAAGCTGCAGGTGCCCGGGTCGTACACGGTCCAGCGCCGCACCATCAAGGACCACTTCGACCACGGCCTGCTGAACCTGACCATCTCCGGGGTGGTGGCGAAGTCGTCGAACGTCGGCACGATCATGGCGTCGCAGCAGATGCCGATCCAGCAGTTCGTGCACTACCTGAAGAACTTCGGCTTCGGCGACCCGACCGGGCTGAACTTCCCGGGCGAGAGTCGTGGCCTGATGCCGCCAGGGGACGAGTGGAGCGAGCTGACCCGGTCGAACGTGGCGTTCGGCCAGGGCCTGTCCGCGAACGCCGTCCAGATGACCGCCGCGGTGGCCGCCGTCGCCGACGGCGGTGTCTTCACGCCGCCCAAGCTGGTGAAGAACTACCTCGGCCCCAATGGCGAGGTGATCCCGAACCCGACGGCGCCGTCGCACCGGGTGGTGAGCGAGACCGCAGCCAGGGAGGTCGGGCTGATGATGGAGTCCGTCGTCGGCAAAGGCGGTAGTGCGACCCAGGCGCAGATCCCCGGCTACCGCGTGGCCGGCAAGACCGGTACGGCGCAAGAGGTCGACTCCGCTTGCAGCTGCTACCGCAAGTGGGCCACTTCTTTCGTCGGATTCGCTCCCGCGGACAACCCGCGCTTCGTCACCTACGTCGTACTGCAGAACCCGACGAACGGGCGAGGCGGCGGTTTCCAGGGAGGCCCGGTGTTCCGCGACGTGATGAGTTACGCGCTGCAGAAGTACGCCGTACCGCCCACCGGTGCGAAGGCGCCCGTCATTCCGCTCACCTGGTGACGCAGGGTCAGGTAGGTGTGACCGGGCCCGGAGCGGTAGCCTCTGGGCCCGTGTCCACCCCTTCCGCCGCAGGCGGCGCCGTAGCCGCGATCAGGCCGCGGCACACAGTCCCGATCAGCCTCGCCGAGCTCGCCGCAACCGCCGGGGCACGCATCCCTGCGACCGATGCGGAGGTGACCGGCGTATCGCTGGACTCCCGCTCGATCCTCCCTGGTGACCTGTACGCCGCCCTGCCGGGCGCGGTCACCCACGGTGCGGCTTTCGTCGAAGGAGCACGAGCCGCCGGCGCTGTCGCGGTACTGACCGACCCGGCCGGTGAGGACCGTGCAATCGCCGCCGGCCTGCCGACGCTCGTAGTCGGCAAACCACGCGAGGTGCTCGGCGCTGTCGCCGCCCAGATCTACGGTGAGCCCACCAAGGGCCTCCGGCTGCTCGGCGTGACCGGTACCAACGGCAAGACCACCACCAGCTACCTGCTCGACGCCGTACTGCGGAACGTCGGCCAAGCGGCCCTGATCGGCACGATCGAGACCCGGATCGGCAGCGGCGCCGATGCGGAGGTCGTCAAGAGCGTCCGGACGACGCCGGAAGCCACCGACCTGCAGGCCTTGTTCGCCGTGATGCGCGAGCAGGCCGTCGCCTGGTGCGCGATGGAGGTGTCGAGCCACGCGCTGGCGATGGGCCGGGTCGACGGGGCGCGGTACGCCGTCGCCGGGTTCACCAATCTGACCCAGGATCACCTCGACTTCCACAAGACGTTCGAGGAGTACTTCGCGGCGAAGGCCTCTCTGTTCACGCCCGAACTGTGCGATCTGGCAGTGGTGAACATCGATGACGAATACGGCCGCCGGCTCGCCGCGCAGACCGTCGTACCGCTGGTGACGGTCTCTACGACCGGCGAGGCGGACTGGACCGTGGCGGCCAAGCACCTGTCCGAGCACGGCACCACGGTGCTGGACATCCAGGGCCCAGGCGAGACGCTCACGGTCGAGATCCGGCTGCCCGGTGACTTCAACGTGGCGAACGCGCTGCTGGCTGTCGCGATGCTCCGGCAGGTCGACGTACCGGCCGAGGCGATTGCGGCGGGACTGCAGACGGCCGCAGTACCGGGGCGGATGGAGACCTTCACGCGTGGCGACGGCCTGGCCGTGATCGTCGACTACGCGCACACGCCGGATGCCGTCGCGCTGGCCCTGCAGGCGGCTCGTGGCGCGACCAAGGGCCGGCTGTTCGCCGTTGTCGGCTGCGGTGGTGACCGGGATGCCGGCAAGCGGCCCGCGATGGGCGCTGCGGCAGCACGGACAGCAGACGTGGTGATCGTGACCGACGACAACCCTCGCAGCGAGGACCCGGCGACGATCCGCGCCGCGGCGATCGAGGGCGCGCGAGCCGCAGTACCGGGGTTTGAGCTGCGCGAGGTGGGGGACCGGCGCGAGGCGATCGCCACCGCGATAGGACTGGCCGGCCCGGGGGATACCGTCGTGGTGCTCGGCAAGGGCCATGAGACAGGTCAGGACGTGGGCGGCGTGATCCACCCGTTCGACGACCGCGAGACCGTGCGCGAACTGATCGCGGCGACCCAGGAGACAGCACTGTGATCCCAGTCAGTTGCGGCCAGATCGCGGAAGCGGTCGGCGGTGAACTCTTCGGGGTGGACCCCGCGGCCGTCGTCGACGCCGCCGTCGTGATCGACTCCCGCAAGGTCGAGCCGGGCGGCCTGTTCGTCGCCTTCGACGGCGAGAACGTGGACGGGCACGACTACGTCGCCGCGGTGACCGCCGCCGGCGCGACCGCCTCCATCACCACCCGCGCGATCGCGGGCAGCCCCTGCATCGTCGTACCGAATGCACAGACCGCACTCGGCGAGTTGGCCCGGCTGGTGATCTCCCAGCTGCCGAATCTCACCGTGGTCGGGCTGACCGGCTCGCAGGGCAAGACCAGTACGAAGGACCTGATCGCCCAGCTGCTCGCGCCGTACGGCGAGACGGTGGCGCCGTACGGGTCGTTCAACAATGAGCTCGGGCACCCGCTGACCGCCTTGCAGACGAACGAGCAGACCCGGTTCCTGGTCGCGGAGATGGGCGCCCGGCACGTCGGCGACATCACCTACCTGTGCCGGATCACGCCGCCGAAGATCGGCATGGTGCTGAACGTCGGCCACTCCCACATCGGTGAGTTCGGCAGCCGGGACGCGATCGCGCAGGGCAAGGGCGAGCTGATCGAGGCCGTCCTGCCGGGCGGGACCGCCATCCTCAACGCCGACGATCCGCGGGTCGCCGCGATGACCGCCCGGACCAAGGAGTCCGTGGTCACCTTCGGTGAAGGGCCCGACGCGGATGTCCGGGCTACGGATGTCGTCCTCGACGCGGATGGCCGGCCTGGGTTCACCCTGCACGTCGGAGGCACCGAGCACGCCGTACAGCTCCAGCTGGTCGGCGAGCATCAGGTCCCGAACGCGCTGGCCGCCGCTGCCGCCGTACAGGCTGCTGGGCTGACGCCGGAGCAGATCGCCGCCGGGCTGAACACGGCGAGCACGAAGTCGAAGTGGCGGATGGAGGTCACCGAGCGCGCCGACGGCGTGACGGTGATCAACGACGCCTACAACGCCAATCCCGATTCGGTCCGGGCCGCCCTCAAGGCGCTGGTCGCGATCGGCCGGGCCAGAGGAGCCCGGACCTGGGCGGTGCTCGGCCCGATGGGCGAACTGGGCGACACCTCGCTGGAGGAGCACGACGGGATCGGCCGGCTGGCGGTCCGGCTGGACGTCAACCGGCTGGTCGCGGTCGGCGAGGCGGCCCGCCCGATCCACCTCGGCGCCTCCCTGGAAGGATCGTGGGGCAACGAGTCGGCGTACGTCGACAGCTCGGACGAAGCACTCGAGTTGCTTCGCAAGGAATTGCGGCAGGGAGATGTGGTGCTGGTGAAGGCGTCCCGGTTCGTCGGGCTCGACCGGCTGGCCACGGCCCTGATCGAGGAGGCTTCGCAGTGATCTCGATCCTGCTCGCGGGCGCCGTGTCGATGGCGCTCACGCTGCTCGGCACCCGGCTGGCGATCAACGTGCTGGCCAACCGCGGCTACGGCCAGGAGATCCGCGACGACGGACCGACGTCGCACCACACCAAGCGCGGGACGCCGACGATGGGCGGCACCGTCTTCATCACCGCGACCATCGTCGGGTACTTCGTGGCGAAGCTGTTCACGATGACCCAGCCGAGCGCGTCGGCGCTGCTGGTGCTGTTCATGTTCGCCGGGATGGGCGCGGTCGGCTTCCTGGACGACTTCATCAAGATCGTCCGGCAGCGCAGCCTCGGCCTGCGCAGCAAGGCGAAGCTGGCCGGGCAGACGCTGGTCGCGGTGGCGTTCGCCGTCCTCGCGCTGCAGTTCCCCGACGATCGCGGCCAGCGGCCAGCGTCGCCGTTCATCTCCTTCATCCGCGACATCAGCTGGCTGCACCTGGCGCCGATCCTGGTCGTGATCTGGATCCTGCTGCTGATCGCCGGGATGTCGAACGGCGTGAACCTGGCCGACGGCCTGGACGGGCTGGCGACCGGAGCCTCGATGATGGTGTTCGGCGCGTACACGCTGATCTGCATCTGGCAGTTCAACCAGAGCTGCGGGACCACGCCGGGCTCGCGGTGTTACGAGGTACGAGATCCGCACGACCTCGCCGTCGTCGCCGCGGCCCTGACGGGTGCCCTGTTCGGGTTCCTGTGGTGGAACGCGTCGCCGGCCAAGATCTTCATGGGTGACACGGGTTCGCTGTCGCTGGGTGGCGCGGTGGCCGGCCTGGCAGTGATGACCCGGACCGAACTGCTGGTGCTGCTGCTCGGCGGGCTGTTCGTCATCATCACCGCCTCGGTGATCCTGCAGGTCAGCTGGTTCAAGATCACCAAACGCACCGGCGGCGTCGGCAAACGGCTCTTCCGGATGGCGCCGCTGCAGCACCACTTCGAGATGCTCGGCTGGGAACAGGTCAACGTGGTGATCCGGTTCTGGATCATCTCCGGCCTCTGCGTCGCCACCGGGCTCGGCTTGTTCTACGCGGAATGGGTGGCCGGATGAGTCTGTCGACACGGACCGACGAAGGCTGGGCGGCGACCCGTTTCGTCGTCCTCGGCTTCGGTACCGCGGGCTACGCCTGCGCCGACTCGCTGTTGCAGGCAGGGGCCGAGAACGTCGTGGTGCTGGACGACCGCGACACCGAGGCGCTCCGGGAGAAGGCGCAGATCCTCGAGACTCTCGGTGCCACCATCAAGCTTGGTGCGGGCAGCACCGCTGAGTTGCCGGCCGACGTGGAGATCGTCGTCACCTCGCCCGGCATCCCGCCGCACGCACCGCTGCTGGCCGCCGCGGCGGCTCGCGACGTCCCGATCTGGAGCGAGATCGAGCTGGCCTGGCGGCTGCGCGATCCCGCGAACGCCGCGCCCTGGCTCTGTGTCACCGGCACCAACGGCAAGACCACGACGGTCCAGATGCTGACCTCGATCCTGACCGCGGCCGGCCACCGTGCCGTTGCCGCCGGCAACGTCGGGCTGCCGCTGCTCGAAGCCGTGATGGACCCGGAACCGTTCGACGTGATCGCGGTCGAGCTGTCCAGCTACCAGCTGCACTTCACCCAGTCGATGTCCCCGCACTCCGCGGCGGTGCTGAACATCGCACCGGACCATGTCGACTGGCACGGATCGATGGAGGGCCTACACCGCCGACAAGGGCCGGATCTACGAGAACTGCCAGATCGCCTGCGTCTACAACGTCGCCGACCCGGTGACCGAACAGCTCGTGGTCGACGCGGACGTGATCGAGGGCTGCCGCGCGGTCGGTTTCACCCTCGGTATGCCGGCGATCTCGATGGTCGGCCTGGTCGAGGACCTGATCGTCGACCGTGCGTTCGTGGAACAGCGCGCATCGTCGGCGCTGGAGATCGCGGCCGTGGCCGACGTCAACCCGCCCGCGCCG
This sequence comes from Kribbella qitaiheensis, assembly GCF_014217565.1. NCBI lineage: Bacteria > Bacillati > Actinomycetota > Actinomycetes > Propionibacteriales > Kribbellaceae > Kribbella > Kribbella qitaiheensis. Next base: position 7,387,680 of record NZ_CP043661.1, read on the forward strand.
CACAACGTGGCCAATGCGCTTGCCGCTGCCGCGCTGGCTCGCGCGTTCGGCGTACCGGCGAGCGCAGTACGGGACGGGTTGCGGAAGTTCCGGCCGGACGCGCACCGGATCGCGCACGTCGCGGAAGTTGCCGGGGTCAACTATGTGGACGATTCCAAGGCGACCAACCCACATGCGGCGCAGGCTTCACTGTCCGCCTACGAGCATGTCGTGTGGATCGCCGGCGGTCAGGCCAAGGGCGCTACCTTCGACGATCTGGTCCTTGCCGCGAAGGACCGGTTGCGGGCCGTAGTCCTGCTCGGCCAGGACAAGCAGGTGATCGCCGAAGCACTTGCCCGACACGCGCCAGATGTCCCGACGATCACAGTCGAGTCAACGGAGACTGGTGCTATGGAGACCGTGGTGGGGGAGGCTGCGAAGCTCGCACAGGTGGGAGACACCGTGCTGCTCGCACCCGGCTGCGCTTCCTGGGACATGTTCGCCAACTATGGAGCCCGCGGAGACGCCTTCGCCGAAGCCGTACTGCGGCTGGGCGACAGCTGATCCGGGGGTGATCGCATGACGACGATCACTGACCGTCCGGACGACAAGGCTGCGCCTTCCTCGTCCTCATCCCCGGCGAACGAGCGGCGCTGGGTGTCCGCGGTCAAGGACGTGCTGGACCGGCCGCTCACGTCGTACCACATCCTGCTCGGCGCCACCGGCCTGTTGCTGGTGCTCGGGCTGTTGATGGTGCTGTCGGCGTCCAGCGTCCTGTCGTACAACGTCAACCACGGCAACCAGTACGCGATCTTCTACCGCCAGCTGATCTGGGTCGGCGTCGGCCTGCCGATGGCGTACGTCGCCTCGCGGATGACGCCACGGCACTTCCGGATGCTCGCGTACGTCGCGTTGCTGGGCTCGGTGTTCCTGCTCGTGCTCACCTACGTGCCGGGTCTGGGCAAGAACGTCAACGGCAACACGAACTGGATCTCCTTCGGCGGTCCCCTGCAGATCCAGCCGAGCGAGTTCGCCAAGCTGGCGCTGGTGCTGTGGTGCGCGGATCTCTACGCCCGCAAGCAGAAGCTGCTCACCCAGTGGAAGCATCTGCTGGTCCCGATGGTGCCGGTCTGCGGTCTGGTGATCGCGCTCATCATCGGCCAGCACGACCTGGGTACCTCGCTGGTGCTGATGGCCGTGATGGTCGGGATGATCTGGGTCGTCGGCGCACCGACCAGACTGTTCGTCGCGATGCTGGCCGTGGTCGGCACGATCGGCGGCTTCTTCGTCAGCCAGGAGAGCTACCGGATGGCCCGGGTGGCGCAGTTCATGGATCCGTTCGCGGATCCGAGCGGCGTCGGCTGGCAGGCGTACCACGCGTTCTACGCGCTCTCCACCGGTGGCTGGTGGGGCGTCGGGATCGGCAACAGCCGGCAGAAGTGGGGCAACCTGCCCGAGGCGCACACCGACTTCATCTTCGCGGTGATCGGCGAGGAGCTCGGGCTGATCGGGTCACTGACCGTGCTCGCGCTGTTCCTCACCCTGGCGTACGCCGGTGTCCGGATTGCGACCAGGACCGCCGAGCCGTTCATCCGCTACGCCGCGGCCGGAATCACGGTCTGGATCATGGCCCAGACGCTGGTCAACCTGGGTGCCGTGATCGGACTGCTACCCATCGTGGGTATCCCGCTCCCGCTTTTGTCGTACGGTGGGTCCGCACTGCTGCCGACGCTGATCGCGATCGGCATGCTGTTGTCCTTCGCGAAGGCCGAGCCCGGCGCGCAGGGCCGCCTTGAAGGAACACCGGCGGCCGTTGTTCGGGTGGATGTCGTCGTGGCGTACACCTGGCCGCACTGGCCGTGAGAACACGCGGGAGCGTTGAAAGCTGTGCCGAGTATCGTTCTGGCCGGTGGTGGTACCGCCGGCCATACTTCCCCCCTGATCGCCACCGCCGACGCCCTGCGCCGGATCGACCCGACCGTCGAGATCCTCGCGCTCGGGACCGAGCGCGGGATCGAGGTCCGCGTCATCCCCGAGGCCGGCTACCGGCTCGAGCTGATCCCGCCCGTCCCGTTGCCGCGCAAGCCCACGCCGGCGCTGTTCGCCGTACCGGGCAAGATGCTCAGCTCGGTGAACGCCGCCCGCAAGATCCTCGACGAGGCCAAGGCCGACGTCCTGGTCGGCTTCGGCGGTTACGTCTCCACCCCGGCGTACGTCGCGGCCTGGCGTCGCAAGACCCCGATCGTCGTGCACGAAGGCAACGCGATGCCGGGGATCGCGAACAAGTTCGCGGCCCGCTACTGCACCGAGACCGTGGCGACCTCGTTCCCGGGCACCGAGTTGCCGCACGCCAACTATGTCGGGCTGCCGATCCGCCGGGCGATCTCGACGATGGACCGGGCGGCGCTCCGGGCGGAGGCGCGTGCGTTCTTCGGGCTGGACCCGGACGCGCCGACGGTGTTCGTGACCGGCGGTTCGACCGGCGCCCAGCGGCTCAACGAGGGCTTCGGCGGCGCCGCGGCCGATCTGCAGGCCGCCGGTGTGCAGGTGCTGCACGCGATCGGGTCCAAGAACACCCTGGAGATCGAGCAGACCGGCCGGTACCCGTACCGCGTGCTCAACTACATCGACCGGATGGAGCTCGCCTACGCCGCGGCCGACCTGGTCGTCTGCCGTGCGGGTGCGAACACGGTCACCGAGGTTTCCGGTATCGGGCTGCCTGCCATCTACGTTCCGCTGCCGATCGGTAACGGTGAGCAGCGAGTCAACGCCAAGGCGGTCGTGGACGCCGGTGGCGCGTTCCTGGTCGACAACGCCGAGGTGACGCCGGACTGGGTCCGCGCGACCGTTCCGCAACTTGTGCACGACCAGGTGCGTCTACAGAGCATGTCCACCGCTGCGCAGGGTCTGATCCGTCTCGACGCCGACGACCGGTTGGCGCGGATCATCCTCGATGTGGTGAGGTCTGCTTCGTGATCGTCACCGCCCCTGATACCCACCTGCCCGCCGAGAAGCTGGGCCGGGTGCACTTCGTCGGAATCGGCGGCGCCGGCATGTCCGGTATCGCCCGCATCATGGCCTCCCGCGGGATCGAGGTCTCCGGATCCGACGCCAAGGACGGCCGTGTGCTTGCCGCGCTGCGCGCCCTGGGCGCCACCTGCTGGGTCGGTCACGCCGCCGAGCACGTCGCGGCCGTGGACACCGTCGTGGTCTCCACCGCGATCCGGGAGACCAACCCCGAGGTGGTCGCCGCCCGGGCTGCCGGTATCCCGATCCTGCCGCGGGCAGCCGCGCTCGCCTCGGTGATGGTCGGCCGCCGCACGATCGCGGTCGCCGGGACGCATGGCAAGACCACCACCACGTCGATGCTGACGGTCGCGCTGCAGCACTGCGCCGCCGACCCGTCGTACGCGATCGGTGGCAACCTGAACGAGTCCGGCTCGAACGCGCACGACGGCAGCGGTGAGCTGTTCGTCGCCGAGGCCGACGAGTCCGACAAGTCGTTCCTGACCTACAGCCCCGAGGTGTCGATCGTCACGTCGGTCGAGCCGGACCACCTGGACAACTACGGCGACGAGGCCAGTTACCGGCTCGCGTTCGAGCAGTTCTGTGATCGGGTCGTCCCCGGCGGATTCATGGTGATCTGTGTCGACGACGCCGGTGCCCGCCGGTTGGCCGAGTTCGCCCGCGCCCGCGGCATCGACGTACGGACGTACGGCGAAGCGGAGGACGCGGACACCCGGGTGACCGAACTCACCGCGACCGGTGCGGTCCAGTCGTTCGTGCCGGTGTTCCGCGGCCGCAAGCTGCCGATCGTGCATCTGCAGCAGGCCGGCAAGCACAACGCGCTGAACGCGGCGGCCGCCCTCACCGTCGGCCTCGGGCTGCACTTCTCCGCCGCGGACCTGGCCGAGGGGCTCGCTTCCTTCACCGGGACCGGCCGCCGGTTCGAGTTCAAGGGCCAGGAGGACGGCGTCCGCGTCTTCGACTCCTACGCCCACCACCCGACCGAGCTGACGGTGGACCTGATCGCCGCCCGGCAGGTCGCGGGGGAGGGCCGCGTGATCGCGTGCTTCCAGCCGCACCTGTTCAGCCGGACCAGGATCTTCGCGACCGAGTTCTCCGTGGCGCTGGGGCTGGCCGACGAGGTCGTCGTGATGGACATCTTCGCCGCGCGGGAGGACCCCGAGCCCGGGGTCACCGGCGCGCTGATCGCGAACCATGTGCCGCTGAAGCCGGACCAGGTCCGGTTCGAGCCGTCCTGGTCGGCCGTTCCGCGAGTGGTCGCCGACCTCGCCGTACCGGGTGACCTGGTGGTCACCCTCGGCGCCGGCGACGTCACGCTGATCGGGCCCGAGGTGGTCGGGCTACTGGCCGAACGTGCGGCGCTGACCGCCGCGACGATCGAGTGATCGCGATGGTGTCGAAGGGATGAGTCAAAGCACTGACCTTGCCCGGGCACAACAGCGCTTCGCGCGCCGGCAACGGTTGGTGCGGTGGAAGGGCTGGTTGCCCTGGGCGGTCGGCGGCTTCTTGCTGCTGCTCGCCGGCGTGGTGGTCTGGATCTTCTACTTCTCGTCGCTGCTCGCGGTCACCGGGGTCCGGGTGACCGGGATCGACACGGTGCCGGAGGCAACGATCATCGAGGTGGCCGCGGCCCCGATCGGGCAACCCCTTGCCAAGGTGGATCTGGCCGCGATCGCGGATCGGGTCCGGACCGTGCAGGCGGTCGCCGACGCGCAGGTGACCAGGGGCCTGGCCGAACCGGCTGGAGATCGTGGTTACCGAGCGGGTACCGGTGGTCGTCGTCACCGACGGCAAGAAGTTCGAGCTGGTCGACGCGACCGGGGTGTCCTTCAAGAGCGTGCCGAACAGGCCGGACGGGCTGCCCGAAGCGCTGGTGGTCGGTGCCCGACGCGATGTCACGATCCGTTCGGTGGTGACGGTTTCGGCTGCCCTGCCGATCGCGTTGCGGGCCGAGGTGGCGTCGATCTCGGCGGCCTCGCCGGACTCGATCACCCTCAACCTCGGGTCCGGGGTGACGGTTGTCTGGGGCAGTTCCGATGACAGTGCGCGCAAGGCCGAAGTACTCAGCGTGCTGATGAAGCGCCAGGCGAAGACCTACGACGTGTCGGCGCCCGATCTTCCTGTCACCAAAGGGGAAAAGAAGTAACGCGTCACATCCTGATACGCGGCGGCGAGGCGCGTGGACTTTGCCGGATAGGCTCCGTAGCGTCGGGCGTAATCTAAAGTTGACACAACTCTAACCATCTACTTCAGGTTGAACCCCAAAATTCTACTTCAGGTCGAACCCCTGGTTTTTCTGGAGGTTCAGGCTCGGCTGGATCGAGTGGGGCCCGGTGCGCAACGGCGTTCGGGGAGCAGGCGCAGCTCGGAGGCCAACCGGCCATAACGGGAACAGAACGAGGCGAGAGGCGCGGACGTGGCGGCACCGCAGAACTATTTGGCACTCATCAAGGTTGTCGGCATCGGCGGAGGCGGCGTCAATGCCGTGAACCGGATGATCGAACACGGCCTGAAGGGCGTTGAGTTCATCGCCATCAACACGGACGCGCAAGCGCTGTTGATGAGCGACGCGGACGTCAAGCTCGACATCGGCCGGGAGGAGACCCGGGGCCTCGGCGCCGGCGCGAACCCGGCGATCGGGCAGAAGGCCGCCGAGGACCACGCGGAGGAGATCGAGGAGGCGCTGAAGGGTGCCGACATGGTCTTCGTCACCGCGGGTGAGGGCGGCGGCACCGGCACCGGCGGCGCGCCGGTGGTGTCGCGGATCGCGCGCTCCCTCGGGGCGCTGACGATCGGTGTGGTGACGCGGCCGTTCTCCTTCGAGGGCAAGCGCCGCGCGACCCAGGCGGAGGACGGCATCGCCGCGCTCCGTGAAGAGGTCGACACCCTGATAGTCATTCCGAATGACCGCCTCCTGACCATCTCCGACCGCGCCGTCTCGGTGCTGGACGCCTTCAAGCAGGCCGATCAGGTGCTGCTGCAGGGTGTCTCGGGGATCACCGACCTGATCACCACCCCCGGCCTGATCAACGTGGACTTCGCCGACGTGAAGGCGGTGATGTCCAACGCCGGCTCGGCGCTGATGGGCATCGGCTCGTCCCGCGGTGAGGACCGCGCGGTCGCGGCGGCCGAGGCGGCCATCTCCTCGCCGTTGCTGGAGGCAAGCATCGAGGGTGCGCACGGGGTGCTGCTCTCGATCGCGGGTGGCTCCGACCTCGGCCTGTTCGAGATCAACGAGGCCGCCCAGCTGGTCTCGGAGTCCGCGCACACCGACGCGAACATCATCTTCGGCGCGGTCATCGACGACGCACTCGGCGACGAGGTGCGGGTGACCGTGATCGCGGCCGGCTTCGACGGCGGGATGCCGAAGCGCCGCGAGCAGGCGATGAACAGCGCCCGCCCGCAGAACCGGCTGCCCGCCGCGGGTGGCGACGTCGCCACCCAGGGCACGCCGCGGCCGGCTGTCGACCAGAACCAGCCGCAGCAGCAGGCCGCGCCGCAGAACCAGGCGCCGTACAGCGCGCCGATGCCCACCCCGCAGGGCCAGCCGGATGCCGGTCAGCCTGCTCAGCAGAACCAGTCGCCGGTTCCCCAGGTTCCGGCGGGGACGCCGACGGACGACACCGTGCCGGTGCCCGCCACGGACCAGGGCCGGCCCGGCTCCGGTACGACGCACTCGGCGCGCCCGCAGGCCGGTGAGCCGGTCCGGACGGCACACCAGCCCGGCACCAACCAGCCGCCGGCGCCGGCGCAGCACTCCTGGCCGACCACCGGCCCGAGCAACTCGCCGGCCACGCACCAGCCGCCGCCGCCCCAGCGCCAGCCGCGTAAGCCGGACAACGACGAAGACGATCTGGACATCCCGGATTTCCTGAAATAGTCCACCAGCACGTGCGAAACGGGAGCCTTCGGGCTCCCGTTTTCATTGGCCCTTCATTGGCGCGGCCGGTACACCGACGCGATCACGCCGTACCGGGCCTCGTCCCGGCCGGCGTCCTGCAGGGAGTCGACCAGCTCGCCGAGCCGCTCCATCAACTCTTCGGCCTGGCGCTCGGTCAGCCGGATGTTCCGCAGCGTCAGCATCGGCTCGCCCGACGAGCCCTCCAGCTCGGCAGCCACTGCTTGCAGGGCGACCGTGGTGTTCGCCCGTCGTCCGTCGCCGGTGAAGTCGAACATCTTCGCGGCCCGGCGGTAGTACTGCTCGGTGCCGCCACGAACCTGTCGCGTCTCGGCCAGCTGGACCAGCCCGGCATCCCGCAGTACGCCGAGGTGGTGGGCGACGTTGCCCTTGCCGACAGCGAGCGAGGCCGCCAGTTGGCTGATCGTCGCGGCCTCCTGCCCGAGAGCGAACAGCAGCCGGTGCCGGAGCGGGTGGCCGAGGGCCTTGAACTGCGCGGCCGACGAGATCTCCAGCCGGTCGGCCGGTTCGGAGGTGGTCATGAATCAAGCGTCAAGAATTCTTGACACTTTGTCAAGAACGGTGCTTCACTCGTCGGCATGCGGACGGATGAGATCAAGACGGTGACCGAGCGCCTCGCGGTGCTGGTCGAGCAGAAGTACGTGTTCCCCGAGGTCGGCGCCGAGGTGGCCGCCCGGCTCCGGCAGGCGGCGGCCGCCGGCCGGTACGACGAGCTGACGGACCCCGAGCAGTTGGGCGCCCAGGTGACGGCAGATCTGCAGGCCGGCAACCAGGACAAGCATCTGCGGCTCAAGTACCACCTGGACGAGGTGGTGGACGAGACCGACCCGGTCGCCGAAGAGGCCGCCTGGATGGCCAGGTCCGAGTTGACCGGCGGCGGGATGGCGCGGGTCGAGCGCCTGCCGGGCAACGTCGGCCTGCTCGAGATCCGGCCGTTGCTGTTCGATCCGGCGCACGCCGGCCGGCAGGTGAGCGCGGCCTTGTCGTTGCTGGCAGCAACCGATGCGCTGGTGATCGACCTGCGCCGCTGCCTGGGCGGCTCACCGGAGATGGTGACCTTCCTGTGCAGTCATCTGTTCGACGGCGAGCCGGTGCACCTGAACGATCTGGTCACTCCGGCCGAAGGCACCCGGCGCCAGTTCTGGACGGTGCCGCTCCTGCCCGGCCCGCGCTTCGGCGGCAGCAAGCCGATCTGGGTGCTGACCAGTTCCGCCACCTTCTCCGGCGGCGAAGAGCTCGCCTACGACCTGCAGCAACTCGGCCGGGCGACGGTCGTCGGCGAGCGGACCGGCGGCGGCGCGCATCCTCGCGAGGGCTTCAAGCTGCACCCGCGGCTGGAGGCGACCGTCCCGATCATGCGCGCGGAGAATCCGGTGTCCGGGACGAACTGGGAGGGCGTCGGCGTCATTCCCGACCTCGAGCTCGCGGCCGCGGACGCGTTCGACGAGGCGTACCGGTTGGCGCTGCGTCATGTCGTCGAGCTGCCGGCCGGGCCGGAACGGCGCAGTGTGACCGACGAGGCGAGCGAAGTGCTCGGTTCGCTGCCGGTTGCTGGATAGCCTTTGCTCGTGTTCGGCTATGACGAGGTCCTCGACGGTGTCCGGTTCGCTTTCACCGACCGATTCGGAGGGGCCAGCCAATCGCCGTACGGCGAATTGAACCTCGGCAGCCCGGCCGGGGAGGGCGAGGCGCCGATCGCGGAGAACTACCGGCGGATCGCCGCGGAGTTCGGAGTCGTCCCGGACGGCGTGGTGCGAGTCAGCCAGGTGCACGGGCGGGATGTCGTCGTGATCCGGCCTGGTGACGAGTTGCCGCTGCGGCCGATGCCGCACGCCGACGCGTTGGTGACCACCCGGACCGATGTGGCGCTGTGCGTCCGGGCCGCCGATTGCCTGCCGGTCCTGCTGGCCGATCGGGTCAACGGTGTCGTCGGTGCCGCTCATTGCGGTCGCCGCGGGATGCACGCCGGCGTAGTACCGGCCGCTGTGGAGGCGATGCGCGAGCTCGGCGCGGGCCGGATCACCGCAGTACTCGGGCCTTATGCGTGCGGCAAGTGCTACGAGGTGCCGGCGGAGATGCGAGCCGAAGTCGCCGAGCGGGTGCCCGCGTCGTACGCCGAGACGAGCTGGGGGACACCGTCGATCGACGTGGCCGCCGGGGTCGTCGCGCAGTTGGCCGAGCTGGACTGTGAGGTGGTCGACGTGACCAGCTGCACGATCGAGTCCGCGAACCTGTACAGCTACCGTCGCGAGGGCGCGGTCAGTGGCCGGATGGCCGGACTGGTCCGGTTGCTGCCGTGAGCCGCGAGGACGAGCTCCGGGAGAACCTCCGGTTGGTCCGTGAACGGATCCAGGAGGCCTGTCAGGCGGCCGGGAGGCCCGAGGGGTCGGTGACCCTCGTGGGGATCACCAAAACCTTCCCAGTCAGCGATGTGCGGGCTCTCGCGGACCTGGGCGTGACCGAGGTGGGGGAGAACCGCGAGCAGGAGCTCAAGGCGAAGGCGCCCGAGTGCCCGGACCTGCACTGGCACTTCGTCGGTCAGCTGCAGTCGAAGAAGGCCCGCTCGGTCGTCCGGAACGCCCAGGTCGTCCACTCGGTCGACCGGTCCTCGCTGGTGTCGGCCTTGTCGAAGGCCGCCGTGGAGGAAGGCCGCGTACTGCGGTGCCTGCTGCAGGTGAGCCTGGCGTCGTACGGATCGGCGGATGCCGCCACCGGAGTCAGCCGCGGCGGCGTCGAGCCGGCCGACGTACCGGCTCTCGCGGCGGAGGTCGCCGCCGCGGACGGGCTCGAGCTCGGCGGAGTGATGGCGGTCGCCCCGTTGGGGTCCGACCCCGACGAGGCGTTCGGCGGCCTTGCCGTAGTAGCCTCCCGGTTACGCTCCGAACATCCGGGAGCCGACTGGATCTCGGCCGGCATGACCGGCGATCTGGAAGCCGCGATCAGGCATGGGGCGACACACGTTCGCCTCGGGCGCGCATTACTCGGAACCCGTACTCCTCTGGGCTAGTGTCGACATCGATACTCGACAGAAGGGCTGGAGGGCCATGAGCGGCGCGTTGCGCAAGATGGGTGTGTACCTCGGCTTGGTCGAGGACGGCGAGCGCTACAACACGCGCTACGACGACGGCTACGACGAGTACGCGGACGAGGCCGTCGACGGGGAATCCCACGAGCCCGAGCCGGTCCCGGCAGTTCGCGAGTCAGCTCGTGACGAGCAGGTCGGCACGGTCAGCAAGTTCCCAGATCGGCGTGGCGCATCACCTTCCCCGGAGGTTACCGAGTTGGCCCGCATCACCACCGTGCACCCGCGCAGCTACAACGAGGCCCGGGTGATCGGTGAGCACTTCCGCGACGGCACGCCCGTCATCATGAACCTGACCGAGATGGACCACGCCGACGCCAAGCGGCTGGTGGACTTCGCGGCCGGCCTGATCTTCTGCTGCCGCGGCTCGATCGAGCGGATCACCACCAAGGTGTTCCTGGTCTGCCCGCCGAACGTGACGGTGGCCGCCGAGGAGAAGGAAAAGATTGCCGCCGACGGGTTCTACAACCAGAGCTGACGTCCGGTTACCCCCGGTCTTCTACACTCTTTGCTGACATGGTTGCTCTCGGGTTCGTCCTCAGTGTTCTCAGCTGGGTGTTGCTCGCCTTCTTCTTGATGTTGGTGGCGCGCTTCGTCTTCAGCTTGATCCTCATGTTCGCCCCGCAGTGGCACCCGAAAGGGCCGCTGCTGCTGCTGGTCGAACTGATCTACTCCGTCAGCGATCCGATCCTTCGGCCGCTGCGGCGGATCCTGCCCCCGATCGGAGCCGGCGGTATCCGGATCGACCTGTCGATGCTGATGCTGTTCGTGCTCGTCTCGGTGGCGATGTCGATCAATTCGACCGCGATCAACTCGCTGTGAACCCGCGAACAGCCACGATGGGAGTTGGGTAAGAAGGCCCCGACCCGGATGCGTCGGGGAACGTTATCGCCCGCCCGGATTCCGCCAGAACACAACGAAGCGATAACGTGATCTACTGAGTCGCCGAGGTGCAGACCACGGGGACTCCGCCAAGACACAGACAAACGAGGTGAAAGATGCCGCTGACGCCGGATGACGTCCGCTCGAAGCAGTTCACGCCCGTCCGATTGCGGGAGGGCTACGACGTCACAGAGGTCGACTCCTTCCTCGACGAGGTGGAGGCCGAGCTCGAGCGACTTCTCGCCGAGAACGAGGAGCTGCGGGCCAAGCTGGCCGCTGCCCAGCGCGCCGGATCGGGGCAGGAGCGCCCGGTGGTCGACCAGACCGCCGCGCTGCCGCCTGTGGTCCAGCAGCCCAAGCCCGCTCCGGTCGTGGTCGAGAAGCCCGAGGAGAAGCCACCACCAGTCGTCGCTCCCGCTGTAGCGGCCGCGGGGGCTGCTGCGGCAGCCGGAACCGTCGGCGACGCCTCCAGCTCGGCCGTACGGCTGCTGGAGATGGCGACCAAGCACTCCGACGACCTGGTCCAGGAGGCGAAGGACACCGCCGACAAGATCATCGGCGAGGCCCGCGCCAAGGCCGAGCGGTTGGAGAACGAGGCTCGTGGCAAGGCCGACCGGATGACCGGCGAGGCTCGTGCCCGCGCCGAGAAGCTGGACGGCGAGATCGCTGAGCGCCGCGCCCAGATGCTGGGCACGCTGGAGAAGCAGAAGGGTCAGCTCGAGCGCACCATCGACGACCTGCACGCTTACGAGCGCGAGTACCGCAGCCGGCTGAAGACGTACTTCACCGAGCAGCTGAAGGCACTCGGCAACGGCGATGACACGCTGAGCCCGCGCAACGGCTTCCGCCCGGAGGCCCGCGCCCAGGCTCACGGTCACGGCGTCTAAAAACACCTGACTCAGGGGCGGTGCTAATCCGGCAGCACCGCCTCTTCGTCATGTCTGGATACTTCTGACTGACGGTCGCCTGACGGTGACGGTGCGCATTTCAGCCGGACCCCGCTGAACGCTTGCGTCCGAAGAGGTGAGGGTCTTGCCCCTCACTTCTTCGGACGCAAGCTCGTGGAGTTGACGATTCAGGCCTTGGCCAGCCAGTAGGTCAGGCCGAGGTCCTCGTCGGAGCCGGTGGCCAGGCCGGTTGTTGCCGAGGGCGCCGATGGGGTCAGCTCGGTGGCGAGCACCTCGCGGGCGATCAGGTCGGCGTGCTTGCCCAGGGCCTCGGCCAGTTCGGTATCCGTCGCGGCGAGCCAGACCACGATCCGGTCCGAGACCTCGAGGCCGGTGTTCTTCCTGGCCTCCTGCAGGGTCCGGACCACCTCGCGGGCGAGCCCGGCCAGCTTCAGCTCCGGCGTCACCTCCAGATCGAGCGCGACGGTCTCACCCTGCTCGTTCACGACCGACCAGCCCTCACGCGGCCGCTCCGACAGCAGCACCTCGGCCGCGCTGACCTCGACGTTCTCGCCGTCGACCACCACGGTCGCCGTACCGGATGCCTTGATGGAGGCGGCCAGGGCCGGCGGCGTCGGCCGCCGCGATCGCGGCCGCGACCACCGGCGTCTGCTTGGCGAAGCGCTTGCCGAGCTCGCGGAAGTTGCCCTTCGCGGAGAACTCGACCAGGTCCGCGCCCGCCGACGACAGCGGCTCCACCGAACCGACGTTCAGCTCCTCGGCGATCTCGGCGAGCAACTCGTCGTCCAGCTCCGCGATCGCGGCCGAGCCGACCAGCGCCCGGCTGAGCGGCTGCCGGGTCCGGACCTTCGCCTCGGCCCGGGCGGACCGGCCCAGCTCGACGACCCGGCGCGCCATCGACACGTGGGTCGCGAGCGCGTCGTCGATCAGCGTCTCGTCGTACTGCGGGAAAGCGGTCAGGTGCACCGAGTCGGCGAGATGGGGCGTGACCGGGCGGAACACGTCCTGCCAGACCCGCTCGGTGACGAACGGCGTGAGCGGCGCCATCAGCCGGGTGAGCACCTCGAGCGTCTCGTGCAGCGTGGCCAGCGCGCCGGCGTCGCCGGCCCAGAACCGGCGGCGCGAACGGCGTACGTACCAGTTGGAGAGCACGTCGATGAAGCCGCTGATCTGGGCGCCGAGCTTCTGCGTGTCGTAGGTCGCATAGGCGACATCGGTCTCCCGGACCAGCCGGTTCGTCTCGCTGACCAGCCAGCGGTCCAGCACCGAACGCTCGGCGACCGGCGGCACCTCGGCCGTCGGCGACCAGTCGGCCAGCCGGGCGTAGAGCGCGTGGAAGGCGACCGTGTTCCAGTACGTCAGCAGCACCTTGCGGACGATCTCGTTCAGGACGTTCGGGCCGATGCCGCGCGCTTTCCACGGCGAGCCGGAGCAGGCCATGAACCAGCGGACCGCGTCCGCGCTGTGGTTGTCCATCAGCGGGATCGGCTCGAGGATGTTGCCCAGGTGCTTGGACATCTTCCGGCCGTCCTCGGCCATGATGTGCCCCAGGCAGACGACATCGCGGTACGACGACTCGTCGAACACCAGCGTGCCGATCGCCATCAGCGTGTAGAACCAGCCCCGGGTCTGGTCGATCGCCTCGGCGATGAAGTCCGCCGGGTAGGCCTGGTCGAACTTCTCCTTCGACCCTTCCGCCCACGGGTAGCCCCACTGGGCGAACGGCATCGAGCCCGAGTCGTACCAGGCGTCGATCACCTCGGCGACGCGGGTCGACTCCTCGCCACAGGTCGGGCAGGCGAAGGTGATGTCGTCGACGTACGGCCGGTGCGGGTCGGTCGCGGACAGGTCGCGCCCGGCCAGCTCGCCCAGCTCGGCCAGTGAGCCGACGCAGACCTGGTGGTCCTCGCCGCAGCGCCAGATCGGCAGCGGCGTACCCCAATAGCGGGAGCGGGAGACGGCCCAGTCGATGTTGTTCCGCAGCCAGTCGCCGTACCGGCCCCACTTGACCGAGTCGGGGAACCAGTTGGTCTTCTCGTTCTCGCGGAGCAGCGCGTCCTTCACCTGCGTAGTACGGATGTACCAGGACGGCAGTGCGTAGTACATGACCGGCGTGTGGCAGCGCCAGCAGTGCGGGTACGGGTGCTCGTACGGAACGTGCCTGAACAGGACGCCGCGCTCCTGCAGGTCCTTGACCAGGTCGGAGTCGGCCTTCTTGAAGAACTGGCCGCCGACCAGCGGCACGTCGGCGCCGAAGCGTCCGTCGGACTCCACCGGGTTCACCACCGGCAGGTTGTAGGCCCGCGCGACCAGCAGGTCGTCTGCGCCGAAGGCGGGGGACTGGTGCACGAGACCCGTGCCGTCCTCTGTAGTCACGTACTCAGCCAGTACTACGTAGTGCGCCGGCTCGGGGAACTCCACCAGCTCGAACGGGCGCTGGTAGGTCCAGTGCTCCATGTCGCGGCCGTTGTAGCGCTCTGTGACCGTCCAGCCCTCGCCCAGCGCCGACAGCAGCGGCTCCGCGACGACCAGCGACTCGTTGCCGTCTGTAGCGACCACATAGTCGACATCGGGGTGTACGGCGACGGCCGTGTTGGAGACCAGCGTCCAGGGGGTCGTCGTCCAGACCAGCAGCGACGCCTTGCTCGCCAGCGGGCCCGAGGTGAGCGGGAAACGGACGTAGACCGAGGGGTCGACGACCGTCTCGTAGCCCTGGGCGAGCTCGTGGTCGGACAGTCCGGTGCCACAGCGCGGGCAGTAGGGCGTGATGCGGTAGTCCTCGACCAGCAGGCCCTTGTCGTGGATCTGCTTCAGCGACCACCAGACGGACTGGACGTACTCCGGGTCCATCGTCTTGTACGGGTGCTCCAGATCGACCCAGTAGCCCATCCGGTTGGTCAGCTCGTTGAAGGCGCCGACGTTGCGCAGGACCGACTCACGGCACTTCGCGTTGAACTCGGCGATGCCGTACGCCTCGATGTCCTTCTTGCCGTTGAAGCCGAGTTCCTTCTCGACGGCGACCTCGACCGGCAGGCCGTGGCAGTCCCAGCCCGCCTTGCGCTCGACCGAGAACCCCTTCATCGTCCGGTAGCGGGGGAACACGTCCTTGAAGACGCGCGCCTCGATGTGGTGCGTACCGGGCATGCCGTTCGCGGTCGGCGGGCCCTCGTAGAAGGTCCAGGGCAGGCCGTCGGCGGTCTGCTCGAGGCTCCGGGCGAAGGTGTCCTGCTCGTCCCAGTGCTTGAGCACGTCACGCTCGATCGCGGGCAGGTCGACCTGGGCCGGGACCTGCTGCCAACCGGTGCTGGGGTGTTCCGCCATCTCTTCGTCCTTCGTCACGAGCCTGCTGCTTCGGCGACGAAGGGACGAGGCGCCGGCGCTGTCGCCGGGCTCCGCGGTACCACCCTCCTTGGTGACCTGAAGTCACCCACTTCGTTTCGCTCCGCTGCCGGTTCTAGTGAGCCCTCTCAGGCCGTTCTTCCGGCGGCTCCGGGGTGATGGCCCCATCACAGCCTCGCGGTCGCGTGTGAAGTGTACGACTTCGATCTACTCCGCTACGAATCGTTAATGACTGGTCAACCGGGATTTCCTTCGTGACAATTCTGTTGCGGTGACCGCCGGGTGAAGCAAGTGATTGCCTGAACGGGCGTCCGCACTGTGGCCGTGACGCGCGGAACATCGAGCGGACTTGAAGAACCGACTACCGTATGTCCACGGTCTGCGCGTCGGGCTGGCACGTAGCGGTTGCGTGTCCTACTGTCTTGCGACCAGTCCGCTTCAGTCTCCGACGAAGGCAGGGGGTAGTCGAACCATGGCTACATCGGCTCCGAAGAAGTCCGCCCCCCAACGCAAGCCCGCGGCCAAGCAGAGCGCCGCGACGACCACCGAGCCGGCCACGAAGGCTCCGGCCAAGAAGACCCCTGCCAAGCAGACACCTACGAAGAGGGTGGCCATGAAGACGAACGAGAACAGAACCCCGGCGACCGCGCCGGCCAAGTCACCCACGAAGTCGCCCACATCGTTCCGGGTCAAGGACGGCGAGGAGCCGTGGACCGCGGCCGAGGTGGAGGAGCTGCGAGGCGAGCTTGTCGCCGACGCCGCGCACCTGAAGGAAGAGATCCGCGACGCCGAGCAGGAGATCGTCGGACTGCTCCGCGACGGTGGTGACGGGGCCGGCAACGACCAGGCCGACGTCGGTTCGACCACCCTCGAGCGGGACCACGAGATGTCGCTGGCGAACAACGCCCGTGACATGGTGGACCAGATCGAGCGGGCGCTGTCGCGGATGGACGACGGAACGTACGGGGTCTGCGAGAGCTGCGGCCAGGCGATCGGCAAAGGTCGGTTGCAGGCGTTCCCGCGTGCGACACTGTGCGTGTCATGCAAAGAACGCGAAGAACGCCGCTGAGCGGATCAGACCCGTCCCCCCTGCCAGGGGACGCCACAGCTGAAAACCAGACGGAACCGGCCGACCTCGAGTCGGCCGGTTCTCCGTCGTCTCCAGAGCCCGCCCCGACCACACAGGGTGCCGAGCCCGGTACTGCAGACGATGCGCCGCCGTCAGCCGGTGGGCGGTTCAAGTTGGTGGTGTTGTTCGGGGCTGTTGGGTTGCTGGTGCTCGGGCTGGACCAGCTGACCAAGGCTCTGGCGCTGCAGCATCTGACGCCGGGGGAGCCGGTCAACGTGGTGGGCTCGCTGCTCAAGTTCAACCTGATCCGCAACCCGGGCGCCGCGTTCAGTCTCGGCACCAGCTACACGCCGGTGATCAGCGCGATCCAGATCGTCGTCGCGGTCGGCGTGGTCTGGCTGTCGCGCCGGCTCGGCTCGGTCGGCTGGACGATCGCCTTCGGCTTCCTGTTCGGCGGCGCGGTCGGCAACATCGTGGACCGGATCTTCCGCGAGCCGTCGCCGTTCCACGGTCACGTGGTCGACTTCCTGCAGACGCCGCACTGGGCGATCTTCAACGTCGCCGACATGGCCGTCACCTCGGCGGCGATCCTGCTGGTGATCCAGACTCTGCGCGGAATCAAGCTGGACGGCACCAAGGACGTCGGCAAAGCCGGTTCCACGGACGCCGCTACTGCAGAGCAGGCGGACAAGTGAGCGGCGATTCGCGGACGGTGATGGTGCCGGACGGCCTCGCCGGTGAGCGCTTGGACGCGGCTCTGTCACGCTTGTTCGGGGTCTCCCGGACGAAGGCGGCCGAGCTGATCGAGTCCGGCCTGGTCCAGGTCGACGGCGCGGCGGCGATGAAGTCCACCCGCGTGTCGGCCGGGGTGATGCTCGACGTCGAGCTGCCCGCGCCGCCGGGGGAGATCAGGGTCGTACCGGAGACCGTCGAGAACCTGAGGATCGTTCACGACGACGACGAGATCGTGGTCGTCGACAAGCCGGTCGGCGTCGCGGCTCACCCGTCGCCGGGCTGGACCGGACCGACCGTGATCGGGCACCTGGCCGGAGCGGGCTTCAACATCTCCACGAGCGGTGCCGCCGAGCGCAAGGGCATCGTGCACCGGCTCGACGTCGGTACCTCGGGGCTGATGGTGGTGGCGAAGACGGAGTACAGCTACACCGCGCTCAAGCGCGCCTTCAAGGAGCGCACGGTCAAGAAGATCTACCACGCGCTCGTCCAGGGCCACCCGGACCCTTTCACCGGGACCATCGACGCGCCGATCGACCGGCACCCGAACCACGACTACAAGTTCGGCGTCGTGGCCGGTGGCAAGCCGAGCGTGACCCACTACGAGACGCTCGAGGCGTTCCGCTTCGCGACGTTGCTCGAGATCACCCTGGAGACCGGCCGGACGCATCAGATCCGCGTCCACATGGCCGCGATCGGGCACCCGTGCTGTGGGGATCTCACATACGGCGCGGACCCGGTGCTGACCGACCGGCTCAAGCTCAAGCGCCAATGGCTGCACGCCATGCGCCTCGGGTTCGCCCATCCGGGATCGGGCGAGTACGTCGAGTACACCTCGGCGTACCCCGAGGACCTCGACAGCGCCCTCGACCAACTCGCCGACGCGCAGTAGTTCCGGCGTCACAGCGCACCCGTCCGGCCCTCGCCGGACGGGTCGAACTGGTGTGGAAGTGGTGTCGTCCACGACCGGATACCGGGCGGCCTCAGAGCGGCTCGGTGAGGCGATTCAGAGACTGTCCATGGCCCCGCATAGTCTGTCTCCGACCCGCTCACTCACGCCTCTGGGAGGTCTGCGAAGACATGGCGTCCAGCGACAGTTTCGTGCATCTACACGTGCACACCGAGTACTCCATGCTGGACGGCGCCGCCCGGATCGACGAGTTGTTCAAAACCGCCCAGGAGATGGGCCAGCCCGCCATCGCGACCACGGACCACGGCTTCGTGTTCGGGGCGTACGAGTTCTGGAAGACCGCGCAGAAGTACGACGTGAAGCCGATCATCGGCGTCGAGGCGTACCTGACCCCGCACACGCACCGCAGCGAGCGGAAGCGGGTCAAGTGGGGCGACGCGAACAGCGGCCGCGACGACGTATCGGGTAGCGGCGCGTACACGCACATGACGCTGCTGGCGAAGAACACCAGCGGCATGCACAACCTGTTCAGGATGTCGTCGCTGGCCAGTCTCGAGGGCTACTACTTCAAGCCCCGGATGGACCGCGAGCTGCTGCAGACCTACGGCCAGGGCCTGATCGCGACCACCGGCTGTCCGTCCGGTGAGGTGCAGACCCGGCTGCGGCTGGGGCAGTACAAGGAGGCCATCGCGGCGGCCGCCGAGTTCCGCGACATCTTCGGCGCGGAGAACTACTACTGCGAGCTGATGGACCACGGGCTCGGCATCGAGCGGAACGTCCAGGGTGACCTGCTGAAGCTGGCCAAGGAGCTCGGCCTGCCGCTGGTCGCGACGAACGACCTGCACTACACCAAGCCCGAGGACTCGATCGCGCACGCGGCGCTGCTCTGCGTGCAGTCCGGCTCGACGCTGTCCGACCCGAACCGGTTCAAGTTCGACGCGAACGAGTTCTACGTGAAGACCGCGGCCGAGATGCGCGAGGTCTGGAAGGACTACCCGGAGGCCTGCGACAACACGCTGCTGATCGCCGAGCAGTGCGATGTGAGCTTCACCGAGGGCGAGGGCCGGTTCATGCCGCGCTTCCCCTGCCCGGAGGGTCACAACGAGGAGTCCTGGTTCGTCGCCGAGGTCGAGACCGGCCTGCACAAGCGCTATCCCGAAGGGGTGCCCGACCACGTCCGCAAGCAGGCGGAGTACGAGATCGAGGTCATCACCTCGAAGGGGTACGCGGGCTACTTCCTGGTCGTCGCCGACTTCATCAACTGGGCCAAGGCCAACGGCATCCGGGTCGGCCCGGGCCGTGGTTCCGGCGCCGGTTCGATGTGCGCGTACGCGATGCGGATCACCGACCTCGACCCGCTGCGGCACGGCCTGATCTTCGAGCGCTTCCTGAACCCGGAACGTATGTCGATGCCCGACTTCGACATCGACTTCGACGACCGTCGCCGGCCCGAGGTGATCCGCTACGTCACCGAGAAGTACGGCGACGACCGGGTCGCGATGATCGTGACCTACGGCACGATCAAGGCCAAACAGGCGATCAAGGACGCCGGCCGGGTGCTGGACTACCCGTTCGCGATGGGCGACCGGATCACCAAGGCGATGCCGCCCGCGGTGATGGGCAAGGACGTGCCGCTGGCCGGCATCTTCGACCCGCAGCACAAGCGGTACTCCGAGGCCGGCGAGTTCCGCCAGCTGTACGAGTCGGACCAGGATGTCCGCAAGATCGTCGACACCGCCCGCGGCCTGGAGAACCTGAAGCGCCAGTGGGGTGTGCACGCGGCCGGCGTGATCATGTCCAGCGAGCCGCTGATCGACCTGATCCCGATCATGCGCCGCGATCAGGACGGCCAGATCATCACCCAGTTCGACTACCCGAGCTGCGAGACGCTCGGCCTGGTCAAGATGGACTTCCTGGGTCTGCGCAACCTGACGATCATGGACGACGCGGTCAAGAACATCGAGGCCGTGCACGGCTTCACGGTCGACCTCGACGGACTCGGCAACACCCTCGACGACAAGCCCACCTTCGAGCTGCTGGGCCGGGGTGACACCCTCGGCGTCTTCCAGTTCGACGGCGGTCCGATGCGGGCGCTGCTGCGGTTGATGAAGCCGGACAGCTTCGAGGACATCTCCGCGGTCGGCGCGCTGTACCGGCCGGGTCCGATGGGTGCGAACTCGCACACCAACTACGCGCTGCGCAAGAACGGTCAGCAGGAGGTCAGCTACCCGCACCCGGAGCTGGCGCAGGCGCTGGAGCCGATCCTCGGCCCGACGTACGGGCTGATCGTCTACCAGGAGCAGGTGCTCAAGATCGCCCAGGAGCTGGCGGGTTACAGCCTGGGCAAGGCGGACCTGCTCCGTAAGGCGATGGGTAAGAAGAAGAAGGAGGTCCTCGACGCCGAGTACGTCGGCTTCGAGGCCGGCATGATCGACCACGGCTTCAGCGCCGCCTCGATCAAGGCGCTCTGGGATGTCCTGGTCCCGTTCTCCGACTATGCGTTCAACAAGGCGCACTCGGCGGCGTACGGGCTGGTCTCGTACTGGACCGCCTACCTGAAGGCCAACTACCCCGCGGAGTACATGGCCGCTGTCCTGACGTCGGTGAAGGACGACAAGGACAAGATGGCCATCTACCTGAACGAGTGCCGCCGGATGGGCATCAAGGTGCTGCCGCCGGACGTGAACGAGTCCGACTCGAACTTCACCCCGATCGGCACCGACATCCGGTTCGGCCTGTCCGGGATCCGCAACGTCGGCGTCAACGTGGTGGCCGAGATCGTCGCCGCCCGCGAGTCCGAGGGCCGGTTCACCGACTTCGTCGACTTCATCGACAAGGTGTCGCTGCCGGTCTGCAACAAGCGCGTCATCGAGTCGCTGGCCAAGGCCGGTTCGTTCGACTCGATGAACCACGCCCGGCGTGCGGTGGTCGCGGTGCACGAGCAGGCCGTCGACGAGGCGATCGACCTCAAGCGGAACGAGGCGCACGGCCAGTTCGACCTGTTCAGCATGGGCGACGACGATCAGGAAGCCGACGGGAACAGCCGGCTGACGGTGCGGGTGCCGGAGATCGAGGAGTGGGACAAGGCGACCAAGCTCGCGCACGAGCGCGACATGCTCGGTCTGTACGTCTCGGACCACCCGCTGTTCGGCGTCGAGCACGTGCTCACCAACGGCACCGACTGCTCGATCGGTCAGTTGCTCGCCGACGAGGACCGCCCGGACGGCACCCAGGTGACGATCGGTGGTCTGGTCACGGCGGTCCAGCGCAAGGTGAACAAGCGCGGCGACATCTACGCGATCGTCACCATCGAGGACCTCGAAGGTTCGATCGAGGTGATGATGTTCTCCTCGGCGTACCAGCTGTCCGCGCATCTACTCGCCAACGACGCGATCATCTTGATGAAGGGCCGGATCCGGCGGCGCGAGGACCGGGTCGAGCTGAGCGGCTCCGAGGTCTCGGTGCCCGACCTGACCGAGGGGCCGAGTGGTCCGGTGGTGATCACGATGCCGATCAACCGGTGTACGCCGCCGGTCGTCGACCAGTTGCGCGACGTGCTCAAGTCGCATCCGGGGATGACCGAGGTCCAGCTCCGGCTGCAGGCCAGCCGCAAGACGACGGTGATGCGGATCGGCGACCGGTTCCGGGTCACGCCCACCTCGTCGCTGATGGCTGACCTGAAGGCGCTGCTCGGTCCTTCGTGTCTGGCCGGCTGAGCGGGTCGGTCAGCCGGGGTTGGTGGGGATGAGCCACACTGGGCCAGTGAGTCAGCCAGATCAGCCGCAGCCGTATCAGTCTTTCGGTACTCCGTTCGGGGTGCCCCCGGAGCCCGAGCCAGGGCTGCCGTGGGCGAAGGCGATCGCGGTCACCGTGGCGGCGTTCCTGGTCGTCGGTGCGATCGCGGGCTGGGCGTGGCAGCGGTTCGCGCCGCTCGCGCAGTACGCCGTGGACGAGCGTGGTGGGTCACTCGGCGAGGAGCAGATGACCAAGGTCTTCGGACCGGACGGCACCTTCACCGCGATCGGCTTCCTGACCGCGCTGGTTCTCGGCGGCGCCCTGTTCTGGTGGCTGCGCAACTACGGTCCGTGGGCAGTCGGCGTGGTCGCGATCGGGTCTGTACTGGGTGGCGGTGTCGCCTGGGGCGTCGGAATGCTGCTCGGTCACGACCCGCTGCAGCCGCGGCTGGAGAACGCGAAGCCGGGCGACATGCTGGACGCGCCGCTCGAGCTGCACACCTGGACGCCGATCGCGGCCTGGCTGGTCGGTGCCGCGCTGGCGGCGGCCATCATCGCCGCCGCGAGCTGGCGCAGTGAACCGGTTGCAACCACATCGTTGCCTGCCGCGTCAGAAGGGTCGCCGCAGGTGCAATAGCCTGTCTCGGCCCGGTGGTGAGGCCACCGGCGATGTGAGGGGGGACGAATGTCTGACAACACCAACCCGCCGCAGGGTGGTCCGAACCACCCGTACGGCGGTCCGCAGGGCCCGTACCAGGGGCAGCAAGGCCAGCCAGGCTACGGACCTCAGCAGGGCCAGCCAGGTTATGGACCGCAGCCGGGCTATGGGCCGCAGGGGCAGCCTGGGTATGGGCAGCAGCCGGTGCAGGGGAACCCCGGGTCTCTTTGGCCCCAGCAGGGTGCTCCTGACTACCCGCGAGACCCGCAGTACGGACAGGGCGGGCAGCCGCCGTTCGGTGGGCAGCCGCATGTGCAGCAGTGGCAGCCGGAGCCGAAGAAGAAGCGCACCAAGCTGATCCCGCTGGTCGCAGGCGTGGCCGTGGTCGCCGTGATCGCGGGCGGCGGCATCTTCGCCTACGCGAAGCTCACCGGTGGTGACCAGCCGGCCGGCGTGCTGCCGGCCAACTCGGTCGCCTACGCGCGGATCGATCTGAACCCGTCGGCCGGCCAGCGGGTCGCAGCACTGCGGTTCCTGATGAAGTTCCCGTCCGCGAAGGAGCAGATCGGGCTCACCAGCGACCAGGACGACCTGCGGCAGAAGCTGTTCGACCTGATCAAGAAGGACGGCGGCGAGGACCTGGCCGACGTCGACTTCGAGAAGGACATCAAGCCCTGGCTCGGCGATCGCGCCGGCGTGGCCGCCGTCCCGTTCGATGACAAGGTCGAGCCGGTGGTCGCGGTCGAGGTCAAGGACGAGGGCAAGGCCACCAAGGGTCTGGACAAGCTGTTCGCCGACCAGGAGGACGCGCCGAAGCGTGCCTTCGCCGGCGGCTACGTGCTGCTGTCCGACGAGCAGGCCACGCTCGACTCGGCTGTTGCCGCCAGCAAGGGAAATTCGCTGCAGGACAACGACAAGTTCGAGAAGGACATGTCCGCGCTCGGCGAGCAGGGCTTCGCCTCCTTCTGGGCGGACACCAAGGGCCTCGCACTCGCGGCCGGCAAGAAACTGACCGACCAGCAGCGCTCCGCGTTGCCCGAGGGAAGTGCCGCCGCCGTTCTGCGGTTCGACTCGCAGTACGTCGAACTGAAGGGCGTCGTGCACGGCGACCAGAGTCTGAAGGTCAGCAACAAGGACGCCGGCGACGTGATCGGCAAGCTGCCGGACACCACCGCCGGCGCGCTGGCGCTGTCCGACGGCGCGAACCTGGTCAGCACGATCTGGACCCAGCTCGAGAAGTCGTCCGGTCAGGCCGGGATCAACCTCGGTGACCTGACCAAGGACTTCACCGACGAGTACGGCATCGCGCTGCCGGACGACCTGAAGCCGTTGCTGGGCAAGAACCTGGCGATCGCGATCGACAAGGGCTCGGCCGACGCCCCGAAGATCGCGGCCCGGATGGAGACCGACCCGGGTAAGGCCGAGGAGGTCGTCGACAAACTGCTGAACCTGATGCGCAGCAAGACCCCGATGGACATCCCGGTCAAGCGGGCCAAGGACGACGACACCCTGGTGATCGCGACCGACCAGGGCCTACGCCGACGAGGTGCTGAAGGGCGGCAACCTCGGCCAGACCGAGAAGTTCAAGCAGGCGGTGCCGGACACGAAGGGCGCGGTACTCGTGGGGTACGTCGACTTCGAGGCCGTCGGCTCGCTGAGCGGCAAGATCAGCTCCGACAAGAACTACGCCGCACTGAGCTCCGCCGGTTTCAGCACCCGCGTCACCGGCGACGGCGAGGCTGACTTCACCCTCCGAGTCGTAGCCAAGTAACTCCAATCGTTCGATCGGAAGGCCCGGCCGAAGTTGGCCGGGCCTTCCTTGTTGTGCAGTCGCCGGGTAACACCCTGGGGGTATCAGGAGGTGGCGCTCAGCCGGTGTTGTCGCGGCAGATCCGGGCGCGCGAGGACGAACTCAAGGTGCAGTTGTTCGTCCGGGACAAGCGGGCCACTGAGCTGACCTCGGGGTGGAAGACAGTTGCTGGAGGACGCGAGGCCGTTGCTCGCCTCGGCAGGAGCCGCGCAGCGACGGGTCGTGCAGGCGGCGCGCGGTCGCGGATATTCACGATCGGCTTCGGTCGAGTTGCGCGACGGGACCGCCGGCCGGGTGCAGATCGAGGACATCGGCCCGAACCAGGTCTGTCTGGCTGGACCTGACCCAGCCGCTACTCGGCCGCTAGGGCTTCGAGCACTCCTTCGCCGTACTTCGCGAGCTTGTTCTCGCCGACGCCGCTGATCTTGCCGAGTTCGGCGAGGGTGCCGGGGAGGTCGGTGGCGATCTGCCGGAGGGTCGCGTCGTGGAAGATCACGTACGCCGGCACACCCTGCTCCTTGGCGGTCGCGCCGCGCCAGGTGCGGAGGCGTTCGAACACCTCGGTCGCCTCGGGGGAGAGGTCGGCGACGGCCGCCTTCTTCTTGCTCGCGGACGAGGAGCGCGACGACCTGCCGACGCGTTCGGGCTCGCGGCGCATCATCACCTCGCGGCGACGGCTGAGCACCTCGGTGCTGTCGTCGGTGAGTAGCAGGGTGCCGTAGTCACCTTCGACCGTGAGCAGTCGCTGCGCGAGAAGCTGGCGGATCACGCCCCGCCACTCGGTGTCCTTCAGTTCGGTGCCGATACCGAAGACGGTCAGGTCCTCGTGGCGGAACTGCTTCACCTTCTCGGTGGTCTTGCCGAGCAGGATGTCGATCACCTGGCCGGCCCCGAACTTCTGGTTCCGCTCGTGTTGCAGTCGGTAGACGGTGGAGAGCAGTTTCTGCGCGGGGATCGTGCCGTCCCACGACTCGGGTGGCGTCATACAGGTGTCGCAGTTCCCGCAGACCTCGCCGGACTGGCCGAAGTACGCGAGAAGCTGGGTGCGGCGGCACTGGACCGTTTCGCAGAGGGCGAGCATCGCGTCGAGATGGGTGCCGAGGCGGCGGCGATGGGCCGCGTCGCCCTCGGAGGTGTCGATCATCTTGCGTTGCTGGACGACGTCCTGGAGCCCATAGGCCAGCCAGGCTGTCGAAGGAAGCCCGTCGCGGCCGGCTCGGCCGGTCTCCTGGTAGTAGCCCTCGACCGATTTCGGCAGGTCCAGGTGCGCGACGAAACGCACGTCCGGTTTGTCGATGCCCATCCCGAAAGCGATCGTCGCGACCACCACCAGGCCGTCCTCGCGAAGGAAGCGGGACTGGTTCTTCGCGCGGATCCGGCTGTCGAGACCCGCGTGGTACGGAACGGCCTCGATGCCGTTCTGGGTCAGGAACGTCGCGGTCTTCTCCACGCTGTTGCGCGACAGGCAGTAGACGATGCCCGCGTCGCCCGCGTGCTCAGTACGGAGCAGGTCGAGGAGTTGTCGCTGCGGGCTGTCCTTGGAGACGATCCGGTACTGGATGTTCGGCCGGTCGAAGCTGGCGACGAAGTGCTTCGCCTCGGTGAGATTCAGGCGGGTCGCGATCTCGCGGTGGGTGGCCTCGGTCGCGGTGGCCGTCAACGCGATCCGCGGGACGTCCGGCCAGCGCTCGTGCAACTCCGACAGCATCAGGTAGTCCGGCCGGAAATCGTGCCCCCATTGGGACACACAGTGCGCCTCGTCGATCGCGAACAACGAGATCTTGCCCTGGTCGAGCAGTCGCGTCGTCGCCTCGACCCGGAGCCGCTCGGGCGCCAGGTAGAGCAGATCGAGCTCGCCGGACAGGAAGGCCTGCTCGACCTCGCGACGCTGCTCGTAGTCCTGGGTGGAGTTGAGGAATCCGGCTCGTACGCCGAGGGCCGTCAACGCGTCGACCTGGTCCTGCATCAGCGCGATCAGCGGCGAGATCACCACGCCGACACCGGATCGAACCAGAGCCGGGATCTGGTAACACAGCGACTTGCCACCACCGGTGGGCATCAGGACGAGCGCGTCTCCACCGGCGACAACAGTGTCGATGATCTCCTGCTGCTCGCCGCGGAACGTGTCGTACCCGAAGACTCTGTGCAGCACCTGCGCAGCTTCACTCGCAGGGTTGGCAGAATCTTCCGGGAACTCAGCAGCAGCCACCCAGCGATTCTACGGAAGTCGCGACCTCACTGTTGGGCCCCTGTGGATGACTCGCCGCTACAGGTGCCGACACTCCACAGATTCCCCTCCGAATCGGCGACCGTGAACCCCCGCGACCCGTAGCCGCCTCCATGGCCCTTAGCCTGCCGCCGAGGTGAGTTCCTGGTCTTGAACGAATGGGAGTTCCTCGGCCATCCATTGCCGCGGCGAACACCCGGCCAGGGCCTGCCACTCGCGCGTGAGGTGCGCCTGATCGGCGTACCCGAGCTCGGCCGCGAGGTCGGCCAGCCTGGTTCGTGGTCTTCGCTTCAGCAGCGAGACCGCTTGCTCGAACCGCAGGATCCGGGCCGCGACCTTGGGTGGCAGCCCGTACTCCGCGCGGAACCGCTCGCTCAGATGCCGCCGGCTCCACCCGACTTCCCGCGCCAACTCCTGTACGCCGACGCCGCCGGCCGTCTCGCACAACCGCCGCCAGGCCCAGCTGAGCTCGGCGCGTGGCTCCGGTGCAGGCTCGTCGCTCCACGCCTCGAGGAACAGCTGCTCCAAGATGTCGAACCGCTGCTCCCAGTCCGATACGGACCGAAGGCGGTCGCTGAGCTCGAGCGCCGTACGGCCGACAAGCTCGTCGAGGTTGACGGTGGTCGCCGCAAGCTCGCCGGCCGGAAGGCCGAACAGGGCGCGCGATCCGGCCGGGGTGAGCGCGAGTTGCATCCCCGAGCGGTTCGGCGAGCCGCCGATCCGGACTGCGCTGGAATGCAGCCCGCTGGCCAGCGAGCTGAACTTCTCCACCGGCTCGTCGGCGAAGGCGAGACCCAGCGGCTCGTCCAGAGTGATCACGATCGTCAGGTACTGCGATGGCAGACCGCGATGCAGCTCCGGCGGCTCACCCAGGTACGCATACCCGATGAGGTCGCCGAGGTACCCGCGCAAGGCAGGGTGCGCCCGCCGCTCGTGATACTCGAACCCCACCATCTGCCCAGGCTAGATCGCCCGGCCGACAATTGACCTCAGCACGGCTGCGGGGCCCAGGTGGACGACTTCGGCGAACCAGCATCCGGGACCGGCGTTTCGGCATCTGGACGATCGGTGGCACCATACAAGGAGCTTTTTCGATCAGACTTCTGGAGAGATCGCCGTGCCCGAACTGAGGTCCCGTACCGTCACCCATGGCCGCAACATGGCGGGCGCCCGCGCACTTATGCAGGCTTCCGGCGTCGCCAGAGAGGACTTCGGCAAGCCGATCATCGCCGTAGCGAACAGCTTCACCGAGTTCGTTCCCGGTCATACGCATCTGCAGCCGGTCGGCCGGATCGTGTCCGAGGCGGTTCACGCGGCCGGTGGGATCCCGCGCGAGTTCAACACGATCGCGGTCGACGACGGCATCGCGATGGGCCACGGCGGGATGCTCTACAGCCTGCCGTCGCGCGACCTGATCGCCGACTCGGTCGAGTACATGGTCCAGGCGCACTGCGCCGACGCGCTGGTCTGCATCTCGAACTGCGACAAGATCACCCCGGGCATGCTGATGGCGGCGCTCCGGCTGAACATCCCGACCGTGTTCGTCTCCGGCGGCCCGATGGAGGCCGGCCGGGCGACCTTGGTCGACGGGACCGTACGCAAGCTCGACCTGATCGACGCGATGTCCGAGGCCGTCAACGAGAACGTCTCCGATGCGGACATCCTGCGGATCGAGGAGAACGCCTGTCCGACCTGCGGTTCGTGCTCGGGCATGTTCACCGCGAACTCGATGAACTGCCTGGCCGAGGCGATCGGCTTGGCGCTGCCCGGCAACGGCTCGGTGCTCGCGACCCACACCGCCCGCAAGGCCCTGTACGAGAATGCCGGCCGGACGGTCGTGGACATCACCAAGCGGTACTACGACCAGGACGACGAGACCGTGTTGCCGCGGACCGTCGCCTCCCGCGCCGCGTTCGAGAACGCGATGGCGCTCGACATCGCGATGGGCGGCTCGACGAACACGATCCTGCACCTGCTGGCCGCGGCCCAGGAGGCGGAGGTCGACTTCGACCTGGACGACATCAACGCCGTCTCCCGGCGGGTCCCGTGTCTGGCGAAGGTCGCGCCGAACGTGGCCCCGGGCGGCACGTACTACATGGAGGACGTCCACCGGGCAGGCGGCATCCCTGCGATCCTGGGTGAGCTGTACCGAGCCGGCCTGCTGAACGAGGACATCTACACGGTGCACAGCGGCTCGATCGACGAGTGGCTGAAGAACTGGGACGTGCGCAGTGGGTCGCCGTCGGCCGAGGCCGTTGAGCTGTGGCACGCGGCACCCGGCTGTCAGCGTTCGGCGACCGCGTTCTCGCAGTCCGAGCGCTGGGACACCCTCGACACGGACGCGGCCGGCGGTTGCATTCGCGACCTCGAGCACGCGTACTCCGTGGACGGCGGACTCGCGGTGCTGAAGGGCAACCTGGCCGTTGATGGGTGTGTGGTGAAGACAGCCGGTGTCGACGAGTCGATCTGGACCTTCGAGGGACCGGCTGTCGTGTGTGAGTCGCAGGAAGAGGCGGTGGAGAAGATCCTCGCCAAGGCGGTCAAGCCGGGCGACGTCGTCGTGATCCGTTACGAAGGGCCGAAGGGTGGGCCGGGGATGCAGGAGATGCTCTACCCGACCTCGTTCCTGAAGGGTCGCGGGCTGGGCAAGGTCTGCGCGCTGGTGACCGACGGGCGATTCTCTGGCGGTACGTCGGGGCTGTCGATCGGTCACGCGTCACCGGAAGCGGCTTCGGGCGGGACCATCGCGCTGGTCGAGGACGGCGACCGGATCCGGATCGACATCCCGGGCCGCTCGATCGAACTGCTGGTCTCCGAGGAGGAACTGGCGGCCCGGCGTACGGCGCTGGATGGCGTCTACAAGCCGAAGGCTCGCGAGCGGCAGGTTTCCCAGGCCCTCCGCGCGTATGCGGCGATGGCGACCAGCGCCGACAAGGGCGCAGTACGGGATGTCAGCCTCCTCGGCTGATCTACTGCTCGGCTTCGAGGTCGAAGGCGAGGGTGATCGCCTCGGCCAGGGCTGGTTCCTGGTCGGGGAAGAGGTAGCCGATCAGGCGGCCGAGCTGGACCTTCGGGATGGTCTGGATGTTGTCGCAGCTGACCGCGCTGGGATGGTCGAGCCCGTTGCGGGTGCCGACCAGCACCTCGGTGGACAGGCCGCGAATCGTGCTGGTGATCGGCGCGACGGTCACGTTGGTGAGGCGCGGGCGGATCAGTTCGCGAGTGAGTACGACCACCGGCCGCGGCTTGTCCAGCCGGGCGATGTGGATGGGACGCATCGATTCAGTCGAGGTCCGAGAGCACCGTCGTACCGGCTGGTCGCTCGAGATCCGACAAGGCTGTCCCGGCAGCGGCGTCGGCGAGACCCTCTAGATCGGGGTAGTCCCCGTGCTCGCTGAGAATCGCCAGATCACGTGCGGCCAACTCCCGGCGCCGCTCACGCTCCATCGCCCGAGCGACCACCGACGCCCGGCTCGCAGCCTTGTTGTCCCCGACGAGCTGGTCCATGAACTCCACCAACTCATCCGGCAACCGCACAGTGATCTGCTTACTCATACCAAAACCATACCACTACGGGATTCACCCCAAACCCTCGTTCACCGGGCTAGTTGGGCGACATGTCGGACCAGGCCAGGTCTATGGCCGGGATGGACGGGAGCGCCTTTATCGCAGCCATCTCCGTGTCCAGCAGGCCGACCAGTTGGGCCAACCGCGTGGTGGTGTCTTCGGCTTCCAGGAGCTTCTGGCGGTCGGGCGTCATCAGGGTCATGGCGGCCGACATCAGGTACGACAGGGTGCTCGGGTCGTCCGGCAAGGCGCCGATGTGCAGGCCGGGCTGGCTGATGTCGGTGATGGCCGCGGCGTACCGGCGGAAGCGCTGGACCGCGATGTTCGCCGTACCGAGGGGGTCGTCGCCCGGCTCCTCGGCGAGCCACTCGACGTCGGCGACCAGGTAGTCGCCCTCGGTGTCCAGCTCGGCGACCTTGAAGCGGCGGTTGCCGGTCAGGGTGATCTCGACCGGGCCGTCGTCGTCGGCGTCCAGGGTGATCTCGGAGATGGTCGCGGCGCAGCCGGTGCCGTAGAGCGAGCGGAAGACCCGGTCGCCGAGCTCGTAGCCGTCCCGTACCGCGACCGCGCCGCAGACGAGTTCGCCGCCGTTCTCGACCAGGTCGCGGATCACCGCGCGGCCCTGGACGTCGGTCACGGGGATGGGAAGCACCAGCCCGGGAAAGATCACCGTATCGACGGTGAGGAGGGGCAGGCGGGAATCCATACAGCGAGCCTAATGGCAACAGCAGAGAGCCGTGGTCCGCGCAGTAGACGGCGCGCGGGGGAGCGCGGGGGCGACCACTAGACTGGGGCCCATGATTCGCCGCGTCGACCTGCGGGGCCGAGTGGCAGCCGGAGAGGTTCTCGACCTCCAAGCCGTCCACGAGCTAGTCCCCCGAGCCCTACTGGACGTCGAGGCCGCCCTCGACGTCGTCCGACCGATCTGCCTGGACGTCCGTCATCGGGGTCTGGAAGCGATCAAGGAGTACGGCGAGAAGTTCGACCATGTGCGGGTGGAAGACCTGCGGGTCCCGGCCGAGGCGCTGAAGACCGCGCTGGAGGAGCTCGACCCGGCCGTGCGGTCGGCGTTCGAGGAATCGATCCGCCGGGTTCGCGAGGTGAGCGAGGACGAGCGCGGTGCCGATGTCGTGTCGGAGCCGGCGCCGGGTGGTCGCGTCACGCAACGGCTGGTGCCGGTGCAGCGCGTCGGGCTGTACGTGCCGGGTGGGCGTGCGCCGCTCGCCTCCAGCGTCGTGATGAACGTCGTACCGGCGCAGGTGGCCGGCGTCCAGTCGCTTGCTGTTGCCTCGCCGCCGCAAAAGGACTTCGGGGGCCTTCCGCACCCGACTGTGCTCGCCGTCTGCGCGATGCTCGGGATCGAGGAGGTGTACGCGATGGGCGGCTCGCAGGCGATCGCCGGGTTCGCGTACGGCTTCGAGGGCTGCCGCAAGGTCAACCTGATCACCGGTCCGGGCAACATCTACGTGGTCGCGGCCAAGCGGTTCGTGCAGAGCGAGGTCGGGATCGACTCCGAGGCCGGCCCGACCGAGATCGCCGTACTGGCTGATGACACCGCGGACGCCGCTCACGTCGCGGCCGACCTGATCAGCCAGGCCGAGCACGACCCGATGGCTGCCAGCGTGCTGGTGACTCCGAGCGAGGCGCTGGCGACAGCCGTCGAGGCCGAGTTGCCGAAGCAGGTCGCGAAGACCAAGCACCGGGAGCGGGTCGAGGAAGCACTCGGCGGGCAGCAGTCGGCCGTAGTACTGGTCGATGATCTTGATCAGGGCACTGCTGTGGTGGACGCGTACGCCGCCGAGCACCTGGAGATCCAGACGGTCGATGCCGAGGAGCGGGCCGCGTTGATCAGCAACGCCGGCGCGATCTTCGTCGGCGGTTGGTCGCCGGTCTCGCTGGGCGACTACTGCGCGGGGTCGAACCACGTCCTGCCCACGGCCGGTTGCGCGTGCCACTCGTCCGGTCTTTCTGTCCGTAGCTTCCTGAAGGCTGTGCACGTGATCAACTACAGCCGGCAGGCGCTCGCCGAGGTCGCCCAGCACGTCGTGAACCTCGCGCACGCGGAGGACCTGCCGGGTCACGCCGCCGCCGTCACCGCCCGCTTCCCAGAAGCGCCGGCCGCGACCTCGGAGCCGGCCAATGGCTGACTTCGACGGGTTGCCGATCCGGGACGAGCTGAAGAGCTTCGAGCCGTACGGCGCGCCGCAACTCGACGTACCGATCCTCCTCAACGTCAACGAGAACCCGTACCCGCCGAGCGAGGCGACCGTCGCGGACATCACCGCGTCGGTGGCCGAGGCAGCACGCGGGCTCAACCGCTACCCGGACCGCGAGTTCCTCGCCCTGCGCGCCGACCTCGCGGCGTACCTGGGCCGTGAGTCCGGAGCGCGACTGGTCGCCGAGCAGGTGTGGGCGGCCAACGGCTCCAACGAGGTGATGCTGCACCTGCTGCAGGCGTTCGGGGGACCAGGCCGTACCGCGTTGTCGTTCGCGCCCACCTACTCGATGTACCCGGAGTACGCGCGGGACACGAACACCGGCTGGGTCGTCGGGCGCCGGTCGCACGACTTCACGCTCGACCCGAGCAAGGCGCTCGCCGCGATCTCGCGGCACCGGCCGTCCGTAGTACTGCTCGCATCGCCGAACAACCCGACCGGTACGGCGTTGCCGATCGACCTGGTGGAGGCGGTGGCCGCCCGGACGAAGGCGATCGGTTCGGTCCTGGTGGTGGACGAGGCGTATGCGGAGTTCCGCCGGGCCGGTACGCCGAGCGCGGTCACGTTGCTGCCGTCGTACGGGAATCTGGCGGTCGCCCGGACGATGTCGAAGGCGTTCGCCCTGGCCGGCGGGCGCGTCGGTTATCTTGCCGCTAGCAAGCAATTGGTGGACGCGTTGCGGATCGTGCGGCTGCCGTATCACCTGTCCGCGGTGACCCAGGCGGTCGCGCGGGCGGCGCTGCGGCACTCGGACGAGCTGCTCGGCCGGGTCGACCAGCTCCGGGTGGAGCGGGACGAGACGGTGGAATGGCTGCGGGCGCAGGGTTTGCGCGCGGTCGATTCCGACGCGAACTTCGTGCTGTTCGGCACCTTCGCCGACCGGCACGCGGTCTGGCAGTCGCTGCTGGACGACGGTGTGCTGATCCGGGAGACCGGACCGGACGGCTGGCTGCGGGTGTCGATCGGCACCGGCGCTGAGATGGCCGCGTTCCGGGCGTCGCTGGAGAAGGTACTCAAGACAGAGGCAGGAAGGGTTTCATGAGCAGGACAGCCCGGATCGATCGGGAGACGAGCGAGTCGAAGGTGCTCGTCGAGCTCGACCTGGACGGCACCGGCCGCGCCGACATCACCACCGGCGTCGGCTTCTACGACCACATGCTGAACGCGCTGGCCAAGCACGCGCTGCTGGACCTGCACGTGAACACGGTCGGCGATCTCGAGATCGACGCGCACCACACCGTCGAGGACACTGCGATCGGCATCGGCCAGGCACTGAAGGAGGCGCTCGGCGACAAGCGCGGCATCCGGCGCTTCGGCGACGCGACCGTGCCGCTGGACGAGGCGCTCGTGCACTGCACGGTCGACCTGTCCGGCCGTCCGTACTGCGTGCACACCGGCGAGCCCGACGGCCAGGTGTACGCGATCATCGGTGGCGACTACGCCGGATCGCTGACCCAGCACGTCTTCGAGACGCTCGCGTTCAACGCGGCCATCTGCATCCACATCCGGGTGCTGTCCGGGCGCGACCCGCACCACATCGTCGAGGCGCAGTTCAAGGCCTTCGCGCGGGCGCTGCGGGACGCGGCCGAGCTGGATCCGCGTCAGCCGGGCATCCCGTCGACCAAGGGCGCTCTGTGAGCCCGAAGGTCGTCCTGCTCGACTACGGCTCCGGCAACATCCGCTCGGGGGAGCGCGCCCTGCAACGCGTCGGCGCCGACGTGACGGTCACGTCGTCCTTCGACGAGGCCGTGAACGCCGACGGCCTGCTGGTGCCGGGCGTCGGCGCTTTCGAGGCCTGTATGACGGGTCTGCGCGCCGTCCGAGGCGACGTCATCGTCGATCGCAGGCTCACCGCCAGCCGCCCGGTGCTCGGGATCTGCGTGGGCATGCAGATTCTGTTCTCCCGCGGAATCGAGCACGGCGTCGAGACCGAAGGCTGCGACCAATGGCCTGGTGTCGTCGAGCGGCTCCAGCCCGCGGGCGGCGAGCCGGTCCCGCACATGGGCTGGAACACGGTGGACGTGCCGTCGGGGAGCGCGCTCTTCGACGGCATCGAGAAGGAACGCTTCTACTTCGTCCACTCGTACGGCGTCCGCGAATGGGAACTGGTCGAGACCCGCGCCTCGGTGACCCCGGCCGTCACCTGGACGACCTACGGCTCGGACCGCTTCGTCGCAGCAGTCGAGAACGGCCCCCTCACCGCAACCCAGTTCCACCCCGAGAAGTCCGGCGATGCCGGCGCAGAACTCCTCTCCAACTGGGTCCGCTCGCTCTAGGCACCAACCCGCAGTACGGGCGGTTTCTGACACTCGTTCTCTTGCCGTGCTGCCGCTGCTGGGGTCGCAGTCAGCGTGGTGGGTTCCGTCGAGGCCCTCTTCACAGCGGAGCCGGCGCTCGGTACGTCCGGTCCGAAGGTCGGCTACGGCCCGATGATCCCCGACCCGGCCGGCATGCTCGACCTGCCGCATGGATTCAGCTACAAGATTGTCTCCAGGGAGGGCGTCGTTCGTCCTGACGGTCTGCAGACGCCGTCCCGGTTCGACGGGATGGGCACCTTCCCCGACCGCCATGGCGGTAACCGCCTGGTCCGCAACCACGAGTGCAGCCCGACCGCGACGATCAAGGTGGTCGCGCGGAAACCGAGCTCAGGGCCGGCGACAGCGGCTACACCAAGGATCACGGCTTCATCTTCGAGGTCGACCCGTACGACGACCGCCGCAACAATCACCCGACCCGCTGACGGCGATGGGCAGGTTCCAGCACGAGGCGGTTACAAACTCGAAGGCTGCTGGTGGGGCCAGTTGGACCGCTGCGTGTACTTCGTGTCGTCGTTCGCGCGCACCGAACTCGGCCCGAAGGTCGACCACGACGGCCAGGTCTGGCGCTTCGACCCGCGCGAGAAGACGCTGAAGCAGATGGTCATCTTCACCCGGCCGAAGCCCGGCTCGGACGACCCCGAGTTCGATGCCCCTGACAACATCACCATGTCGCCGTACGGCGGGCTGATGATGTGCGAGGACGGTCTCGGCGAACAGCACATCCTCGGCACCACCGAGGACGGCCAGGTCTTCAAATTCGCCGCAACCGGGTCAACAACGGGACCCCCGAAGACCCGGAGTACGGCGAACTGGCGGGCGCCGGCTTCTCCGCCGACGGCCGCACCATGTTCTTCAACGTCTACACGCCAGGTATCACCTACGCCGTCACCGGTCCCTGGCGCCGCCGCCGCTAGTACTACTTCCTCACCTCGGGCCCAAGCCTGAGGTGAGGAAGCCTCCGTGCTCATCGCGGTAGGAGCTGTCTACCGCGCTCCGCCGTGCGGCGGCTCTCAGGACGAGGCTTCGTAGCGGGTGGCGATCTCGGCAGCGCGGTTGCGCAGGGAGGTGCGCAACCATTGCGGGGCCAGGGCTTCTGCGCTCGTGGCGAGCTGCCATAGCGCCCATTCGGCGTGCCGTGAGTCCTGGAAGGTCACCTCCATCCGCAGCCAGCCGTCTGCGTCGACCTCCTCGGAGCGGACGGCCAGCGCAGTACCCATCAGGTCTTCCCGTCGCGCCGGGTTCAGTCGTACGAGCACGGCGACCTGGTCGTCGCCGGCCCGGAACCGCGTACTGCGTTCCTGCCAGGCCCTATCCAGATCGACCTGGTCCGGTCGCTGCGCGGGTTCGTCAAGTTCCTCGGCCGCCAGTACCCGCGACAATCGGTACGTCCGGTCCTCGCCAGATCTCGTGGCCAGCAAATAGCCCTGGTCGCGAACGATGACCAGGCCGATCGGGTCCACCGTGCGCCACTTCGGGGTCTGGTCCACAGCCGCGTAGTGGATCCGCAGCTTGTGTCCGGCGAAGACTGCGCTCCGGACCTGGGCCACTACGGCGCTGGGTGCCTCGTCGGCGACGACGCGGCGCGAGAGGAGGTCAGTCTCCGGGTCGATGAGCAGTCGCTGCACCGCGCCGGCCGCGGTGTCCCGATTGCCTTCGGGGAGTGCGTCGACCACCTTGAGCATGGCCGAAGCGAGCGCCGAGCCGAGGCCGAACGCCTGCGCACCGCGCCGCGATCCGGCAACCAGCAGCGCGAGCGCCTCGTCATGGTTCAGACCGGTGAGCTCTGTCTGGAATCCGGGCAGCAATGCGAACCCGCCGTGCCGGCCGCGTTCGGCGTAAACCGGGACGCCGGCTGCGGACAACGCTTCTATGTCGCGCAGCACGGTGCGGGTGGACACCTCCAGCTCGCGGGCCAGGGTGTCCGAGGACAGCTGACCGCGCTGGCGCAACAGCAGTACCAGCGAGACCAACCGGTCGGCGCGCATACGAAAACTCTACTGGAATACACGACACAGGGTGTCGTGATTCGTTGGCAGGCTGTTCGCGAGGAGCGGCTACCAAGCCGATGGATGTATGTACTTGTCGACGAATCGGATGGAGCTTGCTGTGGCAATGGAGCGAACGACGGTCAACCCGTGGACGTGGTCGGTGGAGCTGGGCTACAACCAGGGCGAGATCGTCTCCGGCCAGACCCGGACCCTGTACTGCGCCGGCCAGACCGCGATGAACGGCGAGGGCAAGCCCGAGCATGACGGTGACATGGCGGCCCAGTTGGCGCTGAGCCTAGACAACCTGGAGGCCATCCTCGGCGAGGCAGGCATGTCCCTCGCGAACCTCGTCCGGCTCAACGTCTACACCACCGACGTCGATCTACTCTTCCAGCACTATGGCGTACCGGCCTCACGCTTGGGCGCCGCCGGAGTGGCCCCGACCAGCACGATGCTCGGGGTGACCCGGCTGGCGATCCCCACCCTGATGGTCGAACTCGAGGGCACAGCCGTCGCATGATGCGCCCGAGCAGCAGGCAGACAGGTGATCTCCGGTGCTGAGGATGGTGACGATCGGCGTCTACGACTGCGACCCCGACTCGTTCCTGCAGGCGCTGCGGGACGCCGACGTCCGCCTGCTGCTCGACATACGCCAGCGCCGGGGCGTGCGCGGATCGGAGTACGCCTGGGCTAACTCCCGCCGGCTGCAGTCGGCGCTCGCCGATGCGGGGATCGCCTATGAACACCACCCGGAACTCGCCCCGACCACTGAGTTGCGCGAGGTCCAGTACGTCGAGGACGACCGCCAGGGCGTCGGCAAGCGCACGCGTCGCGAGCTTGCGGCCGAATTCACCCGCCGCTACACCACGGAGATCCTCGACCGCGCCGACCTCACACCGATCGTGTCGGCGCTGACGAGCAGTGGAACTGCAGCGCTGCTCCTGCGTCGAACGCGACCCCGAGGCTTGCCACCGCTCGCTGATCGCTCAGCGACTAGCCGAGCAGCACCACGTCACGATCGAGCACCTGCGCCCGTTGTGACGCATAGCGGTGGGCCGCACCGCCAGCACTCACCAAGCACTGTACGGCGGCGGATCTCCCGCCTGAGAGGACCCGGCCGCCTGACGGTGGGCGGTTTGGTGAGTGCTGGCGGTCCGCGCCAACTCGGTCGCGGCGATCGGAGGCTTCCGCGAAGCGGGTCGTAGTACACCCCGGGCACGGACGTTCGGGGGAACGTCCGTGCCCGGGACGGATCAGGGGGTGTCGATGACTATTGCGGCCTCCATTTCGAGGACTCGTTGGTAGTCGTCGTCGAGGGTGGCTGCGTCGCTGTGGATGAGGATCACCCAGGCCAGGCAGGTGAAGAGGTCGACCGTTTCGGGGACGATCGCGTCCTCTTCGTGCAGGATCTTCATCCAGTGGAAGGATTTCAGCGACTCGACGTCGGCGAAGACCTCGCGGTTGCGGAAGTAGCCTTCCCGTACGGCGGAGATGAAGATGCCGCGCAGGTGTTGCACCAGATCGAAGCTGTCTCGCACCTCACCCCGCACCCGATGCGCGACCGTCCGCTTGATGTGGTTGTCCCCGGTAGCCAACTCGCTGACCATCTGGTGACCACCACCGGCCGGCCGGGCCGCGACCTCGATCAGCCGGGGCCCATCGGCCGTCATCATCACCTCGGAGTGACCACAGCCGACGCGAATACCAACGGCATCCAATACCTGCTGCGTATAAGGCCACAACGCCAGTACTTCGGGGTCGTCCGCCGCGAGGAAGTCGATCCGGTGATAGATGCCGATCTTGTCGCCGCGACTCACCTTCGTGTAGCGGCAGACGTCGACGAGCGAGTGCACCCCGTCAACCGAATAGCTGTCGACCAGATACTCGGTACCGTCGGCATACTCCTGGATCAGGACCGCGTCGTTGGTGAGACCCATCTTGTTGGTCCGGCCGAGTACCTGGTCGAAGCGTTCCCGCCAGTTGCCGCCTTCGAAGACGATGTAGACCTCGTCGCCGGCGGCGCTCTTCGGCGGCTTGATCACCAGCCGTTTGCCGAGCAGGTCGTTCTCCTTCAGCCAGGTCTCGGCCTCGGCCGGGTCCGACGTCAGGAACTGCCGGAGCCGCGGAACACCTGCGGCAGAAAGCGCCTGGGCCATCTGCCACTTGTCGCGCCGCGCTGAGGCCAGCGAAGGAACGTTGCCGGTGCCGGGCACCAAAATCTCGGTGAGCTGGTCACAGAGCTCGACCCCACTCTCCGCCCCCGCCACCAAGTACTCCGGCGAGTAGACCCGCAACTCCGAAGCCAGTGCCTCGACGTCACCGGTGAAATAGTGCACGTGCTCGAAGTCGTCCGGGTGCCAGCTGGTCGTGTAGGCCGGTGGTGGTTCCAGGCCACTCAGTACTGCGACCGGCACCTGCCCGGCCTCCTTGAAGGCTGCCGGATATTCCTGCCCCGTGGACAACGGGTCCACGATGATCGTGTAGTTCGACATGAGGTCCTCCTACGAGCTCTCGCTCGGCAACGGCTCGCTGGCCGGGGTGATGTCCACTGCTGGTTCCTCTGCGGCTGTGGCTGCTCCGCTGGACATCCCGAAGTACGCGAAGACGATGCCGATCGCGCCGGCCACGCCGCACCAGACCCAGACCCGGGTACCGGCGTTGTTCCAGACCCACACACCGAGAAAAGGTCCCAGCGCGGAACCGAGGCCGAACATGGCATGCGCGGATCCGACGTACCGGCCGAGCAGTTTCGGGCGTTCTGCTGCGGCCATGCCCGGGTAGGCGAACATGGTCGGCCCGGCGATGATCTCCGCCAGCGTCCACAACAGCGTGCCGATCACGAAGATCGCGATGCCGCCCGGCAGGGCGTAGAACGCGAGTCCGCCACCGAGCAGGACGAAACCGATGATCGCGACGATCCGGGCCGGCCAGTGCTGGACCACCTTGGTGACCAGCAACTCGCAGGTGATCACGATGAAGCCGTTCAACGCGACGACCGCACTGAACCACCAGGTGGAAAAGCCTTCCGACTTCATGTGCAGCGGAAGGACCGCCAGGTACTGCATGTAGATCGCCGCGTTGATGAACATGCACGCCAGGAACAGCACGTACTTGTAGTCGCGCAGTACTGCGAGGTACCCGCCCTTCGGCTCGGCCGCGACCGAGTCGTCGACCGTGTCCGCGACCTCCGCCGTCTTGCGTCCAGGCAGCGCGATGATCGCCACTGCCGCGTACGCCAGCGCCGCAAGGGCTTCACCGATGAACAGCAGGTTCCACGAGATCGCGACCAGGGCCGCACCGATCAGC
Organism: Kribbella qitaiheensis; assembly: GCF_014217565.1. NCBI lineage: Bacteria > Bacillati > Actinomycetota > Actinomycetes > Propionibacteriales > Kribbellaceae > Kribbella > Kribbella qitaiheensis. Next base: position 7,427,351 of record NZ_CP043661.1, read on the forward strand.
GGAGCTGCCGTCGTACCGAGGTTCATCGCCAGCCGGTAGACCGCGAAGATCATCACCTGACGATTCTTCGGTGTCAGCTCGGTCAGCAGGGCAGCCGAAGCCGGCCGGTAGAACTGCCCGACCGCGCCGGCCAGCGCGACCACCACAAGCACGGTCGCGTAGTTGGGCACGTAGGCGATCGCGAGGACGAAGCCCGCCATGCCGAACATGCTGATCATCACCGCGGCTCGCGGCCCGACCTTGTCCGACAGTGAGCCGCCGATGATCAGGCCGATCACCGAGCCGCCGCCGTAGATGCCCAGCGCCGTACCGGCCTGGACCTCGCTGAATCCCTTCGAGGTGGTCAGGAACAGCACCAGGAAGACCTGCAGGAACCAGCCGAGCTTGTTCACGAAGACGCCGACGAGCAGCGCCTTCACCGGCAGTGGCGCTTCCCGGATCGTCGACCAGATGCCCGTGCTCTCAGCCGAAGGGGCAGAGGCTGCGGTCATGACGACGACTCCTTCTGATGCCCTGACCAGCTCAGTGCCTTCTCGGCGGCGTCCAGTCCGGCCCGGCAGTCGTCCAGCGAGGTCGCCACCGCGGTCACATAAGCGATCCGTCCCCAGAGCGTGCCTTCCGGCGGGGGACTGGTGGTCGTCCCCGGCTCCATCAGTACGACGAGTTGGTCGATGGTCGCGGGCAGACCGGCCTCGTCGAACGCGACCGAGTCCAGCACGGTGTCGTTCTCGTCCACGTAGAAGAAGCGGACGCCACCGACCATCGCGCGATCCGGCACCAGCTCCGGGGTCCGGCCGCACGCCACCGCCGCGGCCGCGAGCCCCGGGTCGGCCCCGGTCGCCTGCAGACCGAGGTACGGGATCATGTCGCCGCCGATCCGGGCGTTGATCTCGATCACCTTCGGCCCGTCGGCCGTGATCATGATCTCTGTGTGCGTGACGCCGTCGCTGAACCCGATCGCGGCATGCGCGTCGACCAGCACCTTCATCAGCTCGTGGTCGGCGAGCAAGGGATCGGCCGCGTCGACGAAGTGCCCGACCTCCTCCGCGTACGGCGGGTAGCCGAGCTCCTTGCGGGCCAGGCAGAACGGCGTCACCTGGCCGTGGAAGATCGCCGAGTCGATGCTGATCTCGTACCCGTCGGCGAACTCCTCGACCAGCACCTTGACGTCGTAGTGCGGCGCCTCGGGCACGGTCGTGTCGTGCGCGAACTCCCAGTTGTCCTTCAGCTCCTCGGCCGAGTTCACCTTGACCACACCGAGGCTGGCGGCCAGCGCGCGCGGCTTCAGGATCACCGGGTAGCCGAGCTTGTCGGCCGTGACGAGCGCCTCGTCCACGGTGTCGACCAGGATCGACTGCGGCTGTGGGACGCCTCGCTCGGCGAGCGCAGTACGGGTGAGGTGTTTGTCCCGGCAGCGGTTGACCATGTCAACGTCGCCGCCCGGGAGGCCGAGCGTTTCGGCCACGTGGGCGGTCTGCAGGATGCGGGCCTCGTCCCAGCAGAGCACACCGTCGATCGGCTGGTCCGCGTGAAGCTTCTTCGCCGCGACGACCAGCGCCTCGGCGTCGAGCGTGCTCTCCAGCACGGTCCAGCCGTCGATGTACTCCTTCTCCCACGACGGTTCCGAGTGCAGGAACATGTGGATCCGGTACTGCGGGGCGATGGATCGCAGGATGTACTCGCGGAACAGGCGCATCCCGGTCGCCACCACCAGCAGGTGCGGTCGGTCGATCGGTTCGTCAGTCATCTCAGACCTCCCGGATTGGTGCCGGGATCTGCTCGATGTACGAGACCCCCGTGCTGCCGTCGTTGCGGCGGAAATGGTCGGCGATCCGGATGTTGCCGCGGATGTCGTACGCCGGGATGCTGTGGCACTCGCCGCTGACCAGGTCACCGGGCCGCCGTCAGCAGGCAGTAGGCGGCCTCGATCGAGCCGTCGGACTGCAGGTGGCCGACCAGCCGCCCGCTGCGCAACGATCCACCGGCGTAGAACTCGGCCCAGATCAGGTCGCCGTCGCGGTGATACTGCCCGTACGGCGTATTCGCGCCGGCTTCGTCGGGGACCAGCTGGAACCAGACCCCGTCGACATCCGGCGGGTTCGCCTCCGGAACGGCGGCACTCACCACTTCACCGCGCAGAGCTCGTCGGAGATCGGGTAGATCTCCCGGTCGAACATGGAGTTGAGCACGATCGCGGCCCGGACCGGTAGTTGCGTCAGGCCCGCATTCGTCAGGCCGTGGCTGTACCGGCTCGCGTTGAACGAGAAGATCCGGTGCCCGTTCATGCCCTTCCAGCGGATCGAGTAGTCCGGCTCGACCAGCATCTCGCCGTCGTCGTCGTAGTCGATCCGCTCCCGCAGGTCGTCGTCGAACGGCGCCTGGACGTGCTCGCGGCCGGCGGCGACCACCAGGTGCCGTACCTCGTGCTCCTCGGGCATCTCCGGAGTCGTGCACCGCAGCCGGATGTTGCCGTCGGCAAGTTGTTCCGCCGAGGTGACGTCGCGGCCGGGCAGCAGCGTGACCGGGAACCGGCCGAGCGTCAGCAGGCCGTCGTAGTTGCCCTGGTAGAGCGCTCGCAGACCGCCCGGGGTGATCGCGTCGCCGGAGTAGCGGGAGTCCACGATCATCTCGCGGCGCTTGCCGCGGTTCAGACCCTGCAGGAACTGGATGTGCGACGGCCGGTACAGCTCGTTCGCCATCGGGGAGTCGTCGATACTGCGGAACCACTGGTTCCGGCCGAGCCAGCGGATGTCGGTGAAGCCCGAGCCGAGCAGCCGCAGTACACACTCCAGACCGGTCTGGCCGCCGCCGACCACCGCGATCGGCTCGGCCTTGGACGCTTCGAGGCCGGGCAGCCGGACACCGAGCTCGTCGGCGATGAAGGCCTGCTCGCGATCCAGGCCGCGGACGTACTCCGGCCAGACCGGCCGGGTGCCGAGACCGAGTACGAGGTGCTCCGACTGCGCTACCGGAGTGCCGTCGACGCAGACCTCGAAGCCGTCGTCGGTGATCGAGATCGAGTCCACCCGGCAGTCGAAGTTGACCACGCCGAGCCGCTCGGTGGCCCAGGCCAGGTAGCGCTCGTACTCGATCCGGGGCAGGGCGTCGAACTGGGAGTTGATCAGCGCGTAGAGCCGCCCGGAGGTGACCAGGTAGTTCAGGAACGTCAGTTCGTGCCGTGGATCGACCAGCGAGACCAGGTCCTTCATCCAGCCGGTCTGCATCCGGACCCCGGGGTAGAGCAGTGGCGTGTGCCAGCCGGCTACCGGGCGGGAATCGAACAGGGCGAGCTTCTCGGTGGTGACGCCCTTGTACAGGGCCGCCAGCGACAGGTTGGACGGACCGGCTCCGATACCGATCGTGTGGTACCTGGGCGGGTGGCCGTTGCCTCGTTCCGTGATGGTCATGCGCTTGTTCTCCGTCCGCGAAGTGGTGGTGCGCGTGTTTTCTCCGGTGACGAGCGGCCCGAGCAGGTCGCTCGCTGCCGTCCGGCTTGCGGCCAGCGCGGTTTTCACGCTGCCGCCGGACCCACCGGTGAAAGTGAAGAGCCGATGTGTGCTGCCGAGTACCGACCAGAGCGTCAGTACGGGCGGATCGGCATAACAGTCGGCGTTGGAGGCCGAGTTCCTGGTCTCCAGCAGCCGTAGGTGCGGCAGTCGTTCACCCGCGATCCGGACGGCCTCTGCGGCCAGGTCCGGAAGCGGATCAGTACTGCCGGGTGGTACCGACCAGCGGTGGGTGTCGATGCCGAGGAGGAGCCCTCCGTCGGCGGTCGGACGCCCGTACAGATCGCTGGTCTCGTCGATGAACATGGTCGGCAGGGCGCCGTCCACGTCGTACACGGCGACCTGGATCGCCTTGGTCCGGTACGGCTCGGCCGGCAACGCGTTGCCCGCGAGCAGTCCCGGCGTCCACGGTCCCGCGGCCACCACGACCAGGTCGTACCGGTTGCTGTCGCCAGGGGTGCGGCAGCTGACCGAGCCGTCGGGGTGGGGGACCAGACCGAGCACAGGGCCCGGTACGACGTGGCTGTGCGCGCCGCGAGCGAGCTGCTCGATAACCAGCGAGCGCAACTGGTCAGGCCGAATGAAACCGGCCCGCTTCTCCAGTACGCCGACCGTGCCCTCCGGCAGGCCCTGCCAGCCACGGCTCCGCAGTGCGGCCCCGTCGATGATCTCGGTGGAGCCCGGGTGCAGGTGTTCCACGTCGTTGACTGCCTGCTCCAGCCCGGCGTACGGCTTGAGTAGATAGGTGCAGCCCGTCTCGACGTACCCGACCTGCTCCAGCAGGTCAGGGGTCTCGAACAGCTCGGCCAGACTCTCGACAGCCAGTCGCCGCTGCTCCGGGTGAGTCTCGAAGCCCCGGACGCCGCCACCGGACGCCGCCGTGGCGTCCGTTCCCGGTACGCCGGTGACGAGGTCGACCTCGACGTCCGGATACTCGGTCAGCCGCCGGGCGAGCAGGGCGCCCGCGATACCGGCCCCGATCACGCAGATCCGCATCGCCCTACTCGCCTGTCCCGGTCAGGACCGCGCGCAACGAGCCGGTGTCCCGGACGCCGCCGGCGAGCAGGTCGATCATGATCCGGACCGCCAGCGCCGGGTCGAAACCGGACAGCCGGAGCGCGTCCTCGGCCCTGGCCAGCTCTATCTCTGCCAGTGCCGGATGGAATGCCTCCGAACAGACCCGGGTCCCGTCCAGCAATGGGCCCACCCGCTCCGCGAATGCGCGGAACGCTTTCCAGCTGAAGTCGGTCTGATATCGGTCCGGACGGTCCCACGCCAGGTAAAGCCGGACCATTGCCGGGTCTTCGGTGCGGAGCATTTCATTCGCCGGCACCAGGTGATTCCGGCTGGTCGAGAACTTGCTTCCGTCGAGCAGGTAGAACTCGTTCACGACCAGGCCGGAAAGGGGTAATGGATTCACCCCGGCGGCCGCCCAGATCGCCTGCCAGTACACGGCGTACCAGTACGCGTTGTCGAGGCCGAGGAAGTGCCAGAGGCTTTCCACCCGGCCGAGTGCGACCAGGTATCCGGGCAGATCGGCGGCGGCCGGGTCGACCGCTTTGGCGACGTTGTAGAGATCGGTCAGGGCGACCTCGGTGTACGGGCCGATCCGCAAGCCGGTCAGGGCGGAGTCGCCCTCGATGCCCCAGTTCGTCGGGTAGGCCAGCGCGATCTCGGGCAGTTGGCCGGCTAGTTGCCGGCCGATCAGGGCACGGACCTTGGGCGGGAGTTCGGCCCGCAGCCACATCTCCGTCATCGCCTCGCGGTGGTCCTCCATCCGGAGTACCGGGACTGTCGCCTGGAAGGGCCGTGGCTCGCCGCCGCACCGGCCGCAGACCGGATCGATCATGCTGTCGACGTAGGTGAAGGCCCCGCACTGCTCGCAGGCCCCACCCGCGCCAGGTGCTTTGCAGCTACGGCAGAGGCCGACCAGATACGACTCGTGCAGGGTCCGCGCGCAGTCCCGGCAGGCGTGCAGCGTGACCTCGCGCATCGGCGTTGCCCCGCTGGCGACCAGGTGATTCATCAGTTGCCGGATGATCGGCGCGTGCTCGTCGGTGAGCGGATCGCTGAACCGGTCGTAGCCGATCCGGCCCAGCTCGTAGGTCTCCTTGATGTCCGCGCGGAAATCCGCCGTCATCACGCCGACGTCTACGCCCTCGCGTTCGGCCCGGGTCAGCACGTAGTTCTGGTGGACGTCCAGGCCGGTCGTGACCGCCACCTGTTCGCCACGCGCCCTGGCCGCGCGGGCTGCGATGTCGGCGGCGAGGTAGGGACCGGCGAGGTGCCCGACATGCAGCGGACCGTTGACGGTCGGCTGCGGGTAGGTGATCACCGTGATCGGCTCGAGGCCTGGCTCAGGTGCGTCTTGGTCGGGCCCGGCCGGCTCAGGCATGGTCGGCCGTCACTGCTTCGATCGGTCTTTCTTCGGCGACCGGCATCCAGTACGCGCTGAAGACCGTCAGCAGTTCGTCGTCCGACCGGTTCTGTACGACGTGCGCCTCGGTGCTGCTGAGCAGGAACGCGTCACCGTGCTTGATCTCGTGCACGGCATCGCCCACCAGGACGTGCGCCGTACCCGCCACAACGATCGACAGCTCGAGCTCCGGGTGCTGGTCGATCGGGCTCTCCGAACCGGGCGGAACGCTGTACCACATTGCCTGGAACGGCATTTGCCCGCCGAGTTCGTATTGCTCCCAGCGAACTACCCGGAGATCTTTCACAAACAGGCTTTCGCCGGTGATCAGGTCGAATGTACGCATGCTTCGCTACCCTCCGTAGCCGATCCGCGACGCGGCTCAAGAAGTTGTTTGAAAATGCAATGAAGGCACGGTCAGACGCTTTGATTCAGCCATGGATCAGCACCGCACGCCGCTATGGCTCCGACCACCATCGGGACCAGAAGTTCTTGCAGCGTTGGTGATTACCCGGCGACCCCCCAGTCTCCGTGGCCGAAAATATAGGGAAGGTAGCGCTCCGAGTAAAGGGGAGTACGCAACGAATTCCAGATCACCCGTAACCGGACCGGAAATCCTTCGTTATGACACGTTTTTGTGCGCGTTGAGTATCCGATCAGTTGCGGAACGCAACTGGTCTGGCCCGGATCAGGGTCAGCTCTGACCTGGGAAGGCCTGCGGAGTGCCGCCCCAGGTGAGCTGGGCACGGGAAGTGGCGATCAGGGCCTGGACCGCGACTGTCCGGATCGGCTCCTTCTCGGCGGCCTCGACCAGATCGGCGTAGACCACCGACAGCCTGCGCTCGATCAGCAGCACCAGCGCCGTGGCAGTCGCCGCGTTGGTGACAGGCTGGGGAAGGTCGTACGCCGGTTCGGCCGCCGCCGGGGTCTCGCCGGCCTGGACCAGCAGGTCCGACAGTTGGTCCCGGCGTCTGCGGTGCTCCTCGAAGGAAGCCGTGGCCTGGGCGAACCGCGACCCGGAGAGCTTGCCGCCGGCCACGCCCACGCCGTACAGGGCGGCGTGCTCGCCGGCGATCGCAGCCTGCAGCGCCTCGATCTCGGTCAACTCGACGCCACCTTTTTCTTGCCCATGACCGTCAGCGTGGCGGCGAGCTGGCTCTCGGCGGCCGCCAGCATCGCGAGCAGCCGGGCAGCTTCGCCGGACACCTTCGCAGCCGCGGTGGCATGGCTGACCGACAACTTCTGCTCGCGACCGGCCAGGTCTGCCAGTGCGGTGGTGGCGTCCTTCGGCAACGCGGGCAGTTTGCCGGGCTGGGGTGGCTCGAAGCCCCCGACCTTCTTGAGCTCGGCCGACTGGGCAGCGTGGATCTTCACGCCGATCTCCAGTTGGGTGCGCAGCTTCGGAAAAGCCTGGCTGACCGCGCTGTAGCGAAGCGACAACTGCTCGACCTGCGTGGCCGCCGCTGTCAGCGCCGCAACGATGACCGGGTCCGTGCTGGGGGCTGGTGGGGTGCTGCCGCCCGGTCCCTCGGTGACGCCCGGCGTACCGCTTTTGTCTTTCGCGTCCTCGCAGCCGGTGAGCAGGGTCGCGGAAGCGGCCACGACGGCAGCACTCCTGAGAACGGCACGGCGCGACGGTCGAGAGGGCTCGGTCTGCACCGCCGAACGATATCCCGGATGGAGGCGCATGGCTGATCCACTCGGCGGGCCGGATAAGGTGGGCTACTGCCCTCGGCGCGATCGCCGGGGGCGCAACGGGTGACACAGCTATGGGTGACACAACTGGAGAGAGGCAGGTCTACCTGTGAGCCGAAAGACTGACCACACGGACCCTACGAGCCTCGAGAACTTCCTGCGGCCGATCGTCGAGCAGTTCGGTTGCGACCTGGAGGAAGCCGACGTTTCGCCGTTCGGGAAACGACGGCAGCTGCGGGTCCTGGTGGACCGCGACGGTGGCATCAACCTGGACGACGTCGCCGAGGTGACCCGGGCGATCTCCAAGGCCCTGGACGCCGACGAGGTGATGGGCAACGGCGCCTACACGCTGGAGGTTTCCAGCCCGGGCGTGGACCGGCCACTCACATTGGCCCGGCACTGGCGCCGCAACGTCACCCGGATGGTCGCCGTCACGCTGGTCGGCGGTCACAAGGTGACCGGGCGGATCACCTCCGTCACCGACGACACCGCCGAGCTCGACGTCCGGGGACAGACCCGGACGATCGCGTTCGCGGACGTGGAGAAGGCCAAGGTCCAGATCGAGTTCAACCGGCCAGCCGGCAACGACGAACCTGCCGCTGACGGCACGGTGGAGGAGAACTGATGGATATCGACATGGCCGTCCTGCGGTCGCTCGAACGCGAAAAGGACATCGCGTTCGAGATCGTCGTGGAGGCGATCGAGCAGGCGCTGCTGGTCGCCTACCACCGGACCGAGGGCGCGCAGCACCAGGCCCGGGTCGAGCTGGACCGCAAGAGCGGGCACGTCACGGTGTACGCCAAGGAGCTCGCCGAGGACGGCACGGTGGCGCGCGAGTTCGAGGACACGCCCGCCGACTTCGGCCGGATCGCGGCGACCACCGCCAAGCAGGTCATCCTGCAGCGGCTGCGCGACGCCGAGGACGACGTCCGGTACGGCGAGTTCGCCGGCAAGGAGGGCGACATCCTGTCCGGGATCGTCCAGCAGGGCCGCGACCCGCGCTCGGTGATGGTCGACCTCGGCAAGATCGAGGCCGTACTGCCGGCACCGGAGCAGGTGCCGGGGGAGAAGTACGAGCACGGTTCCCGGCTGCGCGTCTACGTGGTCGGGGTCCGGAAGGGCTTCAAGGGCCCCCAGATCACCGTCTCCCGGACGCACCCGAACCTGGTCAAGAAGCTGTTCGCGCTCGAAGTACCGGAGATCGCCGACGGCACCGTCGAGATCACCGCGATCGCGCGCGAGGCGGGGCACCGGACCAAGATCGCGGTCCGGACGCTGAACCCGTCGGTGAACGGCAAGGGCGCCTGCATCGGCCCGATGGGCCAGCGGGTCCGCAACATCATGCACGAGCTGCATGGCGAGAAGATCGACATCATCGACCACAGCGACGACCCGGCGACCTTCGTCGGGAACGCGCTGTCGCCCGCGCAGGTCACCTCTGTCGAGGTCGTGGACGCCGCGGCGCGCGCCGCGCGGGTGGTGGTGCCCGACTACCAGCTCTCGCTGGCGATCGGCAAGGAAGGGCAGAATGCCCGCCTCGCGGCCCGGCTGACGGGCTGGCGGATCGACATCCGGCCGGATACGGATGTGACTCGTGAGGACGAGAAGGTAGACTGATCTCTCGGTCGGTCGACTGAGTCGTCACCACACCCTGAGGAACAGTGATCCAAACCGCGGACGCGCGCCCTGAGAAGGTTCGGGAGCGCACCTGCATCGGGTGCCGGAAACGAGCCAGTCCGACCGATTTGCTGCGGCTGACGGAGTCCGGAGGACATGTCCTCCCGGATCCCGGTCGGCGGGCACCCGGCCGTGGGGCGCACCTGCACCCGGCGACCGGATGTCTCGACCTCGCGGAGCGGCGAAAAGCGTTCCCGCGGGCCTTCAAGGTCCCGGGCCCGCTGGACACCTCACTCGTGCGGGAGCACGTCGAGCGGCAGGACAGCGTCACCAGTTAGAAAGCTGTACCGGTTACAAGAAGTGCGGCCACCAGGGCCGCCCGCGGTGGTCCCACAGGGACCGTCGCGACGACATGAAGGCGGGTCATCGACTCATGACTACTCGATGAGTGTCCAAAAGTGATGGATACACAGCGATGAGTGCAATGCGATGAGCATGTACGTCAACTAACGGTCCGCGGCCCCCAGGCTCGGACCAGAGGGAGAGTAGTGGCAAAGGTCCGGGTCTACGAGCTCGCGAAAGAGCTCGGAGTTACCAGCAAGGTCGTTCTGACCAGGCTGAACGACATGGGAGAGTTCGTCCGATCGGCGTCCTCGACGATCGAGGCACCCGTCGTACGACGGTTGGCGGAGGAGTTCGAGAAGAACCCGCCGAAGAAGCGCGCGGCCAAGAATGCCGCCGCCAGTACATCAGCGGCGCCGCAGGCGACCGCTCCGGTCACCACGGCGGACAAGGCTTCCGAGCCTGCTCCGGCGACGCCGGCCCCGGCAGTGGAGACCGAGCGCACCGCGCCGGCCGCCCAGGCCGTGCCGGCTCCGGTCACGACCGAGCCGACGATCACCGAGAAGGCCGCCCCGGCCCCGACGGCCCCGGCCGCGGGATCGTCCGCGCCGTCGCCGGCCCGTCCGGGTCCGCGTCCTGGCCCGAAGCCGGGTCCGCGCGTCGAGGCCACTCCGGCCCCGGCCGCGGAGGTTCCGGTGGTAGAGGCTCCGGCCAAGGTCGCGCAGCCTGCTTTCGAGGCGCCCGCGGCCAAGGTCGCCGAGACTCCGGTAGTGGAGACCCCAGCGGCTCCGGCAGCTTCGGCAGCCGAGACCGAGGCGGCCCCGCGTCCGGCGGCGGACTCCGCGCCGGCTCGCCCGGCACCGCGTCCGGGTACCCCGGGCAACGCTCCGCGGCCGGGTGGCAACGCGCCCCGTCCGGGTGCGCCTCGTCCCGGTGGATCGCCCCGTCCGGGTGCTCCGGGTGGGCGCGACGGCGGCCAGGGTGGCCGTCCGGGCGCTCCGCGTCCGGGCAACAACCCCTTCAGTTCGACCCAGGGCATGCAGCGCGGTGGCGCGCGTCCGGGTCCGGGTGGCGCTCCGGCGGCCCCGGCTCCGGCTGGTAACAGCCCGGCCGGAATGCCGCCGCGGCCGCCACAGGCCCGTACCGGTGGTACCGACCGGCCGCGTCCGTCCGGCGGCGTGCCGGGCGCACCGCGTCCGAACCCGGCGATGATGCCGAAGTCTTCAGCCGGCACCTTCACCGGCCGTCCGTCCGGTCCGGGCGGCGGCGGTGGTGGCGCGGGTGCCGGTGGTGGCGGCCGTGGCCGTCCCGGCGGCGGTTCCGGTGGACCTGGCGCGGGTGCGCGTCCAGGCGGCGGTGGCGGTGGCGGCGGCGGCTTCCGTCCGGGTGGTGGCCCCAGCGGTCCCCCCGGTGGTGGCGGTGGCGGTCGTCCAGGCCCGGGCAACCGGGGCCGGGGCGGAACACAGGGTGCCTTCGGGCGTCCGGGTGGTCCGGCCCGTCGTGGTCGCAAGTCCAAGCGCGCCAAGCGCCAGGAATTCGACAACATGCAGGCTCCGGCCGTCGGCGGCGTGCGGGTCAAGCACGGTAACGGCGAGGTCGTGAAGCTGGCTCGTGGCGCTTCGCTGACGGACTTCGGCGAGAAGGTCGGTATCGATCCGGCCTCGCTGGTCCAGGTCCTGTTCCACCTCGGTGAGATGGTGACCGCGACCGAGTCCGTGAACGAGGAGACGCTGCAGGTGCTCGGCACCGAGCTGGAGTACGACGTCCAGCTGGTCTCGCCCGAGGACGAGGACCGCGAGCTGCTCGAGTCGTTCGACATCGACTTCGGTACCAACGACGGCGGCGACGCCGACCTGGCGGCCCGTCCGCCGGTCGTGACCGTGATGGGTCACGTCGACCACGGTAAGACGAAGCTGCTGGACGCGATCCGGCACGCGAACGTCGTGGCCAAGGAAGCCGGTGGCATCACCCAGCACATCGGTGCCTACCAGGTCACCACCGAGGTCGACGGCACCGAGCGCGCCATCACCTTCGTCGACACCCCGGGTCACGAGGCGTTCACCGCCATGCGTGCTCGTGGTGCGCAGGCCACCGACATCGTCATCCTGGTGGTCGCGGCCGACGACGGCGTGATGCCGCAGACGATCGAGGCACTCAACCACGCCCGGGCGGCGAACGTCCCGATCGTGGTCGCGGTGAACAAGATCGACGTGCCGAACGCGGACCCGGTCAAGGTGCGCGGTCAGCTGACCGAGTACGGCCTGGTGCCCGAGGAGTACGGCGGCGACACCATGTTCATCGATGTCTCCGCGAAGGCGCGGATCAACATCGACGGACTGCTCGAGGGCGTCATCCTGACGGCCGACGCGTCGCTGGATCTGCGGGCCAACCCGGATCAGCCGGCGCAGGGTCTGTCGATCGAGGCGCACCTGGACAAGGGCCGTGGCCCCGTCGCGACCGTGCTGGTCCAGCGCGGCACGCTGCGGGTCGGCGACTCGATGGTCGCGGGTCCGGCGTACGGCCGGGTCCGGGCGATGCTCGACGAGCACGGCAACAACGTGAAGGAAGCACTGCCGTCGCGGCCGGTCCTGGTTCAGGGCCTGTCCGGCGTACCGGGCGCCGGCGACAACTTCCTCGTTGTCGACGACGACCGGATGGCCCGCCAGATCGCCGAGAAGCGTGAAGCGCGAGCCCGTGCCGCCTCGAACGCCAAGCGCCGCGCGCGCCGTACGCTCGAGGACTTCATGGCCTCCATGGAGAAGGGCGAGAGCCAGGAGCTCCTGCTCATCCTCAAGGGTGACGTGTCCGGTTCGGTGGAAGCACTCGAGGACGCCCTGGTGCGGATCGAGGTCGGCGACGAGGTCAACCTCCGCGTCATCGACCGCGGTGTCGGTGCGATCAACGAGAACGACGTCAACCTGGCCATCGCGTCGAACGCCGTCATCATCGGCTTCAACGTCCGGCCGGCCGGCAAGGCCGGCGACCTCGCCGACCGCGAGGGCGTGGATGTCCGGTACTACTCGGTCATCTACTCGGCGATCGACGACATCGAGGCTGCTCTCAAGGGCATGCTCAAGCCGATCTACGAGGAGTTCAAGCTCGGAACGGCTGAGATCCGCGAGGTCTTCCGCTCGTCCAAGGTCGGCAACATCGCCGGTTGCTGGGTCACCAGCGGAGTCATCAAGCGGAACGCCAAGGTGCGGGTCATCCGCGACGGAACAGTCGTGGTCGAGAACGGCGACCTGTCGTCACTCAAGCGGTTCAAGGACGACGCGTCCGAGGTCCGCGAGGGCTTCGAGTGTGGTCTGACCGTGGCCAACTTCAACGACATCAAGCTCGGCGATGTCGTCGAGGCGTTCGAACTGCGCGAGAAGCCGCGTAGCTAACAGCGTCTAGTAACGTCCGGAGCGGCGGTCTCGACCGCCGCTCCGGACGTTGTTCATGTCTGAATGAAGGAGTGAGCCCTGATGGGTGAAGCAAGGGCTAAGCAGTTGGCCGACCGGATCCAGGTCCTGGTCGCGGAGTTACTGGAGCGCCGGGTGAAGGATCCGCGGCTCGGTTTCGTCACCGTGACGGATGCCAAGCTGACCGGTGACCTCAGCGAGGCGAGTGTCTTCTACACGGTGTACGGCGGTGAGCAGGATCGCGTCTCGACGGCCGCGGCACTGGAGTCGGCCCGCGGCATGATCCGCAGCGAGGTCGGCAAGGCTCTCGGCCTGCGCCGGGCTCCGACGCTGGCCTTCTACCTCGACGCCATCCCGGAGACGGCCGGCCAGATCGAGGAACTGCTGGCCAAGGCACGGTCGGCCGACGCCGAGGTGGCCAAGGCCGCCGCGGGCGCCAAGCCGGCCGGCGACGCCGACCCGTACAAGCACCGCGAGGACGATGACTCCGACGACGAGTAGCGACCCGGTCGCCACTGGCGCGGTTGTTGCCGACGGCATCGTTGTCGTCGACAAGCCGGCCGGGCTGACCTCGCACACGGTGGTGGCCAGGATCCGCAGGCTGGCCGGCACCCGCAAGGTCGGCCATGCCGGCACTCTCGACCCGATGGCCACCGGTGTCCTGGTGGTGGGGCTCAACCGCGCCACCAGGCTACTCGGCCATCTCCAGCTGGCCGACAAGTCGTACGACGCGACGATCCTGCTCGGCGCCTCCACCAGCACCGACGACGCCGAGGGTGAGACCGTCACGACGGCTTCGACGGAGGCGCTCGCCGGGGTGACCGCCGACGGGATCGAGGCTGCCGTCGCCGGGTTCCGCGGCGAGATCTCGCAGATCCCGTCCAAGGTCTCCGCGATCAAGGTCGACGGCAAACGCGCGTACGAGCGGGTCCGGGCCGGCGAAGAGGTCGAGCTCAAGGCCCGCTCGGTCACGATCAGCCGGTACGACGTACTCGACGTACGACCTGGTCCGGAGGGGATCTCGGTCGACATCTCGGTCGACTGCTCCAGTGGCACTTACATCCGTGCGCTGGCCCGCGACCTGGGCGTGCGGCTCGGCGTCGGCGGTCACCTCACCATGCTCCGGCGGACCAGGGTGGGCAGCTTCGGCATCTCCACCGCCCACACGCTGGAGGAGCTGGCCGAGTCGTTCAGCTTCCTGCCGATCGCGGACGTCGCGGCCGACACTTTCCCGCGGTTCGACGCGGACGCCGAGCAGGCTGCCGCCATCCGCACCGGCCGACCGCTTGCGGGCCTGAAGCTCGCACCGGGCCAGACCGCAATGTTCGACCCGACGGGCACGTTCCTGGCCCTCTACGAGCCGCACGGCCCGCTCGCCAAACCAACCGCAGTCTTCGTCAGCTGACCAACCCGACTCGACGGTAGCCCCGGCTGCCTGGGAATGTGTGCGGTGACAGCTTTCGCCGAACGACAGGAGTGCCGCCCGGTGTTCAACCGCATCGCCATCGTCAACCGGGGAGAAGCCGCGATGCGGCTGATCAACGCCGTCCGTGAGCTCAACGCCGAGACGGGGAGCCAGGTCGAGACGGTGGCGTTGTACACCGATGCCGAACGCACCGCCACGTTCGTGCGCGAGGCCGACCTGACCTACCCGCTCGGTCCGGCCTCCGAACGCCCGTACCTCGACCACGCGAAGCTCGAGCAGGCGCTGACCGAGACCGGGGCGGACGCTGCCTGGGTCGGGTGGGGATTCGTCGCCGAGGACCCGGCGTTCGCCGACCTGTGCGAGCGGATCGGCGTCACCTTCATCGGGCCGAGCGCGGAGGCGATGCGCAAGCTCGGCGACAAGATCGGCTCGAAGCTGATCGCCGAGGAAGTCGGCGTACCGGTGGCGCCGTGGAGCCGGGGCGCGGTCGATTCACTCGACGCGGCGATCGCGTCGGCCCGCGAGATCGGCTACCCGGTGATGCTGAAGGCGACCGCCGGTGGTGGTGGCCGTGGCATCCGGGTGATCCATGACGACGACGACCTGCGCGACGCGTACCAGCGGACCAGCGACGAGGCCGCCCGCGCGTTCGGTAGCGGCGTGCTCTTCCTGGAGCGGCTCGTCACCGGGGCCCGGCATGTCGAGGTGCAGGTCATCGCGGACGGTCAGGGCACGGCGTGGGCGCTGGGCGTGCGGGACTGCTCGGTGCAGCGGCGCAACCAGAAGGTGATCGAGGAGTCGGCCTCGCCGGTACTCTCGCCGGACCAGGTCGCCGAGTTGAAGACGTCCGCCGAGCGGCTGGCCGTGGCCGTCGGCTACAGCGGTGCCGGCACTGTCGAGTTCCTGTACCACCCGGGCGACAAGCTGTTCGCCTTCCTCGAGGTCAACACCAGGCTGCAGGTCGAGCACCCGATCACCGAGGTGACCACCGAGTTCGACCTGGTCAAGGCGCAACTGCACGTGGCCGGCGGCGGCCAGTTGGAAGGCCCACAGCCGGTCGAGCAGGGCCACGCCATCGAGGCACGGATCAACGCGGAGGACCCGGACCGCGACTTCGCGCCCTCACCCGGCCGGATCGCGCGGCTCCGGCTGCCGACCGGCCCCGGCGTACGGGTGGACACCGGTGTCAGTGAGGGCGACTCGATCCCCGCCGACTTCGACTCGATGATCGCCAAGGTGATCGCGTACGGCCGGACCCGCGACGAGGCGCTCGGCCGGCTCCGCCGCGCGGTCGCCGACACGATCGTCGTGCTGGAAGGCGGCGCGACCAACAAGAGCTTCGTGCTCGACCTGCTGGACCAGCCCGAGGTGATCGACGGCAGCGCCGACACCGGCTGGATCGACCGGGTCCGCGGCGAAGGGCGGCTCGTCTCGAGCCGGCACTCCGGCATCGCGCTGATCGCGGCCGCGATCGAGGCGTACCAGGAGGCCGAGCGGGTCGAGCGGCAGCGACTGCTGGAGACGGCCCGTGGCGGCCGTCCCCAGGTGCAGCACGAAGTCGGGCGGGCCATCGCGCTGAAGCTGCGCGGGGCGTCGTACAAGGTGACCGTCGCGAGGATCGGCGCCAGCAGGTACCGCGTGGGCGTCGGCAACGGCGACGGTCTGCAGTTCCTGGACGTCGAGCACGAGCGGCTGGACGCGTACGACGCTCGCCTGGTCGTCGCCGGTCACCGGTTCCGGCTCGTCACCGCGACCCACGGCCCGGTTCACCTGGTCGAGGTCGACGGTGTCACCCACCGGGTCAGCCGTGACGAAGGCGGCTTCCTGCGCGCGCCCTCTCCGGCGCTCGTCGTCGCGACCCCGGTCGCGGCCGGCGCCGAGGTGGAGGCCGGCGCGCCGGTCCTGGTGCTGGAGAGCATGAAGATGGAGACGGTGCTGCACGCGCCGTTCAAGGCGATCGTGCGCGAGCTGCCGGTGTCGGCCGGCAGCCAGGTCGAGACCGGCGCCCCGCTGGTGCTGCTCGAGCCGATCGGTGATGCCGACGCCGTGGTCGAGTCCACTGAGAGCGTCGATCTGGAGCTGCCCGAGCCGGCGGCCCAGGCGACCGCGGCCGAGCGTGCGGCTCGTGGGCTGGACGACCTGGGCAGCATGCTGCTCGGATTCGACATCGACCCGCGCGACGAGGGCCGGACCCTGACGAAGTACCTGGCCGCCCGTGCCGAGCTGGCCGAGCCGCCAGTGGTCGAGGAGATCGCCGTACTGCGATTGTTCGCCGACCTGGCCGAGTTGAGCCGCAACCGGCCGGCCGGTGAGGACCTGCGCACCGAGCTGCGGGTGCACAGCCCTAAGGAGCACTTCCACACCTACCTGCAGACGCTGGACACCGAGCGTGCCGGGCTGCCGGCGGAGTTCACCGACCGGCTGGCTCGAGTGCTCGGCCACTACGGCGTCACCGACCTGGACCGCAGCGACATGCTGACCGACGCGGTGTTCCGGATCTTCCTGGCCCAGCAGCGCACGACTCCCGACGAACTGCTGGTGACGTCGTTGCTGGAGCAGTGGCTGGTCGAGGCCAAGCCCGAGGCGCCGCTCGACGTGGAGGCGTACGCAGTACTCGAGCACTTGGTGCTTGCCACCCAGCTTCGCTTCCCTGTGATCGGCGACCTGGCCCGTAGCGTTCGGTTCCGCTGGTTCGACCAGCCGCAGGTGGACCAGGCCCGCGCCGAGGTGCTGGCAGGGGTCAGCGACGAGCTGGCCGCGCTGTCGCTGGACCCGGAGGCGCCGGGCCACTCCGAGCGCGTCGAGGCGCTGGCGACCATCCCTGAGCAGATCGTTCGGTTCCTGGCCGAGCGGTTGGAGCGCGGGATCAACGGCACGGAGCCGATGCTCGAAGTGCTGGTACGTCGCCACTACCTCGAGTACGAGCTGCACAACCTGCGCAACGCCACCGTGAACGGCCGTGCCTTCACTACTGCGGACTACACGGTCGACGCGCGCCCGACGCACCTGGTCACGACGATCGGCACCGTCGACGAGCTGGCCGATCCCGGCAGTTCGCTGGTTCGCGACCTGTCCGCCGAGCTCACCGCTCGGCCGGCCGGCCACGAAACGGTCGCCGACCTGTACTTGTCCTGGCCGCAGACTCCGGAGTCGCCTCAGGAGGCCTCCGACCGGTTGTGCGAGCTTGTCGCCCCGCTGCTGTTCGAGCAGCAGGTGCGCCGGGTCGCGATCGCCGTAGTACCGGGCGGTGGCCGTGAGGTCTGGTACTTCACGTATCGCCTCGGGACCCAGGGGGCCGTCGAGGACGACAACGTCCGAGGCGTCCACCCGATGGTCGGCCGCCGACTCAACCTGTGGCGGCTGCGCGACTTCCGGATCACCCGGCTGGACGCACCCCAGGACGTCCTGCTGTACCACTGCGTCGCCCGCGACAACGAGGCCGACGAGCGGCTGGTGGCGCTGGCCCAGGTCCGTCAGTTCGCCGCGGTGCGTGACGAGGACGGCAAGATCACCGGGCTGCCGCATGTCGAGCGCGCGATCGCGAACTGCCTGGAGGGCATCCGCCGGGCCCGGACAGCTCGTGGCGCCGACGGAGCCCGGCTGGAGATGAACCACGTCTGGGTGACGATCTGGCCGGTGCTGGACGCCGAGGTCGCCGAGCTGACGGCACTGAAGCGCAACATCGCGCCGTTGACGGCCGGAGCGGGAATCGAAGAGGTCAGTGTCGCCGGCCGTGTGATGGGGACGAACGGCGTGCCCTTCGCGGTCGTCGGCCGGTTCTACTACCAGCCCGGCGCCGGTGTCGTGACGGCAGTCGAGCGGCCCGCGACCGAGCCGCTCAAGCCGCTCGACGACTATGCGCAGAAGGTCCTGCGGGCGCGCCGCCGCAACACCGTCTACCCCTACGAGGTGGCCGGGATGGTCGCCGGTGCGGGTGGCACCTACGTCGAGTACGACCTCGACGACTCCGGCGCATTGGTCGCGGTCGAGCGGCCGCGCGGCCTGAACAAGGCCGGCCTGATCGCCGGTGTGATCAGTACGCCGACCCGCCGGCATCCCGAAGGCGTCACCCGGGTGGTGCTGAGCGGCGACCCGACCAAGGCGCTCGGCGCGGTGGCCGAGGCGGAGTGCTCGCGGATCATCGCCGCGCTCGACCTGGCCGAGAAGCTGCATCTCCCGGTCGAGTGGTTCGCGGTCTCGGCCGGCGCCCGGATCTCGATGGACTCCGGTACCGAGAACATGGACTGGGTCGCGAAGGCGCTGAAGCGGATCGTCGAGTTCACCCAGGCCGGCGGCGAGATCAACATCGTCGTCGCGGGCATCAATGTGGGCGCCCAGCCGTACTGGAACGCCGAAGCCACCATGCTCATGCACACCAAGGGCATCCTGGTGATGACGCCGGACTCGGCGATGGTGCTGACCGGCAAGGAGACGCTGGACTTCGCCGGCGGCGTCTCTGCCGAGGACAACTACGGCATCGGCGGCTACGACCGGGTGATGGGCCCGAACGGCGAAGCGCAGTACTGGGCGCCTGATCTGGCCGGTGCGCGCGACATCCTGATGGCGCACTACGACCACACGTACGTCGTACCGGGGGAGCGCGGCCCGCGCAGGGCGCCGACGACCGACCCGCACGACCGCGACGTCGCGACCTACCCGCACGACCCGGTCGACGGCGGCTTCACCACCGTCGGTGAGATCTTCTCCGACACCTCCAACCCGGACCGTAAGAAGGCGTTCGACATCCGCACCCTGATGCGGGCGGTCGCCGACCAGGACCACCCGATGCTGGAGCGCTGGGCGGGCATGGCCGACGCCGAGACCGCCGTCGTCGCCGACACCCACCTGGGTGGCATTCCGGTCTGCCTGCTGGGGATCGAGTCCAAGCCGGTGCCGCGGCGCGGGTTGTCGCCGACCGACGGACCCGACGTCTACACCGGTGGGACGCTGTTCCCGCGCTCGTCGAAGAAGGCGGCCCGCGCGATCAACGGTGCCAGCGGCAACCGTCCGCTGGTGGTGCTGGCGAACCTGTCCGGCTTCGACGGCTCCCCGGACTCGATGCGCAACCTGCAGCTCGAGTACGGCGCCGAGATCGGCCGGGCGGTCGTCAACTTCGACGGCCCGATCGTCTTCTGCGTGGTCTCGCGCTACCACGGCGGCGCGTTCGTGGTCTTCTCCAAGGCGCTGAACCCGCGGATGACCGTGCTGGCGGTGGAGGGTTCGTTCGCGTCGGTGATCGGCGGCGCACCCGCGGCGGCAGTCGTGTTCTCCCGCGAGGTCAACAGCCGTACGTCGTCCGACCCGCGGGTGACCGAGGTGTCCGCCCGGCTGGCCGCGGCCGAGGGGGCCGAACGAGCCACGCTGGCCACCGAGCTGACCGAGATCAGGTCGGCCGTCCGGGCGGAGAAGCTGGGCGAGGTCGCCACCGAGTTCGACCGGGTGCACAACATCCAGCGTGCCGTCGCGGTCGGTTCGGTGGATGCCGTGATCCGGCCCGAGGAGCTCCGGCCCCAGCTGATCGCGGCCCTGGAAGCCCAGCTCCCGGACCGCCAGGCCATCAGTAGTCCCGACCCGGACAGCCGCTGACGCTCAGCACACCCCTTTGCGACGCCGGTCCGGCGCCGAAGTCGGACCTACTGATGGGCTGGGGGTCCGCCGCTACGCTGGGTGGGTGCGTTCTCGCCCTACCTTGAGTTGGACTCCCGGTCCTGAAGTGCTGTCGCTTGCCCCGGGAATCGTGGATGTCGCCCCGGTCGCCGAAGTGGTGGCCGGCGGGGGAGTGGTGGTGCTGAGCGGCGCCGGGATCTCGACCGAGTCGGGGATCCCGGACTACCGCGGCGCCAGTGGGAGCCTGCGGACCCACACGCCGATGACGTACGCCGATTTCGTCGGCAGCGAGTCCGGCCGGCAACGGTACTGGGCCCGCAGCCACCTCGGCTGGCGGACGATCGCGCGGGCGGCACCGAACGACGGTCACCGGGCGGTCGCCGTACTGCAGGCGCGCAGGTTTCTGACCGGCGTGATCACCCAGAACGTCGACGGGCTGCATCAAGCGGCCGGTGCGCGGGACGTGATCGAGTTGCACGGCAATCTCGACCGGGTGATCTGCCTGGACTGCCGCCGTACGACGCCGCGCGAGGAGCTCGATCGTCGCCTTCGCGAGGCGAACCCGTTCTTCGATGGCGTCGCCACCCGGATCAACCCGGACGGCGATGTGGAGCTGCCAGAGGACGTCGTCGGCGGATTCCAGCTGGTGCCGTGCAAGAGCTGTGGGTCGGCGCTGCTCAAACCGGATGTGGTGTTCTTCGGCGAGAACGTCCCCAAGCCGCGGGTCGAGCGCTGCTACGAGCTGATCGACAACGCCCGCGCCGTACTCGTGCTCGGTTCGTCCCTGACCGTGATGTCCGGCTTCCGCTTCGTCCGGTACGCCGCGAAGGCGGGCAAGGAGGTCCTGATCGTCAACCAGGGCATCACCCGCGGCGATCCGTACGCGACCCATCGGGTGAACCTCCCGCTCGGCGAGGCGCTCACCGACCTCACCGCCGCGCTCTGACCCAGCTGGGACCGGTCTGGCGGGGAACAACACCGGGCCGGAACCCCGCGTGAGGGGGAACCGGCCCGGCGTCCGCCGTACGGATTGGAAAGGGTCAGCGTTGCGCGCCGGTCCGTAGGCGGAACATGGCGGCCTTGGCGGCCGGGTTCTGCTGCGCGGTGGCAGCCTTCTTGCTCAGCTCACGTGCCTCGCCGGCCCACTTCGCCTGCTCGGCGGGTGTCACGGTCTCCTTGGCGCCGGTCAGCTTCTTGAAGGTCAGCGATGCCACGCCGGCCTGGCCCTCGTACCGCGGGTGGTAGTTCAGGGCGCCGAGCAGGTTGATGTCCTTGCCCTGGATCCAGGCCTGACCGGTCGGTGCGCACGCGTCGTGACCGGTGGAGGGTCCGAAGGTGTCGACGTACGTCGCGCCGGCGGCCGTCGCGGCATTCTCGACGGCCTGGTTGAGCTTCTGCTCGATCGAGTACAGATAGGCGTAGTCGCCGTCGGAGAACGGCAGGATGTCCGGGCAGACACCCGTCTCCGGCGCGATCTTCGGATAGCCGATCAGCGCGATCGTTGCCTTCGGCGACTTTTGCTTGATGCCGTTGACGACGTCGGCGATCCGCAGCTGCGTCTGGGCGATCTTGTCGGCCAGGGTGTCCTTGCCGTCGACCGTGAAGTGCTGCTTGCAGGGCGCGCCGGCCGGATCGGAGGCTCGCAGCCCCGGGCAGGTGCTGGTGATGTCGCCGAAGACGCCGAAGTCGTTCCCGCCGATCCCGAGGGTGACCAGGTCGGTGTCGGCCGTGAGCGCGTTGAACTGCGGCGGGAAGGTGCCGAGCGGGGTGCTCTGCGGCTGGGTCATGTTGGTGGTGTCCGCGCCACCGCAGCTCACATCGGCGAACGCGGTGACCTGGAGCTGCGCGGCCAGCTGCTTCGGATAGTTGTTGATCGACCGCAGGCATCCGAGCGACAACAACTCGGGCAACGGCACCAGCGGCGCCGAAGTGTAGGAGTCACCCAGCGCGACGTACTTCTTGTACTTCGCGACCGGGGCGAACGCGGTGGCAGAGGACAAGGTGCTCGTAATGGACAACAACGTGCCGAGGACTGCCGCGGTGGTGAAAGCGGCGACGAGGCGGTGAAGCTTCACAAGACCTCCGAGGGGGTGACCAGATGCCGTCGCCCACACTAAGTTGAGTCACGAGGTGATTACAAGGGGTGATCGACCGGTCCCTGGTGACGAGGCCGCCGGACCGGCATGGAATCCTGCTTCCATGCGTGTCTGGCACGGTTTGGACGAGGTGGACGCCGATTTCGGCCCCTCGGTCGTCACCATCGGCAACTTCGACGGCGTGCACCGCGGTCACCAGGAGGTGCTGGCGCACGCCCGGGCCCGGGCGGAGCGGCTCGGCGGCGTCCCGGTCGTCGCGATGACCTTCGATCCGCACCCGATGGCGGTGCTGCGGCCCGGCAATGAGCCGGCGATGATCAGCGACCCGGTCGAGCGGGCCGCGCTGCTCGGTGCGGCCGGTGCGGACGCCGTACTGATCCTGCCGTTCGACAAGGAGACCGCGGCCTGGTCGCCGCAGGAGTTCATCGACCGGGTCCTGGTCGGCACCCTGCACGCCAAGACGGTCGTGGTGGGGGAGAACTTCCGGTTCGGCCACAAGGCCGCCGGTCACGTCGACACGCTGGTCGAGGCGGGTGCCGCTGCCGGGTTCGAGGTGGAGGGCCTGTCGCTGGCCGGGGACGCCCAGCCGTGGTCCTCGACGTACATCCGGAACCTGATCGCCGAAGGTGATGTCGAAGCCGCGGCCCGCGGCGCTCGGCCGGCCGCTGCGGGTCACCGGAACCGTGATCGAGGGCGACAAGCGCGGCCGTGAACTCGGCTACCCGACCGCCAACATCCCTGCCCTGGCAGGCGGCGCGGTCCCGCTGGACGGTGTGTACGCCGGCTGGCTGACCGTGCTCGAGCCCGCACCCGGCGCCCCGCAGTACGGCGAGCCGTTGCCCGCGGCCATCAGTGTCGGCAGCAACCCGACCTTCGACGGCGTCGACCGCCGGGTGGAGTCGTACGTGCTCGACCGTGACGACCTGGAGCTGTACGGCTCCCGGGTCGCGATCGATTTCGTGGCCCGGTTGCGGGGTACCCAGATCCGCTTCGACACCATCGACGACCTGCTGGACCAGATGAAGCTCGACGTCGATGGCGCCCGCCGCCTGCTGACCCGCCATTAGGGTGACGCGTCCACGGACTGATACCCTTGGCGCTGCCGTCTGAACGGCCGCGGATCGAGAGTGCCCGGGTGACCCAAGCCCCGGTGCGCCGCGCAACGGACATCGAGAGGATCACGAAGTGTCGTCAGCCAATCCTGAGGCGAAGAAGAAGATCATCGGCGAGTACGCCCTGACCGAGGGCGACACCGGTTCCCCCGAGGTCCAGGTCGCGCTACTCACGCACCGCATCGCGGACCTGACCGAGCACCTGAAGGAGCACAAGCACGACCACCACAGCCGTCGTGGTCTGCTCCTCCTGGTCGGTCAGCGCCGTCGGCTGCTGAACTACCTGTCGAAGAAGGACATCAACCGCTACCGGTCCCTGATCGAGCGGCTCGGTCTTCGCCGATGACGTCGTGAGAAGCGGCCACCGCATTTCGGTGGCCGCTTCTCGCGTATCTGTGCCCAGGGGACTTGGGGTCCCCGGGTGCGGCACAACTGAATAATCAACGACAACGAGACGACGCGAAACGCGTACCGGGCCGACGACCGGTCCTCGGTAGTGGCCTTCGGGGCAGCGCAGCAGGACAGCGCGGCACCCGCGGGCCTCGATCGAAGACCGGCACCCCCGGAGCTCGCGCCTCACAGTCGTCTCAAGTGAGAGAGGGGTATCCCGTGTCGGGATCCACAAACGCGCCCATGGAGGGCGCAGAGTTCGCTGAAGCAGTCATCGACAACGGCAGCTTCGGCACCCGCACCATCCGCTTCGAGACGGGCCGTCTGGCCCAGCAGGCCGCCGGCTCCGCCGCCGCCTACCTCGACGGCGACACGATGGTGCTCTCGGCCACCACGGCCAGCAAGAAGCCCAAGGACCAGTTCGACTTCTTCCCGTTGACGGTGGACGTCGAGGAGCGGATGTACGCCGCCGGTCGCATCCCGGGCTCGTTCTTCCGCCGGGAGGGTCGTCCTTCCGAGGAGGCCATCCTGACCTGCCGGCTGATCGACCGCCCGCTGCGGCCGTCGTTCGTGTCCGGCCTGCGCAACGAGATCCAGGTCGTCATCACGGTCCTGGCGCTCAACCCGGACAAGCTGTACGACGTGCTGGCGATCAACGCCGCGTCGATGTCCACCCAGATCGCCGGGCTGCCGTTCTCCGGCCCGCTCGGTGCTGTCCGCGTCGCCCTGATCGACGGTCAGTGGGTCGCCTTCCCGACGCACACCGAGATCGAGACCGCCGTCTTCGACATGGTCGTCGCCGGTCGCGTCACCGACTCCGGTGACGTCGCCATCATGATGGTCGAGGCCGAGTCCACCGCGGGCACGTTCGACATGGTCGCCGCCGGCAAGCAGGCGCCGACCGAGGAGATCGTGGCCGAGGGCCTCGAGGCCTCCAAGGCGTTCATCAAGACGCTGGTCGAGGCGCAGGCGGAGCTGGCGGCCAAGGCCTCCAAGCCGACCGGCGAGTTCCCGCTCTTCCCGGACTATCAGGAAGACGCTTTCGCCGCCGTCGAGGCCGCTGCCACCGAGGAGCTGACCCAGGCCCTCACGATCACCGGCAAGCACGACCGCGACGACGCGACGGACGCCGTCAAGGCCGCCGTCGTCGCCAAGCTGGCCGAGGCCTTCGAGGGTCGCGAGAAGGAGCTGTCCGCAGCCTTCCGCTCGCTCACCAAGAAGCTCGTCCGCAACCGCGTGCTGACCGAGAAGGTCCGGATGGACGGTCGCGGGCTGGCCGACATCCGCCCGCTCAAGGCGCAGGTCCGGGTGCTGCCGCGGGTGCACGGTTCCGCGATCTTCGAGCGCGGCGAGACCCAGATCATGGGTGTCACCACGCTGAACATGCTCCGGATGGAGCAGCAGCTCGACACGCTCTCCCCGGAGACGCGCAAGCGCTACATGCACAACTACAACTTCCCGCCGTACTCGACCGGTGAGACCGGCCGGGTCGGTTCGCCGAAGCGCCGCGAGATCGGTCACGGCGCGCTGGCCGAGCGGGCCCTGGTGCCCGTGCTGCCGTCGCGTGAGGACTTCCCGTACGCGCTGCGTCAGGTGTCCGAGGCCCTCGGGTCCAACGGCTCCACCTCGATGGGTTCGGTCTGCGCCTCGACGCTGTCGCTGCTGTCGGCCGGTGTGCCGCTGAAGGCGCCGGTCGCCGGTATCGCGATGGGCCTCATCTCCGGTGAGGTCGACGGTGAGCTCGCCTACGTCGCGCTGACCGACATCCTGGGCGCGGAGGACGCGTTCGGCGACATGGACTTCAAGGTCGCCGGTACGAAGGACTTCGTCACCGCCCTGCAGCTGGACACCAAGCTGGACGGCATCCCGGCGAGCGTGCTCGCCGGCGCGCTGACCCAGGCCAAGGAAGCCCGCCTGACGATCCTGGACGTGATGGCCAAGGCCATCGACGCGCCGGGTGAGATGAGCGAGTTCGCGCCGCGGGTCATCTCGGTGAAGGTCCCTGTCGACAAGATCGGAGAGGTCATCGGCCCGAAGGGCAAGATGATCAACCAGATCACCGACGAGACCGGCGCCGACATCTCCATCGAGGACGACGGCACGGTGTACATCGGTGCGACCAACGGCCCGTCGGCCGAGGCGGCGCGCGCGATGATCAACGCGATCGCCAACCCGACCATGCCGGAGAAGGGCGAGCGCTACCTGGGCACGGTCGTGAAGACGACCAACTTCGGTGCGTTCATCTCCCTGCTCCCCGGCAAGGACGGTCTGCTGCACATCTCGAAGCTGCGCGGCCTGGCCGGTGGCAAGCGGGTGGAGGCCGTCGAGGACATCCTGTCCGTCGGCCAGAAGCTCCAGGTCGAGATCGCCGAGATCGACGACCGCGGCAAGCTGTCGCTGATCCCCGTCCTGGAGGGCGAGGACAAGGGCGACGACGCGGCCAAGGACGATGACGCAGAGGTCGCTCCCGCCGAGTGACACGTGCCATCACCAGCACGCTGCTGAGCTCGGAGGCAGGCGGTCCGGTCAAACGGACCGTCCTGCCCTCCGGGCTCCGCGTGCTTTCCCAGTCCGAACCGGGCTTCCGCTCGGTCACCTTCGGCCTCTGGGTCGGTGTCGGCTCCCGGGACGAACCGATCCAGCTCTCCGGTGCGACGCACTTCCTCGAACACCTGCTGTTCAAGGGCACCGAACGCCGGGACGCGCTGGAGATCTCTTCGGAGATCGACGCCGTCGGCGGCGAGATGAACGCGTTCACCGGCAAGGAGTACACCTGCTACTACGCGCGGGTGCTCGACTCCGACCTGCCGCTCGCGGTCGACGTCATCTGCGACATGATCACCTCCGCCACGCTCACGGCCCCGGATGTCGAGAGTGAGCGGGACGTGATCGACGAAGAGATCGCGATGCACGCCGACGAGACGTCGGACCACATCCACGACCTCTTCGCCGAACAGCTCTGGGGCTCGTCGCCGCTCGGCCGCTCGATCACCGGTACGCCGGAGTCGGTGGCCAAATTGACCCGCCGTCAGGTGGCCGGTTGGTACAAGCGTCGCTATCGCCCGGAGAACATCGTCGTCTCCGTCGCCGGCAACGTCGAGCACTCCGATGTCGTCAAGCTGGTCCGGAAGGCCTTCGAGCGGCACTGGGCCACCGGCGAAGCAGAGCCGACGCCGGTACGCCGGGGGTCGGCGCGCCGCGTCCCGACGTACGGCGGAGTGCGGGTTCACCACCGCGACGTCGAGCAGGCGCACATGGTGCTCG
The DNA here is from genome assembly GCF_014217565.1 of Kribbella qitaiheensis. Classification (NCBI taxonomy): domain Bacteria; kingdom Bacillati; phylum Actinomycetota; class Actinomycetes; order Propionibacteriales; family Kribbellaceae; genus Kribbella; species Kribbella qitaiheensis. The sequence continues at coordinate 7,454,226 of NZ_CP043661.1, forward strand.
GCATGCCGGGTCTGGTGCGCAACGACGAGCGGCGATTCGTCGCCGGCGTACTGCACGGGATCGTCGGCGGCGGCATGTCGTCCCGGCTGTTCCAGGAGGTCCGGGAGAAGCGCGGGCTCGCGTACTCGGTCTTCACCTTCGGTTCGGCGTACGCGGATGCCGGCATGGTCGGCGTGTACGCGGGCTGTCTGCCGAAGAAGGCCCCCGAAGTACTCGAGGTGATCCAGGCCGAGCTGGCCACGATCTCCAAGGGCGGCATCACCGCCGACGAGCTGCTCCGCGGCAAGGGGCAGATGCGTGGGTCCGTCGTGATGGGCCTGGAGGACACCGGCGCCAAGATGACCCGGATCGCCAAGGCCGAGCTCGTGTACGGCGATCTGCCGACCGTGGACGAGATCCTGGCCCGGATCGACGCCGTCACGCTCGACGAAGTCGGTGAACTGGCCGCCGAGCTCTACGCCGGCGAACCGGCGCTGACCGTGATGGGCCCCTTCGAGGAGAACACCACGGCCTTCACGCTGTAACCCCCGATCGCCCGGGAAGACCGCCTACACCTCGTGTGCGGGCGGTCTTTCTTTTTGGGTCCGGCCGCGCTGACATCAGATGACTTCGCGTTACAAGGGGGTTATCGTGACCGAAGGGCCCCTTATGAGTGCAGGGTGCTCTGAGGTCTCGTTTTGATAACGCGTTTGTCACCTTGCCCCGGGTTTGGCCCTGACAACGTTGACATGGCCACTTTCGACCAGCCAACATGGCGGCTATTCCGCCTACCGGCCCTCCCGCCGAGGAAGTTGGTTCGACCGTGCGACGTGTCACTGGTGTAGTGGGGGTGGCGCTCGGGCTTGCCCTGGTGCTCAGCTCCTGTGGAGACGGTAAGAGCTCCGGCGACGGTGCCGGTGGCGGCACCAAGAGCGAGGTCATCGCGATCGCCGCTGACCCGCTGGACTACATCAACCCGCTGAACGAGAACGGCAGCCCAGGGATCCAGGTCGCGCAGGCGGTGTTCGCGCCGCTGGTCGCCACCGACCCGAACACCGGCAAGACGGTCAACGTGATGGCCGAATCGGTCACCCCGGACAAGACCAGCCAGACCTGGACGATCAAGCTCAAGTCCGGCAACACCTTCCAGAACGGTCAGGCGCTGACGGCGAAGGACTACGTCGACAGCTGGAACCTGACCGCCCAGGGCTCGACCGCGTGGAAGAACAACGGCTTCTTCTCCAAGGTCGAGGGCTACGACGCGATGAACCCGGAGACGCCGGACGGCGCCACCCCGAAGCCGACCTCGGTGAAGACGCTGACCGGCCTGAAGCAGATCGACGACCTGACCTTCTCGGTGAAGCTCAAGGTGCCGTTCTCCCAGTTCGGCCTGACCCTGCAGTACCTCGGCCTGGCCCCGCTGCCGGAGGAGGTCCGGAAGAGCCCGGACACCTACAAGCGCAAGCCGATCGGCAACGGCGCCTACAAGCTGGATGCCACCTGGAACCCCGGTGACGACATCAAGCTGGCCAAGTGGGACGGCTACAAGGGCCCGAACGCGCCCGAGGCGGACGCGATCACGTTCCGGTTCATCCCGAACGCCGACACGGCGTACAACGAGTTCCTGGCCGGCAACGTGGACTTCGTCGACGTACCGCCGACCAAGATCAAGACCTTCAAGACCGACGCTCCCGACGGCTGGGTGACCGCGACGAGTTCGGGCGCCAACTACCTGACGATGCCGGCCTGGGATCCCCGCTACAAGAACCCCAAGCTGCGGCACGCGTTCTCGATGGCGATCGACCGGAAGGCCTTCGCCGACCTGGTCGGCCTGTCCACCCCGTCCAACGGGCTGATCTCGCCGGACATGGACGGCTACCGCGCCGACGCCTGCAAGTTCTGCAACTTCGACCCGACCGCGGCCAAGCAGTTGCTTGCTGACGCCGGCGGCTTTTCCGGAGCGGTGAACATCAACTACAACACCACCTCCGCGACCGGCCAGATCTTCGCCGAAGCGATCGGCAACATGATCCGGCAGAACCTCGGCCTCGAGGTGAAGTACACCGGTAAGCAGGGCTCCGAGATCACCCAGCTGGCCGACACCCGCAAGCTGGACGGCCTGCGGTTCAGCGGCTGGGGCCACGACTACCCGTCGATCGAGGACTACCTGACGCCGATGTTCAAGTCCAACGGTGACGCGAACTTCTCCGGCTACAACAACCCGGCCCTGGACAAGGTGCTGGCTCAGGGCGACGCCGAACCGAACCCGGAGAAGGCGATCGCGCTCTACCAGCAGGCCGAGGACATCGCGCTCGAAGACATGCCGCTGATCCCGCTGTACGCCAAGCAGAACGCGTACCTGCACTCGGCGAAGATCATGCCGCGGGTCTCCAAGTTCACCGGTGTCCAGGCGCTCTACTCCACGTTCAAGTGATCCGGTTCGTCCTCCGCCGGATCCTGGCGGCCATCCCGATCGGCCTGATCGTCACGCTGGGGGTCTTCGCGCTCGTGTTCGCGATGCCCGGAGACCCCCTGCGCGAACTGGCCGGTGACAAGCCCATCCCGGCGGCCGTACTGGCCGCGAAGCGGGCCCAGTTCCACTTGGACGATCCCTTCATCGTGCAGTACCTGCTGTCGATGAAGGACATGTTCACCGGCCACTTCGGTACGACGTTCGGCGGTGGCGACATCGCCGACCAGCTCAGGTTGCGGATCCCCGTGACGTTGAAGCTGGCCACCATGAGCCTGGCGTTCCAGTGGATCGCCGGCCTGCTGTTCGGCCTGTACGCCGGGTTCCGGCGCAACGGGGTGGTCGACAGGATGCTCCTGCTGTCCACGCTGGTGGTGCTGGCGGTCCCCGGCCTGGTCCTGTACTTCGCTGGCCAGTTCCTGTTCGGCGTACAGCTCAAGTGGTTGCCTGTCTCCGGTACGTCGGACGGGTATCCGCTGGCGTACCTGCTGCCGGCCACGTGTATCGCGATCACCGGTTTCGCCGGGATGGCACGGCTGACCCGGACCTCGATCGTGGACACGGCGAACGCCGACTTCGTCAAGACCGCCCGGGCGAAAGGGCTGGGGGAGCAGCGGATCCTCTGGCATCACGTGCTGCCGAACGCCTTGCTGCCGGTGGTCACGCTGATGGGCATCGACTTCGCCGGCATCTTCGCCGGCGCGGTCCTTGCCGAGAGCATCTTCAACCTGCCGGGGCTCGGCCAGTTCCTGTTCCAGTCGATCAGGTTCCACGAGGGTGGCGTGGTGGTGCTGTTGTCCACGCTGGCGTTCGTCATGTTCATCGCCATCAATCTCGTCGTCGACATCGTCTACGGCCTGATCGATCCGAGGGTGCGCAATGTCTGAGGCACAACAGGTCTTCGAGTCGGAGACTCAGGACCTCGAAGGCAGGACGCTGTCCAACCGCGAGCTGCTCCGGGCACTGCTGCGCAAGCCGCAGTTCGTGATCTGTGTGCTGCTGGTCCTGACCGTCTTCACGATGGCCGCTTTCCCAGGGCTCTTCAGTTCCGTCGATCCGAGGTTCTGTGAGCTGGCCAAGAGTCAGCGCGGTCACGAGCCCGGTCACCCGTTCGGCTTCGACATCCAGGGCTGCGACTACTTCGCCAACGTCATCTACGGAGCCAGGCCGTCCGTGCTGGTCAGCCTGGTGGCCGGCTTCGGTGGCTTCGCGGTGGCCGGGATTCTCGGCCTGCTGGCCGGATACTTCCCGGGCGCGGTCGACACGGTCATCTCGCGGGTCGCGGACGTGCTGTTCGCGCTGCCCGGCCTGATCGCGCTGATCGTGATCCTGAACTCGGTACCGAACCGGAGCATCTGGATCATCGTCGGGATCATCCTGGTGACCGGCTGGCCGCAAGGCATGCGGGTGATGCGATCGACGGTCTTCTCGGTGCGCAACCGGGAGTACGTGCTGGCGGCCCGCTCCATCGGCGTACCGTCGATGCGGATCCTTCGCAAGCACGTGTTCCCGAACGCGATGGCGCCGCTGCTGGCGATGACGACGCTGGGGATCGGCGGCCTGATCGGGCTCGAGGCCGTGCTCACGTTCCTCGGGGTCGGGCTGCAGCCGCCGTCGATCTCCTGGGGATCGCAGTTCGGCGTCGCGGCGTCGTACCGCGACACCCCGCACTTGTTCATCTGGCCGGCGTTGTTCATCTCGACGACGACGATCTCGTTCATGATCATCGGCGACTCGATCCGCGACGCACTAGACCCGAAATTGATCCGATGAAGACGACAGGCGAAGTACTGCTGAAGGTGACCGACCTCAGCGTCGAGTTCGACACCCCGACGGGACCGCTCCGGGCCGTCGACTCGGTGTCCTGGCAGGTCAGCGCGGGGGAGACGCTCGCGATCCTGGGCGAGTCCGGCTCGGGCAAGAGCGTCTCCACCCAGGCGTTGACCGGGATCTTGGAGATGCCGCCGGGGCGGATCACGTCCGGCACTGCGGAGTACAGGGGTGCCGACCTGATCGCGATGACGACCAAGGAGCGCCGCCAGATCGTCGGCGACCGGATCACGATGGTCTTCCAGGACTCGCTGTCCGCGCTGAACCCGGTCCAGTCCGTCGGCAAGCAGATCGCCGAGTGCTACCGCGTCCATCGCGGGATGTCCAAGCACGACGCGATGAAGCGGGCCGCCGAGATGCTCGACCAGGTCCGGATCCCGGCGGCGGCCAAGCGGGTGAACGACTATCCGCACGAGTTCTCCGGTGGGATGCGACAGCGGGTGATGCTCGCGATGGCGCTCGCGCTCGACCCCGACGTACTGATCGCGGACGAGCCGACGACGGCGCTCGACGTGACCGTGCAGGCGCAGATCCTCGAGTTGATCGCGGAATTGCAGACCGAGCGGGACATGGGCGTCGTCCTGATCACGCACGACCTCGGTGTGGTGGCTGACGTCGCTGACAACGTGGTGGTGATGTACGCCGGTCACGTGGTCGAGCGGGCCGCTACAGCGGAGGCGCTGGAGCACCCGGTTCATCCTTATACAGAAGGGCTGCTGCTCTCGATGCCCTCGGCCGACCTGAAGGGTCAGGAGCTGCCGACCATCCCCGGTACGCCGCCGTCGCTGCGGGCGGTCCCGTCCGGCTGCGCGTTCCGGACCCGTTGCCCGATCGCCATCGAGGACTGCGCCAAGGAGGTGCCGCCGTTGCTGACGGTGGCTCCCGGGCGGGACGCGGCCTGCCTCCGGCGTACCAAGATCTCCGCGAAGGAGGCGGTCTGATGGCCGAAGAGTTGCTGGTAGCAACGAATCTGGTGAAGCACTACGACATCAGCCCGGCCTTCTCGTTCGGCCAGAAGACGCTGGTCCGCGCGGTCGACGACGTCGATCTCGTCCTGCGTAAGGGCGAGTCGCTCGGCATCGTCGGTGAGTCGGGATGTGGCAAGTCCACTTTGGTGCGGTTGCTCGCTGCGCTGGAGAAGCCGACTTCGGGCTCGCTGTCGTACGGCGGGGTGGATGTCAGCAAGCTGAAGGCCAAGGAGCTGCGGAAGTGGCGCCGCAACGTCCAGGTCGTCTTCCAGGATCCGTACTCCGCGCTGAATCCGCGGATGCGCGTCGGCGAGATCGTGGCCGAGCCGCTCGAGGTCCACCCTGATGTGTCGAAGGGAATGGACATCCGGAAGCGGGTCCGGGAGTTGCTGGAGCTGGTCGGGCTGCGGCCGGAGGACGAGACCAAGTTCCCGCATCAGTTCTCGGGCGGGCAGCGACAGCGGATCGGGATCGCCCGGGCGATCGCGCTGAGTCCTGATGTGCTGCTTTGCGACGAGCCGGTGTCGGCGCTCGACCTGTCGGTGCAGGCGCAGGTGGTCAACCTGCTGATGCGGCTGCAGCGCGAGCTCGGTCTCAGCATCATCTTCGTCGCGCACGACCTGTCGGTGGTGCGGCACGTGTCGGACCGGGTCGCCGTGATGTACCTGGGTCGCGTGGCCGAACTGGGCGAGCACCACCAGGTGTACGACGTACCGGCTCATCCTTATACGCAGGCGCTGCTCTCGGCCGAACCAGGCCTCGCCCGCAAGGGCCGCCAACGCATCATCCTGGCCGGCGACCCGCCGTCACCGGTGATGCCGCCGTCGGGCTGTCGCTTCCACACCCGCTGCCTCCGAGCCGAAGCCCGCTGCTCGGTGGATGTCCCGGAACTCCGCGAAATCCCCTCCGGGCAGACAGTCTCCTGCCACTTCGCCGAAGACGCCCAATCCACCTACACCGCAACTCTCCCCGCCTGAACCCCCACGCCGGCGCCTCGCACACTCCTACGTCGCTCACTTGGCGTTGGCTTCCACCTGCCCTGGTCGCGGGCTCCTCCGTCGCCGGCTGGTAAAGGCCACCCACGCGGCTCCAACGTCAGGCGCTGGTTGGTGCTGCCCCCTGGTTCGCCGCCACCTGGTTCCCGGGGTCCGGGTGGCCCGGGGATCGGGTCCGCTGACGCGATGTTCGGCCGATAGCGCGCCATAAGTCCGGCAGCGGACGAAAAACCCGGCAGCTCGACTTCCCGAACCCGCCCTCGCCGAGCAGGCTAAGCAGCGTTCAACCAGTAGCACCTGACACACCGCGAAACCGGAGGCCCTTGTGCACCAGATGAGCACGGCCACCGGAGGGAATACTCAACCGATGCTCAAAGACGCCGAATCGGGGGCCGATCGGTCGGGACACCCCCGGACCGGGGCCAGCCTCACCAAGGCCGGCGCGAACCCGGGCCGGCCTCGCCGACCACACCCGGCGGGTCACACCTCCCCGCGGGATCCGCGTAGCGCGTCCCCACAGCTTGACCTCCAAGCTCCTGGGATTGTCTCCGTCGCCCGCTCGAGGAGGCGAGATGGTTGCCGCGATGCGTTGGGCGCGGGGATACGCCGGCGTCGGCTGTGGTTGGGGACGTGTTGTTGGTTCAGCTCAACACCGGGCTTGAGTTGGTACTGAACGGCTACTGCGTCAGCCTCTGCCGAGGACGCAGAACTGGTTGCCTTCTGGGTCGGTCAGGATCTTCCATGGGAAGTCGTCTTTGCCTGCGTTTGGACGCGTTGCGCCGATGGTCTCGAGCCGGGCTACCTCCGCCAATTGGTCCTCGACGGGGTCGGGCAGCAGGTCCAGGTGGATGCGGTTTCTCATGTGCTTCAGGTGGGGCGTGCGGAGGAACTCCAGGTAGGGGCCGCCGCTTTTGGCGGAGCGCAGTACTGCGTGATCGTCGGTCGCGTCATGCAGGGGCCAGTCCATCGCCTCGCCCCAGAAGCGGGCCATGGCTTGCGGATCGGCGCAGTCGACGACTACCGCGGCGATCGGGCCGGTGTCCTGATGGATCTCCTGCGGCTGGCGGACGCAGAACAGGTTGCCGTCGGGGTCGGCCAAAGCTGTCCGTGGCTGGTCGCCTTGGCCCGCGTCGGCGGACGTTGCGCCGAGGTCCCGGAGGCGCGCGACCAACTCCGTGTGATGGGCCGCGGAGGTGGTGGCGAGCTCGAGGTGCACGCGGTCGTTCACTGTTTCGGGGTCTGGCACGGCGATGACGTCGATGGTGACGGCGGCGGGGAGTGGCCAGGTAGAGCCCACGGGCATCACGCTGGTCGCACCGGGGTCGTCGCTGGAAGACTCCCAGTCGAGCGCCTTCGCCCAGAACCGGCCCAGCGCCGAGTCATCCCGAGCCTTGAAGTTCAGCTGAACAAGTCGCAGCGCCATGCGCCCAACCTTAAGCCCAGCTGGATGAGTGGCTGTGAGCCAGGCAGTGCAGGGTGGTCGAGTCGTCCGGCGGGCCGGCGAGCTTCGTTTTCAGTCGGCGTTGGGCACTCGGGTGAATACAGTCGGCTCATGAATCCCTACGAGACGACGGTGCATCGCGCGGCGGTCGGCGTACTGATCACTGACTTCGACGGGAAGGTGCTGCTCGTCTCCAATCCGTACCGGGCGAAGCTCGTGCAGGTAGGCGGGATGGTGGAGGTGGGGGAGACCCTCGCGGCTGCGGCCGAGCGGGAGACGCTGGAGGAGATCGGGCTCGAGCTCACTGTCACCCGCCTGCTGGCTGTGCACTTCAGTCGCGGGAACCAGCACGCGCCGGACACGGTCCTGTACGTCTTCGACACCGACCCGATCGATTCGTCGACGCCGCTGACTCTGCAGGCCGACGAGATCAGCGGTGCCTACTGGTTGGAGCCGGAAGAGGCGATCGCGCGGCACACCGAACGCGGCCAGGCCCGCCTAGCCGCCGCACTGAAGGCCCGCGCCACCAACACCACCATCTACCTGGACGCCGACCGAACCTTCTGACCCACCCCGGCCACCCTCGCCCACTCGCTCATCCCACCCCCGGCCACCCTCGCCCACTCGCTCATCCCACCCCCGGCCACCCTCGCCCACTCGCTCATCCCACCCCCGGCCACCCTCGCCCACTCGCTCATCCCACCCCCGGCCACCCTCGCCCACTCGCTCATCCCACCTCCGGGCCACCCTCGGCCACTCGCTCATCCCACCCCCGGGCCACCCTCGGCCACTCGCTCAGCCCCACCCCCGGCCCACTCGCTCATCCCACCCCCGGCCGGGCCGCCCCGCGGCCTCCCGACGCCTTTGTGCGTGAGGCGAGGGTTCCCGCACGGCGAGACGCTCAGCCGGTGCACAAGGTGACCGCGCCTCCCGGCAGACCGACGCCTTTGTGCGTGAGGTGAGTGTTTCCGGCCGGGCGAGACGCTCAGCCGGTGCACAAGGGCGCCGTGGTGGGCGGGTCGGAGAGGCGAGGGCGGGCTAGGCCCGGCGGGGTGAGGCAGGCGTGTGGGGTGAGATCCTTGGGCGGGTAGCGGACTAGGAAGGGTGCGGATGGTCAAGGTTGGGGTGTTGGGGGCCAAGGGGAAGATGGGCACCCAGGTGTGCCAGACGGTCGAGAAGACCGAGGGGCTCGAACTGGTGGCCGCGCTTGACCAGGGTGATGACCTGGAGCGGTTGGTGGAGGCGGGCGCTCAGGTGGTGGTCGACTTCACCCGTCCCGAGGTGGTGATGGACAACCTCGCCTATTGCATCGAGCACAGGATCCACGCGGTGGTCGGGACGACGGGGTTCGATGCCGAGCGGCTCGACACCCTGCGGACCCAGCTCGCTGCGAGCCCCAGTACCGGCGTACTGGTGGCCGCGAACTTCTCCATCGGCGCCGTGCTGATGATGCAGTTCGCCGCGACGGCCGCGAAGTACTACGAGTCCGTCGAGATCATCGAGCTGCACCACCCGAACAAGGTCGACGCACCCTCCGGTACTGCGCGGCGCACGGCGGAGCTGATCGCGGCCGCCCGCCAGGAGGCCGAAGCGGGACCGATCCCGGACGCGACCACCACCGCCCTGGACGGCGCCCGCGGCGCGGTGGTCGAGGGCATTCACGTGCACGGGCTCCGCCTGCGCGGTCTGATCGCGCACCAGGAGGTGCTGTTCGGCGATGTCGGCGAGACGCTGACGATCCGGCACGACTCGATGGACCGCGAGTCGTTCATGGCCGGCGTCGTGGTCGGGATCCGGCGCGTCGTCGACACCCCGGGCCTGACCGTCGGCCTCGAACACTTCCTCGACCTGGGCTGACGAACCGACGGCCTCACGAAGCGATGAGAAGCAAATGACTGCGAAGCGGGCTGCGGTGGTGGTCGCCGTGGTCTTCGTCGCGTACGCCGTACTGCTCGGCTGGCGCGGCGTCTTGCTGATCGGCACCGGCGATCCGGTCGCGGTCGGACTCGGCATCGCGGTCCTGGTGATCCCGCTGGTCGGCCTGTACCTGGTCTGGCGGGAGATCCAGTTCGGCCGCCGGACCGAGGCGCTCGCGCACGAGCTCGGCGAGGCGGGTGGCCTTCCGGTCGACGATCTCCCAAGGCGCCCGTCGGGCCGGATCGACCGGGCCCGCCGCCGACGCCGCCTTCTCGCAGTACAAGGGAGAAGCCGAAGCCGCGCCGGAGGATTGGCGGGTCTGGTTCCGGCTTTCCACGGCGTACGACGCGGCCGGCGATCGCAAGCGGGCCCGGTCCTCGATGCGGACCGCGATCGCCCATCACGACAACTCCGGCGACCAGGCGCACGACCAACCGTGAACCAACCCTGAAGCTGCCCGAATCCGGGCAGTTTCCGGTGAGTTGGCGGGGAACGACTCGTTCGGCCTGACAATGCGGTCGGGAACGGGATACCTTCTCAGAGAACGTGGCGACCGCCACGTTCACAGGTCGGAGACTGGGTGGAGCCGTCCTTTGCCATCAGACGGGTCTCGCCGCGGCTCGGACGACGCGCAGGGCACTGGCTTCGGTGACTTGCTCCGACGGCACCGGCGTGACGCCGGACTGTCCCAGGAGAAGCTGGCCGAACTGGCCGGTCTGAGCGTCGACGCGATCGCGGCGTTGGAGCGGGGACGACGTCGTGCCCCCAGACCGCACACGTTGCGGTTGCTGGGAGACGCGCTTCGGCTCGGTGCGCCCGATCGCGCCCAGCTGACGGCTGCCGCCCGTCGTGATGGTGACACGACCCGGTCGGCGATCCGCGTCCCGCCGGTCGCCGCGCACGAGTTGATCGGCCGGGCCACCGAGGTCGAAGAGACCGCCCGGCTGGTCGGCGAGCGGCTCACCCGGCTGCTCACCCTGAGCGGTCCCGGCGGCGTGGGCAAGACGCAGCTCGGTCTCGCGGTGGCGAGGCTGGTGGCGCATCGGTTCGACGACGGGGTCTGCTGGGTGCCGCTGGCCCCGGTCTCGGACCTGGCCGCCGTGACACCGGCGATCGCGGCCGCGATCGGGCTGCATCCGCTCGACGGTGGGCGGCTGATCGAGGAGATCGCCGAGCAGGTCGGGCGGCGGAGTCTGCTGCTGGTGCTGGACAACTGCGAGCACGTCATCGCCGATGCCGCCGGCGCGGTCTCGGCGCTGCTGGAGTGCTGCCCGAATCTGACCGTGCTGGCCACCAGCCGTGAGCTCATGCGGGTGCCCGGCGAGAGCGTGTACGTCGTACCGCCACTCGCGCTGCCCGAGAACGACGAGCAGCTGGACACATCTCCCGCCGTGCGCTTGTTCATCGATCGCGCGACGGCTCGGGGATATCAGCCGGCCGGGCAGATCGACCAGATCGCGCGGGTGGTCAGTCGCCTCGAAGGTATGCCGCTCGCCATCGAGCTGGCCGCCGCGCGGACGAACGTGCTGACGGTCGAGGAGCTCGCGGCCGAGCTCGATTCCTCATTCGCGATCCTGGCCGGCGGATCCAGTACTGCGGGACCGCGACAGCAGTCCTTGTCCGGAGCGATCGGCTGGAGCCACGCTCTGCTGACGTCGGCCGAGCGGGAGCTGTTCGCGAAGCTGTCGGTGTTCGTCGGCGGCTGGAGCTTGAACGCCGCGGCGGCGGTGCTTTCGGAGCAGCTGACCCCCGGACCGCTCGAGCGCGCGGCGGCGCTCGATCTGACCAGTCGGCTGGTCGACAAGTCCTTGATCCGGGTGTCCCGCGATCGTGGCATCGCGCGGTACGACATGCTCGCGGTGATCCGCGAGTTCGCGGCCGGTCAGCTGACTTCGGCCGGGCTGGACGACGAGACCGCGCGGAACCATGCGGGCTACTACATCGCGCTGGCCGAAGAGGCCGAGTCCCATCTGCGCGGAGCGAACCAGGGTGACTGGCTCGATCGCCTCGACGGCGAGCTGGACAACCTCCGGTCGGCGATGACGTGGGCGTTGCGGACCGAGGCGGTGACCGAGGCTGTTCGGCTTGCCGCTGGCCTGTGGTTGTTCTGCTATCTCCGCGGCCATTACGCCGAAGGCGGTGAGTGGCTCGAACGTGCGCTGACGTTGGCCGACTCGGGTGGCGCCGAGCTTGCGTCGTACAAGGCGAAGACGTGTCTCGGCGCAGGGATGCTGGCGTTCCTGCAGTGCGAGTACGACGTGGCGACTACGCGGCTGGAGTCCGCACTCGCGCAGTACAAGGAGCTTGGTGACACAGCCGGTACTGCGCTGGTCATGCAGCGGCTCGGGGGAGTGGCCCGCGAGCGCGGCGACTATGTGACCGCGGAGAACCTGCATTGCCAGAGCTACGACCTGTTCGAGAGCCTCGGCGATCGGTCGGGGATGTCGTGGGCGCACAACCAGCTCGGATTCGTCGCCTGGCTGCGCGGTGATCTGGAGATCGCGGCGCGCCGATGCCGTCGGGCGCGCGACAGCTTCCGCGTGCTCGGTGACGGCGAAGGTCTGGCCTGGTCCTTGATCAGCCTCGGCACGATCGCGCAGTACGGCGGTGAGCTGGCCGAGGCGGAGGATCTGCTCCAGGAGAGTCTCGCGTTGTCCCAGCGGCTCGGGTATCGCGAGGGCGTGGCCTGGTCGCTGAACCAACTGGGCATCGTCGAGCGTCGTCGCGGGCTGACTGAGCGGGCGGTGCATCTCCTCGACGAGAGCCTTGCCGAGCACCGGGATCTGGGCGATCGGTGGCGGTCGGCGAGTGTCGTGGAGGAGTTGGCGACGGTCGCGCAACAGCGGAACCGGACGGAGTACGCGGCGTTCCTGCTGGGAGCGGCCGACGGGATCCGCGAGGTGATCGGTGCGCCGGTGCCGGAGATCGAGAAGGCCGACGTCCAGCGAACCAAGCAGGCGATCGAGCAGACCCTGGACCGCCGCGCCTTCCGCGCGGCCTGGTCCGCCGGCCGCGCCGCACCGCTGGCGGCCGTTGCCGACGGCTACCAGGGCCCGACTCCGACCGCGGACCGCTCCACCCGCCTCTAGCCACCTCAGCCTAATGCGAGTGGGCAGAGAAAAGCCTCGCGAGGCACCACGACCTGGGGGATCGAAGGTACCCCGCGAGGGATCTGCGGACGGGTCGGAACGTCTAGCCGTTACGAGGGCCCGGCCGGCTGTGTCTCTGTCTGACCCCCCAGGCAGTCCCCCCAGCTCACAGCCGGCCGAAGCCACGTCGGCGATGTTCCCCGTCGCGTCGAGCCCTCCCGGTCGACGTTTCGGTTCTCCCGCGCTGCCTCAAGATTGTCGCGGTCACGCTCTGTCGCACAGGGACGTAACCCTGACATCGCCCTGACAAACATGTCCTGACAACGAAGGCTTCGTCACGATCTGGCCGATCGTGACGAGGCGTTTTCTCTCCGTACCGAAAAGACGCGGGAAATCGCGATTCTTTCGACCGGAAAGTCGCGCTGCGCGACGGCCGAAACAAGGTCAGGAGTGCAGATATCCGGAAACCGCTTTCGTGAATCCGGCGATCCGGGCCAGTGGTGCGCCGGTGGAGTAGTCGTCCTCGCCGTTCACGCCGGTCTCGGCCGGGCCCGGCGCGGCGATGCCCTCGCCGGCGCAGGTGGCGTCCTTGGCCGGCGCCTTGCCGGTGGTGAGGAAGATGTTCACGATCTTGTCGGCGCACTTGTTCACGCCGCCGTAGATGCCGTGGTCGCCTTCGTTGGTGATGGTGAGGAGCCGCGAACCGGCGTACCGGCTGTGAGCTGAGGTGGCGAGTGCGAAGTTGGTGGCCGGGTCGTGCACGGACTGCACCATCAGGGTTGTCGGCAAGCCTTTGCCCGTAGGAATGGGCATTCGCAGGTTCGGGCGGTGCCAGTAGGAGCACGGGTTCTCGGTGACGGTCCAGCCGAGCAGCGGGTAGTGCGGGCCGAGACGGGCCGCCATCATCTCGCCGTACTCGCGGCCCTCAGGCCATTCGGTGTCGTTGCAGGTGACGGCCGTGAAGGTCGCGTTCTCCGCGTCGTCCGCGAACGGCTGTCCGAACTGCCGGCCGAGCGGCGTGATGCCGAGTGCGCGGCGGCTGGCGCGCTGGACGAGTTCCTGCTGGCGCGCCATCGGAAGCTCGTCGACCTTTCGCTGGGCCGCCCGGGCACCGCCTTTGCTCTGTGCCTCGGAAAGGCCGCGCAAGAATGCCAGATCGATCGCCAGTGAATGGAAATCCATCTTTGTATACAAATCACCGGTGACGATATTGTCGAGCGTGTTCTGGTCGTAGCTGATTTTCACCGAGCCGTCCATGAACTCCTCGACGGCCGGCTCCTTCTTCAGCGCCGCCCGCAGCCGCTCGTACGTCCTGATCACCAAGCGTGGCGATCCGCCGAGTTCGAGCTGCGCGTCGTACTTCGCGGCCCAGGGCGCGAAGTCCTCGCGGAACCGGCGCTCGAACGCCTGGGGCTGCGCGATGAACGTGGTCAGCCACGGCCCGGTGAAGTCCGTGTTCGAGTCGAGCACGAAGCGGCCGACGTGGGTGGGGAAGTAGGTCTGGTAGTACGCGCCCAGCCAGGTACCGGCGGAGTAGCCGACGTAGTCGATCTTGTCGTAGCCGAGCAGCTGCCGGATCAGGTCCATGTCCTGCACGGTCTGGACGGTGTTCACGAACGGGAGCAGGCCGCGCGACTGGCCCTCGCAGTACGGGACTGTCAGGCGGGAGGCTTCGGCGATCAGGTCGAGGTTCCACGGGTCGCGGTCGCGAGCGTCCATCGAGAAGCCGGGTGCGCCCTCGCAGGTGACGTTCGCGCTGTCGCCGGTGCCGCGCGGGTCGAAGCCGACCGCGAGATGATCCTTGGCGAGTTCCTTCAGGCTGGCCAGGTACGGCGCCATGCCGAGACCCGCGCCGCCCGGACCGCCGGGGTTGCCGAACACGACGCGACTCGCCCTGCCCTTCGCGGGACCGCCGGCCCTTGCTGACCGCGAGCTGGATGTCGACGCCTCGCGCCTGATCCGACCAGTCTCGGGGGACGATGATCTTTGCGCAGGAGGTTCTCAGCTCCGGATCGCCGCACAGCTGCCACGCCGGTTTCTGTTCCAGGTAACGCTTGGCGACGCGGTTGGGCCCGGTCTGTTCGGCGGCCGTCGGCTGCAGCGACGCTGTCGCGCTGGATCCGGGGACCACCAGTACGGCGGTCGCGGAGAGGGCAGAAATACCGAGGCCGGCGGCCAGGGTACGGAACTTCATACATCCTCCAGGGATGGCCAAGCGTATTCGGACCGTCGCAATCTGTCACGTCAGCTGCTCACGGTCGAGCACCACCCCCGGCCCGTCGCCACATCCCGCCACTGCTATGGCGTGTTGCCGCCAACCACGCCCGCGCTACTGGTCGATCGCGATGCCTGTGTGGGTTTTGATGTGGTCGGGGAGGGGGTCGTGGGTGTCGCCGGTGGTGGGGGTGTTGGCGGGGTCGATCACCACGATGTCGGCGCCGGCGTCGGAGAACGGGCGGTGGTAGATGCCGCGGGGTACGACGAAGACCGTGCCGGGGGTGAGTGAGACGACCCGCTCGTCGGGGTCGCGGAGGGCGATGCTCAGTTCGCCGTCGAGGACGAGGAAGAACTCGTCGGTGTTGTCGTGCACATGCCAGATGTACGAGCCGGCCACGTGCGTGACGCGGACGTCGTAGTCGTTGATCCGCGCGGCGATCCGCGGGCTCCAGAGATCGTCGAAGGTCTTCAGGACGGCGCGCAAATCGATCGGTTCGTTGGTCACCTCTCCATCGTGACCGGGTGCGAAGTCGCAGCGTGAGTGCTAGGAATAGCGCATGTCGAAAGAATCCTCGCATCGGGTCGTGGTGATCGTGGATGACGGCTCGAACCCGTTCGAACTCGGTGTCGCGACCGAGTTGTTCGGCCTCCGCCGGCCGGAGATCGACCGCCGCTGGTACGACTTCACCCTCTGTACGCCGGGCGGCTCCGCGCGGATGCACGGCGGCTTCTTCACCCTGACCGATGTCGCGGGCCTCGAAGCGGTGGACGACGCCGACACGGTGATCGTGCCGAACCGCCCCGATCCCGAGGCCGCCCCGTCCGCCGACCTGCTTGACGCCGTACGCCGGGCTGCCGCGCGCGGGGCCCGGCTGGTCAGCTTCTGCACCGGCGCCTTCACCCTCGCGGCCGCGGGAGTCCTGGACGGCAGGCGAGCGACAGTCCATTGGCGATGGGTCGAATCGTTCGAGCGGATGTTCCCGGCCGTGAAGCTGGAGCCGGACGTCCTGTTCGTCGACGACGGCGACATTCTGACGTCGGCCGGGAGCGCGGCGGCGCTGGATCTCGGCCTGCACATCATCCGGCGCGACCACGGCGCCGAGATCGCGAACACGGTCAGCCGCCGCCTGGTCTACACGGCACACCGCGACGGCGGCCAACGGCAGTTCATCGACCGCCCCGTGCCGGTCGTCGCCGACACCTCACTCGCCCCGCTCCTAGCGTGGATCCGCGACGAGCTCGCGAGTCCGCTCACCGTCGCCGACATCGCGGACCACGCGGCGATGAGTCAGGCGACCCTGCACCGCCGCTTCCAGGCAGAACTCGGTACGACGCCACTCGCCTGGCTGACGGGGGAGCGGGTCGCGCTGGCGTGCCGCCTGTTGGAGGCAGGTGAGGTGCGCCTCGATTCGGTCGCTCGCCAGTGCGGCCTGGGCGCAGCCACCAACCTCCGCATCCAACTCCGCCGCCGCACCGGCCTCCCACCCAGCGAATACCGCCGCCGCTTCACCCTCACCTCACCGCCGACGGCCGTCCCGACGGACAGGTAATCGCAGCGGGCTTCTAGTGCACTCAAGCGCGCCCGACCCTCGCGTACGGCGTACGCAGGGGTGCACTACCTGTCGGTCGGGACGGAACTGAGTCAGGCGAGAGTATTGGTCAGGGTTGTGAGGCAGTGTTGAATGCCGGCGACCACCGCAGCGGCCGAGACCAGGCCGTCGGGGTCTATGGACTGACGGGTCATCGGGATGCGGGCGCAGGCGTCTTCGACAATGGTGGCGTTGACGTAACCGAGGACCTTGCGGAGCGAGTCGTGCGCGTCGGCCCCGCCGGTCGGTGCGGCGACCGACGACACGTTGATCCAAGCAACAGGCTTGCGATCCATGCCGGTACCGCCGACGGTCCAGTCGAGGAGATTCTTGAAGCTTCCGGGTAGCGCCCCGGCGTACTCGGGGGTGCAGAACAGGATCGCGTCGGCCGCTTCGACCTGTTCGCGCAGGCGAGTCACCGTGGCAGGCAAGGGGTCTCGATCGTCGTCCGGGTTGAAAGCGGGCAGCGCCGACAACTCGTCGTACAAGGTGGTCTTGAAGGTCGCGAGATGCTGGGCCGTTCGCAGTACGGCGGTGTTGGTCGAGGCGGCTCGGGTGCTGCCGGAGATCAGGAGCAGATGCATCGCCGCACCGTAAACGTTGACCTAGGGGGCAAGGTCAAGTTCGGTGCGCTCGGAGGGGTCGGTGTGGAGGCGGATCTGCTTGACCCGGGTGCTGCCGTCGCCGTAGAGGTCGAGTTCGCGGTGGGCGCCGTCGGCGGCCCAGCCGGACTCGGTGTAGAAGCCGCGGAGGACGTCGTCGGTGGCGTTGATCCAGACGGTGACGCGGCTGAAGCCGTCGGCGCGGATCGTGTCGACGACCGCGTTCAGCAGGCGGGAGCCGTGGCCGGCCCGGGTGGCTTCGGGGTCGACCGCTAGTTCGGCGACGAGAGCGTCGTGGCGCGGGTCGCCGTCGGGGTCGTCGGAGGGGGTGATCGCGGCGAAGCCAACGAGCGTGCGACCTGCCAGCGCGACCATCACCCGGTTGCGCGCTTCGCCCGGAACGAGCAGGGCCGCCCGCCACTGGGTGGAGAACTGGGCCGGATCGAGGTCCGCGAGCACCTGGGCCGGAAGCAGACCCTCGTACGCCCGGCGCCACGCGGCGACCTGGATCTGACCGATCGCATCCGCCTCGGCCGGCAGCGCCAACCGCACGCTCGACTCGGCGATCGCGTCTTCGGCGGCCCCGATCGAAGTCAGGTGTTCCGGTTCCGGTACGCCGAAGTCGTCGCTCATGCCGCCCATCCTTTCAAATCATCAGGAGAGACCTTCGGCAGGGCACCTGTCGGGAAGGTGCCCCGCCGAAGGGGTTCAGTAGGTCAGCCGCCGCAGGAGGGTCTCGGCCGGACCTCGGTAGGAGTGCTTCTTCATCTGGTAGGCGGCGATCACCGAGGTCGTCCAGACCGCGATCGCCGCGCCCGCTGCCGTGAAGGCGGTGTTGCCGAGCCGGTCGCCCAGGTTCAGCGTGAACGGCGCCAGCAGCACCATCCATGAGACTGACTGGAACAGGTAGCCCGTCATCGACCGCTGTCCGAGTGCGGAGATCGCCACCACCGGCAGACTCAGCGTCCGGCGACGAGCAGTCAGCTTCCCGACCAGCAGTGCGAACAGGGCGACGTACCCAGGTCCGCCGAACTCTCCGCTGACGTTGTGCAGCAGGTTCATCGAGTCCATGGCCGCGCTGTCGACCTGCAGCCAGCCAGCAGCCACTAGTGCGAGCGGAAGCCCGCCCAGCACGGTGATGCTCATGCAGACGACCGCTACGCGAGTCAGCAAGGTGCGGTGGTCCCGCGGGTTCTCCAGTAGTTGCTTGCGAGCGGCCCAGATGCCGAGCCACACGATCACGGTGAAGCCGGTCACGTACGCCGTGTGCGCCGGCCACTCGTGCAGCCGGTCCACCAGGCTCGCTCCGTAGCTGTTGGCGCCCAGTGACGGGTTCGGGCTGTTCGTCATGCCGTGTGCGGGGCCGGAGGTGTTCACGATCGCAAGCGCGGTCAGGCCGACCACCACGATCGTGTAGACGACCTGGGCGCCCCAGATCCACAGGATGATCTTGTGGAACTTGTCGCCGCGGTTGAGCAGGAGCAAGGTGCAGAGGATTCCGACGATGCCGTAGGCGCCGAGGAAGTCACCGAAGTACAGCAGCGTCGCGTGAACCAGCCCGAAGGCGATCATCCAGGTGTGGCGCTTCAGCAGGATCTTCCGTACTGCGCCCGGCGTCGCGCCCGAGTTCCGCTGGCGCCGGGCCAGCTGAACGAGGCCGTAGCCGAACATCACCGCGAAGACCGGGTAGGCCCGAGCGTCGACCAAGGTGATCTTGAGGAAGTTGAGGATCCGCTCGAGGCCGTGCGGGCTCCCGTTCAGGCCGGGGCCGCCGGCGAAGGCGAAGTTGGCGGCGTTGGCCAGACCGATCATCAGCAGCATCGCGCCGCGGATCAGGTCGGGGGCCAGCGCCCGCTCGGCGCCCAGGACCGGACCGCGATGGTCGGCGCCGGGCGAGGCCGGATGCGAGGTCAGTGGCGGCACGGGATTCATCCCTTTCAAAAACTGTGTTGGGGTTGAGCTGTTACCCAGAATCCTGCCGTCGCGGCCGCCCCGGCCCCAGCGGCCTGAGCCCACTCCCGCGGTGGTGCTACCACCTCTATCCGGACGCTTGTGACACTTCTTGTCGATTGTGCAGACGAAGTGTCACAAGTCGGCTATGCTGACGGCCATGGACAGCTTTCAGGCGACGATCGACGCGGACGGCCGGATCGAGCCGCGCGACGCGATGCCCGAGGGGTATCGCAAGACCCTGATCCGGCAGATCGCGCAGCACGCGCACTCGGAGATCATCGGCATGCAGCCCGAGGGCAACTGGATCAGCCGCGCGCCGTCGCTGCGCCGCAAGGCGATCCTGATGGCCAAGGTGCAGGACGAGGCCGGCCACGGGCTCTACCTGTACGCCGCGGCCGAGACGCTCGGCGTCGACCGGGCCGACCTGCTCGACCTGTTGCACGCCGGAAAGCAGAAGTACTCGAGCATCTTCAACTACCCGACGCTGACCTGGGCCGACATCGGAGCGATCGGCTGGCTGGTCGACGGCGCCGCGATCGTCAACCAGGTCCCGCTCTGCCGCTGTTCGTACGGGCCGTACGCGCGGGCCATGGTTCGCGTCTGCAAGGAGGAGTCGTTCCACCAGCGGCAGGGATTCGAGATCCTGCACTCGCTGTGCAACGGCACCGAGGCGCAGAAGGCGATGGCCCAGGACTCGCTGAACCGCTGGTGGTGGCCGAGCCTGATGATGTTCGGCCCGCCCGACGCGCGCTCCACCCACTCGGAGCAGTCGATGGCGTGGGGGATCAAGCGGCACAGCAACGACGAGCTCCGGCAGCGGTTCGTGGACATGACCGTCCCGCAGGCCGACGTGCTCGGCATCCGGGTTCCCGACGACGGGCTGACGTACGACGAGGAGACCGGGCACTACTCCTTCACCCAGCCGGACTTCGCCGAGCTCTATGAAGTTGTCAAGGGCAACGGTCCTTGTAACGAGGAGCGGCTCGCCCACCGGGTGAAGGCGCACGAGGACGGCGCCTGGGTCCGCGAGGCGGCCGCGGCGTACGCCGAGAAGCAGGCCACCAAGAAGGCGAGTGCCGCATGATCGAGCCGCTGTGGGAAGTTTTCATCCGGTCCCGCCGGGGTCTGTCCCATGTCCACGTCGGCAGTCTGCACGCGCCGGACGCGACGATGGCGCTCCGCAATGCCCGCGACGTCTACACCCGCCGCCAGGAGGGCGTCTCTATCTGGGTCGTGCCCGCCACCGACATCACCGCCTCCAGCCCGGACGAGAAGGACGAGTTCTTCGACCCGGCGGGCGACAAGGTCTACCGGCACCCGACCTTCTACCAGGTTCCAGAAGGTGTGGACCATCTGTGACCGACCTCGCTGTCCCAACCATGAAGGACCTTTCAGCCTACACGCTCCGGCTCGGTGACGATGCGCTGATCGCCGCGCAGCGCACCGCCGAGTGGATCGCCGCCGCCCCACAGCTCGAGGAAGACGTTGCCCTCGGCAACATCGGACTCGATCAGCTCGGCCAGGCCAGGTCCCTGCTCCAGTACGCCGGCGAGCTGGAAGGCGAGGGCCGGTCCGAGGACGACCTGGCCTACTTCCGCGACGAGCGCGAGTTCCGCAACGTGCAGCTCGTCGAGCTCCCGAACGGTGACTTCGCGACCACGATCGCCCGGCTGCTGTTCTTCGCGACGTACCAGCACCTCCTGTACGAAGAGCTGCGTGGCTGTGCCGACGAGACGCTGGCCGGCGTCGCGGGCAAGGCCGTCAAGGAGGTCGCGTACCACGTCGACCACGCGACCCAGTGGGTGCTGCGCCTCGGTGACGGCACCGACGAGAGCCACGGGCGGATGCAGGCCGGCCTCGACGCGATGTGGCCCTACACGGCCGAGCTCTTCGCCGGCGACGAGCTGGTTCGACGCCTCCCGGTGGCCGTTGATCCCTCGACTTTCGAGGAGGAATGGCTTCGCCGGGTCACGCAGGTGATCGAGGAATCCACCTGCACCGTGCCGACCTCGTCGTACCAGCACTCGGGTGGGCGTGACGGCCGGCACTCGGAGCACCTCGGCTACCTTCTCGCGGAGCTGCAGCACATCGCCCGCTCCCACCCGGGCGCCTCATGGTGACCCGCCACAGCGTTGCGTCCGAAGAGGTGAGGGTCCTGCCCCACGAGCCTTCGGACGCAAGCATCTGGGACGCGGTCGGTGAGGTCGCGGACCCGGAGGTGCCGGTGCTGACGATCGCGGACCTCGGCGTGCTGCGGGGAGTCCGGCACGAGGGCGACGAGGTCGTGGTCACGATCACCCCGACGTACTCCGGTTGCCCGGCGATGGATCTGATCCGCCACGAGGTCGAGCTCACCCTGCGATCGCTGCACGTCGACGGCCGGGTCGAAACGGTCTTGTCTCCGGCGTGGACGACGGACTGGATGAGCGAGGCTGGCAAGGCCAAGCTGACGGAGTACGGGATCGCGCCGCCGACCGGGACCCGCGCGGTCGGCGGACCGGTGTCGGTGAGCCTGACCATCCGCTGCCCGTTGTGCGGCTCGCCCGACACCGCCGAGCTGAGTCGCTTCGGATCCACGTCCTGCAAGTCGCTCTGGCGCTGCAATTCCTGCCGCGAGCCCTTCGACCACTTCAAAGACCTTTGATGAACCAGCACAGCAAGGCGATCTGAATGACTACGACCACGTTGCCCCGCCGCCGTGCCACCTTTCATCCGCTGACGGTGCGGGCGATCGACGCGATCACCGACGACTCGGTCGCGATCACCTTCGACGTGCCGGCCGATCTCGCCACGGAGTACGAGTTCACCGCCGGGCAGCACCTGACTGTCCGCCGCGCCGGCGACGACGTCCGCCGCAGCTACTCGATCTGCTCGGCCGCCGGTTCCGGCGTACTGCGGATCGCGGTGAAGCGGATCCCCGGCGGCGAGTTCTCGTCGTACGCCGCGAACGAGCTCAAGCCGGGCGACACCGTCGACGTGATGACCCCGCTCGGCCGCTTCGGTACGCCGCTCGACCCGGCCAACGCGAAGCACTACGCGTTCATCGCGGCCGGTAGCGGGATCACCCCGGTGCTCTCCTTGGTCGCCACCACGCTGGCGGTCGAATCGCAGAGCCGGGTCACTCTGCTCTACGGCAACCGCACGGCCGGCTCGGTGATGTTCGCCGACGACCTGGCCGACCTGAAGGACCGGTACGCCGAGCGCCTGCACCTGATCCACGTGCTGTCCCGCGAATCCACCGAGGTGGAACTCTTCAGCGGCCGGATCGACAGCGATCGGCTGAGCCGGATGATCGACGCGATCCTGCCGGTGAAGTCGGTCGACGAGTGGTTCCTCTGCGGGCCGTACGCGATGGTCGTCGGCGCCCAGGAACTCCTGCTGGAGCAGGGTGTTCCGCGCGAGACCGTGCATGCGGAGCTGTTCCACGTCGGCGACGAGGCGCCGGTGGCCCGGGTCGAGGAGACCACGGTCGACGAGGATGCCGCCGAGGTGACGGTGATCCTGGATGGGCGCCGCTCGACGTTCCCGCTCGGCGAGCATGCGAAGGCGGTGCTGGACGCGACCCTCGCCGTACGGTCGGATGCTCCTTTTGCCTGCAAGGGCGGCGTTTGCGGCACCTGCCGCGCGAAGGTGGTCGAGGGCTCGGTCCGGATGGACACCAACTGGGCACTCGAACCGGACGAGATCCGGGCCGGCTACGTCCTCACCTGCCAGTCCCACCCGACCACTGAGAAGGTCACCCTCGACTTCGACGCCTGACGGTACCGGTCGGGCGGTTGGTGGGGCGTCTTACCCCGTGCGCCTCCACGGATTTGTCGGTGGGCGCTGAGAGGATTGGCGGCTCACGAGTGATGGGGGTGGGGCGCCGTGATGGGGCGTTCGCATGCGTTGTCCGGTTGGTGTGCGGGGCTTGCGGTGGCGCCGTTGGTTGGGCTGACCTCGGTGGCGGAGGTGGTGCCGTTCGCTGCGGCGACGGCCGGGTACGCGTTGCTGCCTGACCTCGATCACCCAGGTGCGAAAGCGTCTCGGATTCTCGGTCCGATAACGCGGATCGTCTCGGGAGCTGTCCGCACCTTCTCCGGCGTTCTCTACAACGTCACCAAAGGTCCGCGCGATGAAGAATGCACCGGTAAGCATCGGCATGCCACTCACACCGTCGCGGCCGCGCTGCTTCTTGGATTTCTGGCAGGGGCAGGAGGGGAGCGTGGTGGCAAGTGGGCGGTGCTCGCCATCGCCTTGACCGGCCTGGTGCTGGCCGCCGACGTACTGGGTGACTGGGTCGTGCTCGCCGCCATCGGTGCCGCCGGTTGGTCGATCGCCAACGCGGTTCTCCCAGACGCTGCGGCCGACGCACTACCCGGTACTACGGCCGCCGACGCATTGCAGGCCGGCCTGGCCGACATCGGCAGCTGGATCGGCGTCGCCGTCGCCCTCGGCATGTTCGTGCATTGCCTCGGCGACAGCCTCACCCGCTCGGGCTGTCCCTGGCTCTGGCCGCTCCCGATCCGCGGCGAGACCTGGTACGAGATTCGTCTACCCCGCCACCTCCGGTTCCGCACCGGCGGCTGGGTCGAGAACCTCCTGATCGCGCCGGCCCTCATCCTCGGCGGCGTCCTGCTTCTTCCCGGCGCCTGGGCGATCCTGCGCGACCTGGTCAACACGATCTGGTCCACCACATCGGTCTGGATCGCCGGCGGCGCGTAGTACAGGTCAGTATTCCTGCGGGCGGCCGAGCAGGTACGACGGGTGGCCGGCGGATTCGAGCGCGGCGGCGAAGCGGAGCTGGTTGCGGCGGCCCGGCCAGGCCTCCCAGGCCACCAACGGCAACGCCAGGACAGCGCCGATCGGGATCGGCGCCCAGCCGCGCGGGAAGTCCCCGATGCCGTCGGTCGCCAGCACGAACCACATCGCCAGCGTGATCATCGGGATCGCCGCCAGCATGGCGCCCACGACCATCGTCAGGCTCGCAGCGGGGGTGGACTTGGGAGCAGTCATCGGCGTAGAGACGCCCCGAACGCTAGCGGTTCCGGTGTCAACAAGCCGGGATGTCAACAGATAGTGGTCATCGAAGCACACAGAGTGTCCGCAGAAAGTTTTTCGAACTTTTTTGGAAGAAGTTGTAACGACTTCCTGGGCCGTGACGATAGGACGAGTGAGCCTGGTAGCTGCCCGGACCCCCGAGCGGACAGCTACCAGGCCTACTCATCTGTCGAAGCGTGTGGAGCGGTAATCTGAGCCCCATGTCTTCAAGCACATCCTCCGCCTCCCAGGCGCTGCCTTTCGGCCGCCTGACCACGGCGATGATCACCCCGTTCACCCCTGACGGCTCGCTCGATCTGGATGCTGCGCAGAAGGTCGCGACCCAACTGGTCGACCAGGGCAACGACGCGTTGATCATCAACGGCACCACCGGCGAGGCGCCGACCACTTCCGACGCGGAGAAGGTCGAGCTGGTCAAGGCGGTGCTCGCCGCGATCGGCGACCGCGCGATGGTCATCGCGGGTGTCGGCTCCAACAACACCGCGCACAGCGTCGAGTCGGCGAAGGCCGCCGAGGCCGCTGGTGCCCACGGCCTGCTGGTCGTCACGCCGTACTACAACAAGCCCCCGCAGGAAGGCATCAAGGCGCACTTCACCGAGGTCGCCGACGCCACCGGCCTGCCCGTGCTGGTGTACGACATCCCCGGCCGCGCCGGCGTACCGATCCTGACCGAGACGCTGCTCGCCTTGGCCGAGCACCCGCGGATCGTCGCGGTGAAGGACGCCAAGGGCGACGTCGCCGCCACCACCAAGGTGCTGGCCAACTCCGACCTCTTCTATTACTGCGGTGCCGACGAGCTGAACCTCGCCTGGCTCGCCATCGGTGCGGTCGGGATCGCGAGCGTGGTCGCCCACGTCGCGAGCGAGCCGTACCGGGAACTGATTGACGCGGTCGTGCGCGGCGACCTTTCCACCGCGCGACAGATCGACCGGCGGCTGGCGCCTGCCGTCGAGGCGATCATGACCAGAACCCAAGGCGCCATCATGGTGAAGGCCGCGCTCAAGCTGGCCGGGGTCATCGAGCACGCGACCGTCCGGTTGCCGTTGATCGAGGCGACCGCCGAGCAGAGCGACGGGCTCACCACCGACCTCAAGACGGCAGGACTGATTGCATGAGTCACCCCCACCCGGATCTCACCCTTCCCGGCCCGCTCGCGCCCGGCGCGCTCCGGGTCATCCCGCTCGGCGGCCTCGGTGAGGTGGGCCGGAACATGACGGTCTTCGAGTACGACGGCAAGCTGCTGATCGTCGACTGCGGAGTGCTGTTCCCGGACGAGAACCAGCCCGGTGTCGACCTGATCCTCCCGGATTTCCAGCCCATCCGGGAGCGTTTGGACGACATCGTGGCGGTCGTCCTGACGCACGGCCACGAGGACCACATCGGTGGTCTGCCGTACCTGCTGCGCGAGCGTGGCGACATCCCGGTGGTCGGTTCGCAGCTGACCCTGGCGCTGCTGGAGGGCAAGCTCAAGGAGCACCGGCACCGCAACGTGCCGCAGCAGACCGTGGCCGAGGGCGAGACTGTTTCCTTCGGCCCGTTCGAGTGTGAGTTCGTCGCGGTCAACCACTCCATCCCCGACGCGCTGGCCGTTGCCATCCGGACGCCGGCCGGCCTGGTCCTGCACACCGGTGACTTCAAGATGGACCAGTTGCCGCTGGACAACCGGATCACCGACCTGAACGCGTTCGCCCGCCTCGGTGACGAGGGCGTCGACCTGTTCTGCGTGGACTCGACCAACTCCGAGGTGCCCGGCTTCACCACCCACGAGCGCGATATCGCGCCGGTGCTCGACGGCGTCTTCAGCAAGGCGAAGAACCAGCGGATCATCGTCGCCTGTTTCGCCTCCCACGTGCACCGCGTCCAGCAGGTGATGGACGCCGCCGTGAAGCACCACCGCAAGGTCGCGTACGTCGGCCGCTCGATGGTGCGAAACATGGCCGTCGCCCGGGATCTGGGCTTCCTCACCGTTCCCGGCGACACCCTGATCGACATGCGCGAGCTGGAGAACTACCCGCCGGAGCAGGTGGTGCTGGTCTCGACGGGGTCGCAGGGCGAGCCGATGTCGGCTTTGTCGCGGATCGCGGCCAACGACCACCACGTAGTACAGATCCAGACGGGCGACACCGTCGTACTGGCGTCGTCGCTGATCCCCGGCAACGAGAACTCGGTGTTCCGGGTGATCAACGGGCTGACCCGGCACGGCGCGAACGTGATCCACAAGGGGAACGCGCTCGTGCACGTGTCCGGTCACGCGTCGGCGGGGGAGTTGCTCTACTGCTACAACATCGTCAAGCCGCGCAACGTGATGCCGGTGCACGGCGAGATCCGGCACCTGCACGCGAACGCCGAGCTCGCCCGGCAGACCGGCGTACCGGCTGAGAACGTCGTCGTGGTCGAGGACGGCGTGGTGGTCGATCTGATCGACCGCAAGGCCGTGGTCGCGGGCAAGGTCGAGTGCGGGTACGTGTTCGTCGACGGCTCGACAGTGGGCGACATCACGGAGACTTCGCTGAAGGACCGGCGGATTCTCGGCGACGAGGGTTTCATCTCGGTGATCGCCGTGATGGACTCTGTCACCGGCAAACTGACAGCCGGACCGGAGATCCAGGCCCGGGGCTTCGCCGAGGACGACAGTGTCTTCGACGACCTGAAGCCGAAGATCGAGGCCGAGATCGAGAAGGCGATCGGGAGCGGGGTGGACGACATGTACCAGTTGCAGCAGGTCATCCGCCGCGTGGTCGGTAAATGGGTCAGCGACACGCATCGTCGCCGGCCGATGATCATCCCGGTCGTCGTGGAAAGCTAACGAGAGGTGGGCCTGTGAGCATCACTGGTGTCAACGGAGCCGGGCAGCGCCGGCCCACCATGAAAGAGGTCGCGGCCCGGGCGGGCGTGGCGCTCAAGACCGTCTCGAGGGTGGTCAACGAGGAGCCGAACGTCAGCCCGGAGCTGACCGCGAAGGTCCAGGCCGCGATCAAGGACCTGAACTACACCCCGAACGAGAGCGCCCGGATGCTGCGGCGCGGCAAGACCGGCACGATCGCCGTGGTGATCCGCGACATCGGTGACCCGTTCTTCGCCTCGCTCGGTCGCGCGGTCGAGCTGTGGGCCCGGTCCAGCGGCTCGGTCGTGATGATCGGGCTGACCGACGAGGACCCGGAGCGCGAGCGGGACGTCTGCCTGGAGTTCGTTGCCCGGCGCCCGGACGCACTCATCATGGCGCCGATCGGCGAGACCCAGGAGTACCTGGCTCCGCACGTGGACGCCGGGATGGCGGTCGTCACGATCGACCGGCCGGCGCACGGGATCGAGGCCGACGCCGTACTCGCCGACAACGCGGGCGGGATCGACCAGGCGATCGATCACCTGATCCGGCAGGGGCATCGCCGGATCGCCTACCTCGGTGACGACGAGCGGATCTTCACCTCCCGCGAACGCGTCGTCGCCTACCGGGCCGCGATGGCCCGGCACCGGATCGACGTGGACGAGGACCTGGTGCACCTGTCCGAGCCGACCACCGAGGGGATCGGCATCACGCTGTCCGCGGTGCTGGATCGTCCGGAGCCCGCGACCGCGATCCTCTCGGCGAACAACATGACCACAGCCGAAGTACTGCGGGGGATGGCCGGAAGGCGGGACCGGGTCGCGCTGGTGTCGTTCGACGACCTTGCACTCGGCGATCTGCTCAGCCCGGGCCTGACCGCGGTGGCGCAGTCCGCCGACGTGATGGCGCGTACGGCGATCCAGTTGATGACCGAGCGGCTCCCCGAACCGCACCGCCCAGGGCGGACGGTCCGGGTGCCGGTCAAACTGACGATCCGTGGTTCGGGCGAGATTCCGCCGTCGAGCTGATCAGTTGCGATACAGCGTGGCCAGCGGGCACTGGAACGGATCCCGGGCCCGCAGGCCGACGTTGTTGAGGTAGTCGACGACGATCTCGTAGGACTCGAACAGACCGACCTCGGTGTACTTCACGCCATGCAGTTCGCAGTACTCGCGCACGATCGGCTGGACCTGCTTCAGGGTCGGCCGCGGCATGCTCGGGAACAGGTGGTGCTCGATCTGGTAGTTCAGACCGCCCATCGCGAAGTCGGTCAGCACTCCGCCGCGGATGTTGCGGGACATCAGCACCTGGCGACGCAGGAAGTCCAGCTTCATCGTCTTCGGTACCAGCGGCATGCCCTTGTGGTTCGGCGCGAACGAGGCGCCGAGGAAAACGCCGAAGACGGCCAGTTGGAGGCCCAGGAACGCGCTGGCCTTGCCGATCGGCAGCAGGATGAGCAGCGCGGCCACGTAGAGGCCCAGCCGGGACAGCACGATGGCTGCCTCGATCCGCTCGACCTTGGTGGCGCTGCGCCGGAGCAGATGCTGGAGGCTCGCCACGTGCAGGCTCAGACCTTCGAGCGTCAGCAGCGGGAAGAAGAGCCAGCCCTGGCGATCGCCGAGCCACTTGGCCAGGCCGGTACGCCGGGCAACGTGGTCGGGGGTGAAGGCGACGACGCCGATGTCGATGTCGGGGTCCTTGCCCAGCTGGTTCGGCGCGTTGTGGTGCTTGCTGTGCTTGTTGCGCCACCAGGTGATGCTCATCCCGGCCAGCCCACCGGCCAGCAGCCGCGCGGTCCAGTCGTTCCAGGCGGCCGAGTGGAAGATCTGCCGGTGCGCGCTGTCGTGACTGAGGAACGCGACCTGGACCAGGACCAGCGCCAGCGCACCGGCCATCAACAGCTGGAACCAGGAATCGCCCAGCAGGATGAATCCGGTGATCACCCCGCCGAGCGCGGCCAGGACGAGTCCGATCCGCGTCCAGTAGTACCCGTGCCGGCGCTTGAGTAGGCCGAGCTCACGGACTGTGTTCAAGAGGTCGCTGTAGAGGCTCGCGTGTCGCTCTTGAGCTCCTTGTGGGCGCGGTTCGTCGGCAACAAGTTGCGTCAAAGGGGGTGGCTCCGTCCGGCGGTGCATCAGTCGATGCGCTACCGGGTCCGGGGCAGCGCCACGAGAACTGTGGCTTGTCCTTGCAACGGAACCACCTCCGCCGGTCGTACGCAACCGGAAGGGGCTTAACTGGTCATTAAGGATGAGGTTCGGAGTGTGCCGTTGAGCACACCGGTCGCCACGGCGGTGAGTCCACAGCCGGTACGACGGGCGTAGGTGCGCATCGCGGTGAAGGCGTCGGGCGGCGTCAGACCGGCTCGCTCGGCCAGCATGCCCTTCGCCTGCTCGATCACGACCCGGCTGCTGAGAGCGTGCTGCAACTGCTCGGCCAGGAGTTGGTGGCCGCGGACCTCCCGCTCATGCAGCAAACCGATCGTGGCCATGTCGGCGAGCGCTTGCCCGAGGGCGGCGTCCTCGGCGCCCAGCGGTGCCGGGCAGGAGCGGAAGAGGTTCATCACTCCGATCACCTGGCCGCGGAGACGCAGCGGCAACGCGTGAGCGGACTGATAACCACCCGCCGCCGCGGCCGAGGCGAACTCGGGCCAGCGGTCGAGATCGACGTTCAGCACCGGCGTACCGGTCCGGAAACACTCTGGACAGGGTCCCTGGTCGTGCTGCAGCTCGAACAGCTCCAGCAGTTCGGCCTGGTCGTCGGAGGAAGCCATCACGTGCAGTACGCCGTGGTCGTCGGTCAGCATCAGTCCGGCGGCGTCCACGTCGAGCAGCTCGACGGTCGCCTCGGCGAGCCGGCCGAGGAAATCGACCAGGTCGAACTCGGCCACCAGGGTGTCGGCCAGCTCGATGAAGACCTGGGTAAGTCGGCGTTCTCGTGACATGGCCCGGTGCTCCCTTTCCACCCTGTGGTTCCTCCATCATCGGGGTCAGGACAAGCCCCGGACCACCCGGCCTGAGTTGTCAGGCAATTCGCCCAGCTGTCACCTGGTCGTCACTCCGGAGGAGCACCTTCGGCAGCATGAACTTGAGCCGCCGCCAGCTCCTGGCCGCCAGCACCGCCGCGGGCGCTTCGCTCGCCCTTCCCGCCGCCACAGCAGCCACCGCCGCCGCGGCACCCGCCGTCGTACGCCGGGCCAGGCCGGCCCTGCCGTCGGGGATCGCCAGCGGCGACGTCACCTCGAACTCGGCCGTTGTCTGGTCCCGGACGGACCGCCGGTCGCGCCTCGTCGTCGACCTGACCAGCCACGGCCGCTTCGACCGGGCGATCCGGCTCCGCGGCCCGGTCACCTCGGCCGACGACGACTTCACCGCGCAACTGCCGTTGCGTGGCCTGCGTCCCGGCCAGCGCTACGACTACCGGATCGGCTTCGAGGACTCGTCCGGCCGCCTCGGCGAGACCGCCTGCGGTTCCTTCAGTACTCCGGGTCGCAACCGCCCGGTCAGTTTCGTCTTCACCGGTGACACCGCCGGCCAGGGCTACGGGATCAACCCGGACATCGGCGGCATGATCGCGTACAAGGCCATGCATCAGACCCAGCCCGACTTCTTCCTGCATTCCGGCGACAACATCTACGCCGACGGGCCGATCGAGGCGACAAAGAAGGTTGCCGATGGCACCGTCTGGAAGAACGTGGTGACCGAGGAGGTCTCCAAGGTCGCCGAGACGCTCGCGGAGTACCGGGGCCGGTACAAGTACAACCTGCTCGACTCCAACGTGCGCGACCTGTACGCCGACGTACCGATCATCAGCCAGTGGGACGACCACGAGACGCTGAACAATTGGTACCCCGGCGAGATCCTGACCGACGACCGGTACACGGAGAAGCGCGTGAACGTGCTCGCCTCCAGGGCCCGGAAGGCGTTCCTGGAGTACCTGCCGATGGTGCACACGGCCGGGCGGGACCGGATCTACCGCAAGGTGAGCTACGGCCCGCAGCTGGATGTGTTCTGCCTGGACATGCGGACCTACCGCGGGGCCAACCCGGCTCCCGGCGTCGCCGGACCGGTCGCGATGCTCGGCGCCGAGCAGGCTGCCTGGCTGGTACGCGAGGCCGCGGCGTCCAAGGCGACCTGGAAGGTGATCGCCAGTGACATGCCGCTCGGCCTGCTGGTCCCGGACGGTACCGAGATCGAGGCGGTCGCCAATGGGCTGGCCGGAGCGCCTGGTGGTCGTGAGCACGAGATCGCCTGGGTGCTGAGCCAGTTCAAGCGGCGCAAGGTGCGCAACACGGTCTGGCTGACCGCGGACGTGCACTACTGCGCCGCTCACCACTACGACCCGTCGCGCGCCGCGTACACGGACTTCGACCCGTTCTGGGAGATCGTCGCCGGTCCGGTCAACGCGGGCACCTTCGGGCCGAACGCGCTCGACTCCACCTTCGGCCCGAAGGTCGAGTTCCAGAAGGCGGCGGACTTCCCGAGCCAGCCGCCGAGCGGTGGCAACCAGTTCTTCGGTCACGTCGAGATCGACCCGCACAGTGGAGCCTTCACCGTCTCGCTCCGCGACCTCTACGGCACTGTGCTGTGGCGTAAGGAGCTGCAGCCGCACTGACGTGCAAGGGAAAACCGCCTCAGCTCTCGGCGAACGGCGTACTAGGTTGGAATCATGACCGCCGACTACCCCGAAAGCCGTCGCGACGAGAGCGTTGCCGAATCCCTGCACGGCCATCAGATCGTCGATCCGTACCGCTGGCTCGAGGACGCCGATGCCGCCGAGACGAAGGATTGGGTCGGCAGGCAGAACGCCTTTACCCAGAGCGTGCTCGCGCAGTACGCCGAGCGGGAGTGGTTCCAGCAGGCGATGACCGCGATCCTGCGCCGGCCGCGCGCCGGGGTGCCGGTGCAGAAGTGCGGCTGGTTCTTCGTCGGCCGTAACGACGGGACGAAAGCCCAGGACGTCGTGTACGTCGCGGACTCGCTCGCCGCGCTGCTCGAAGGCGGCCGCGTGCTGATCGACCCGAACACACTGTCCGAAGGCGGCACCGACTCACTCGGGACCTTCACTGTCAGCCCGGACGGCCGCTACTTCGCCTACGGCATCAACGAGAGCGGTAGCGACTGGACCACGTTCCGGCTGCTCGAGGTCGCTACCGGCGCGGAGGTCGACGACGTCGTCACCGAAGCCAAGTTCTCCGAGGCAACCTGGTTGCCCGACTCCTCGGCGTACCTCTACTCGCACTATCCCGCCAGCGGCCGTAGCGAGGGGACCGAGACGAAGGTGCTCGGCGGCGGCCAACTGAAGCTGCACAAGATCGGTACGCTGCAGGCCGATGACCAGCTGATCCTGAGCTTCCCGGACAACCCGCGGATGTTCGTGTCGCCGACCGTGTCCGACGACGACCGGTACGTGGTGGTTCAGCTCAACGAAGGTACGGACGCGGCCACTCGGCTGTGGCTCTACCCGATCGGCTTCGACGGCCTCGGCGAGCCGATCAAGGTCGTCGACGAGTTCGCCGACGAGATCGGCTTCGTCCGGATGGCGGGAGACCGGCTGATCCTGCGGACGAACAGGGACGCGCCTCGGGGCCGGCTGGTCAGCAGTGACTTCGACGGCGTCTTCACCGATGTGATCCCTGAAGCTGCGGACACGCTGAGCTCCGTCTATGCGACATCAGCCGGGCTGGCGACGCTGTACCTGGTCGACGCCCAACCAGAGCTCAGATTGCACGACCTGGACGGCGGCAATGCGCGTTCGGTGCCGTTGGCGGGTGGCGGGCTGGTCGACGTGACCGCCGGCGCGAAGTACGACGAGCTGTTCATCGGCTTGTCGTCCAGTACCGAGCCGACGCTGTCGTACGTCGTGTCGGCCTCGGGCCGGCGACATCCGGCCGCTGCCCTCGTTGGTGCCTGCCGGGCAGGCGTTCGTGTCGCCCGAGATCACGGTGACCCGGGTTGTGGAGCCCGGCCGTGAGGTGCCGTACTTCGTGATCAGCAGGGCCGACCGGGATCTGTCCGAGCCGCGGCCGACCCTGATGTACGGCTACGGCGGCTTCCGCGTCCCGATCTTCGCCGACTACAGGCCGGGCTGGCCTGCCTGGCTCGCGGCCGGTGGCGTACTGGTGATCACCAACCTACGGGGCGGTGGTGAGTACGGCAGCGCCTGGTACGAGGCGGGACGGCTGAAGAACAAACAGAACGTCTTCGACGACTTCATCGCCGTTGCCGAGCACCTCCAGAAGACCCGCGTGACCACGGCCGCGCAGTTGGCGATCCACGGACGCAGCAACGGCGGGCTGCTGGTCGGCGCTGTGATGACTCAGCGGCCGGACCTCTTCGCCGTCGCGCTGCCCGGTGTCGGCGTGATGGACCTGCTGCGCTTCCATCTCTTCACCGTCGGCGCCGCCTGGGCCTCCGACTTCGGGCTGCCTGACGATCCCGAGCAGTTCGAGGACCTGCTTGCCTACTCGCCGCTGCACAACCTGCACGACGGTACGACGTACCCGGCGACTCTGGTCGTCACCGGCGACCACGACGATCGCGTCGTGCCGCTACACAGCCACAAGTTCATGGCGACCCTGCAACACGCACAGGCGGGCTCTGCTCCGGTCCTGACCCGCATCGAGGTCGACACGGGTCACGGCTTCGGAAAACCCGCCGCGATGGTTGCGTCCGAATGGGCCGACCTGCTGGCGTTCGCTGCTCACCACACAGGTCTCGTTCCTCCTGAGCAGTAGGAGGAGGGCGGTGTCACCAGATTCGCGGGGCTACCAGGTCGCGCGGGTCGTTGGTGGGCTGGCAGCCGTGGGCGGTCTCTTCGTAGGCGTTGGTGAGGCCGTTGGTGGTCAGGGTGCGGATCGCGTTGACCAGGCGGTCGACGTGCTCGCGGGTGGTAGCCAGACCGAGGCTCGCGCGGACCGCAGTACCGTGCTCGGGGGAGTCGGCGAGCAAGTGGCCCACCAGCGGGTGCGCACAGAACTTCCCGTCGCGCACGCCGACGCCGTACTCCGCTGCGAGTGCTGCTGAAACCAGCGTCGAGCTGATGCCGTCGACGGTGAAGCAGACGGTGCCGACACGGTCAGCCTCCGCACCGAAGATCGAGTACGTCGTTACGCCGGGCAGCTGGGCCAGGCCGGTCCGGAGCCGCGCGAGCAGGCTGCGCTCGTGCTGCTCGATGGCCTCGCGGTGCTTGGTGATCGCGGCACACGCTGCTGCCAGGGCGATCGCGCCGATGACGTTGGGGGAGCCGCCCTCGTGCCTTGCCGGTCCCTGGTTCCAGACGGTGCCTGCTGCTTCGACGGTCGCCGTCGCACCACCGCCGTACAGGTAGGGGTCGGCTGCGTTGAGCCAATCGGCGCGGCCGATCAGCGCGCCAGCGCCGTACGGGGCGTAGAGCTTGTGGCCCGACAGAGCCACCCAGTCGACGTTCAGGTCTTCGATGTTCACGACGCGGTGCGGCGCCAGCTGGGCAGCGTCGAGGCAGACCCGGGCGCCGTGAGCCTTGGCGACCGCTGCGATCTCGGCGATCGGGAAGATCTCGCCGATGACG
This sequence comes from Kribbella qitaiheensis, assembly GCF_014217565.1. Lineage (NCBI taxonomy): Bacteria > Bacillati > Actinomycetota > Actinomycetes > Propionibacteriales > Kribbellaceae > Kribbella > Kribbella qitaiheensis. The sequence continues at coordinate 7,488,688 of NZ_CP043661.1, forward strand.
TTGGAGGCGCCGGTGACGACGACCAGCCGCGGCCCCTCAGGAGCGTTGCGGAGTGCGTCCGCGACGGCGCTGACGGCCTGGTTCGCCGACCTCGGCGCCGCGAGGCGGACGGTGCGCTCGGCCGGCCAGGGGAGCAGGGCCGCGTGGTGCTCGGACTCGAACACGATCACGGTCGCGTCGGCCGGGACCGCACGGGCGAGGAGGTTGAGCGCGTCGGTGGTCTGCCGCGTGAAGATGACCTGGTCGTCCTCGCGGGCGCCGACGAAGCCGTGCACCTCGGCACGGGCCCGCTCGTACCACTGGGTGGTGATCCGGGACGCGTAGCCGTTGCCGCGATGCACCGACGCGTACGACGGCAGGGCGGCCTCGACGGCGGCACGCACCGACTCCAGACACGGGGCGCTGGCGCCGTGGTCGAAGTTGGCGTAGTCGGTCACCCGGCCGTCGGCCAGTGGGACCAGCAGGTCCGAGCCGACGGTGGCAGGAATGCTGCCGTTGGTGAGCCGGACGGTGGTCGGCCTCGCGCTGATCGCGTTGGAGGGCTCGAGGATGGAGAGGATCGACATGCTGCTGCTCCCGGGAAGTCCGCACTTGCCGATCGGGGTGTCCGAACGGCCGGGTCCTCACCCGGGGCACCCCACCGCGGAGGAGGGTTGCCGGCCAGCGAGCCGGGGCTTGACGCTGACACTCATGACCTGCCGAAGACGGTAACCAACAGACCGCTCCTTGCGCCAGCATCTATCTCGCTTGATGAGACATTGCGACACATGATGAGATGCGGGGGGTTGCCGCAGGCTGTCGTTCGTCGCCGCCGGTTAAGGATTGGTGCCGCGAGGCCCCCGCGGGAGAGGATGCGCGGATGACCTGGATCGCACCTGAAGTCGTCCGTCCCGAGGGTTCGCTGGTTGCGCCCGAGCGGGAGTTGCTGGCCGGCTACCTGGACTTCTACCGGGCGACGCTGCTGCACAAGTGCGCCGGGCTCACCGCCGAGCAGTTGGCCGAGCGGCCCGCGGCGCCTTCGACCCTGTCGCTGCTCGGGTTGATCCGGCACGCCACGAAGGTGGAGCGGATCTGGTTCCGGATCCACTTCGCCGACGGTTCACCGGCCGAGCCGCTGTTCGCTCCGGAGCTCGGTAAGGATGCGGACTTCGAATTGCTCGACCCGGTGCGCGCTCAAGCGGAGTACGAGGGTCTGATCGAGGAATGGGCGCTGTCCGACAAAGCGGTCGCCGGCCGGTCGCTGGACGAGCAGTTCACCTTCAGTGGCGAGGTGTCGTCGCTGCGGATGATCTACCTCCACCTGATCGGCGAATACGCCCGGCACTGCGGTCACGCGGACCTGGTTCGGGAACACCTCGACGGCGTCACCGGCGCCTGACGGGAGCCGCTGTCAGGCCCCGGTGTTCGCGCCGTGACGCTACGGATGGGGCAGCGTGATCGGCGTGTGACACGTGTGACTCGAGTGGTTGTCGGGGTAGCCTGCTAGATATGGCGACCCGCACGTCTTCCCCGGCGCGGGCGCGGAAGTCGGCAGCCAACAGCCCGGCAACGGGCCGGTCGGCAGCTGGTGGACGCTCCCGTCCTTCAGGCGCCCAGAAGCGTGGGCAGAGCACGAAGAAGCGCAGTGGTTCCACCACTGCGCGTCCCAGTGCGTCCCAATCCGCCGGAGCGGGGCCGTTCGCGGCCACGATGCTGTACCTCGGCCGCGGCTTCGTGAAGTGCTGGATCGGGATCGCGCACCTGCTCGGCAGTGTGGTCCGCGGTGTCGGCCACGGCGCGCGTGACCTCGACCCGGCCCACCGCCGCGACGGCGCCGGCCTCACCCTGATCGGCCTGGCTGTCGTTGTGGCCGCCGCGATCTGGTGGGAGCTCCCAGGTGCCGTCGGCAACGCAGTACGCACAGTGGTCGCCGGGAGCGTCGGAATGCTCGGCTGGGCCGTCCCGCTGATGCTCCTGTTCATTGCCCTGCGCACCCTGCGCCACCCGGACCGCAACGGTCCGGCCGGACGCCAGGTCATCGGCTGGACGGCGATCGGCCTCGGTGTGCTCGGCCTGGTCCACATCGCCAACGGCATTCCGCGTCCGGGCAACCCTGACGACGGCACCTTGCAGGAGGCGGGTGGCGCGATCGGGTACGTCGTCTCGTCGCTCCTGTCCGACCTGCTCACGCAGTACGTCGCAGCGCCGCTCCTCGTGCTGCTGTCGATCTTCGGTGCACTGGTGGTCACCGGTACGCCGATCTACGCGATCCCGCTGCGAGTCCGTGCAGCCGCCGATGTGCTGCTGGGACGCACGGAGCTTCCTGCGGATGCTCCGTCGGTGTCGGCTGCGGCGGATGAGACTGTGCGCCTCACTCGCAAGGAGCGCCGGGCGAAGGCAATCCTTGACGACGACGCTGATCCGACCGTCAAGCCGTACGACTCCCCGGTGCTCGAGGGCCGTGAGATCTCCAAGCGTGGCCGCAAGAAGGCCGCTGCCGAGGAGGACCCGTACGACGTCGACGGCGAGGCCGGGGCCGGCGCTCCGCCTGCTTACGGCGCGGTCGCGGCCGCCATGAAGCCTTCCTCGGCCGCCCAGGCCGAGCCGGCCCCTGAGCCGCCGCCGCACACGCCGATTCCGCAACGCGTCGAGCAGCTGAGCCTGTCCGGCGACATCACCTACACACTTCCCGACGGCCAGATCCTGAAGCCCGGCTCGGTCCACAAGGCCCGGACCAAGGCGTCCGACGCCGTCGTGGACCGGCTGACCGAGGTGTTCGACCAGTTCGGCATCGACGCGCAGGTGACCGGCTACACCCGTGGCCCGACAGTCACCCGGTACGAGGTCGAGCTCGGCTCAGCGGTCAAGGTGGAGAAGGTCACCGCGCTGAGCAAGAACATCGCCTACGCGGTCGCCAGCGCCGACGTCCGGATCCTGTCGCCGATCCCGGGTAAGTCCGCGATCGGCATCGAGATCCCGAACACCGACAAGGAGATCGTCAGCCTCGGCGACGTGATCCGGTCCGCGACCGCCCGCAACGACCATCACCCGATGATCGCCGGGCTCGGCAAGGACGTCGAAGGCGGCTTCGTCGTCGCCAACATGGCGAAGATGCCGCACCTGCTGGTCGCGGGTGCGACCGGTTCGGGTAAGTCGTCGTTCGTGAACTCGCTGATCACCTCGGTGCTGATGCGCTCGACTCCGGACGAGGTCCGGATGGTGCTGGTCGACCCCAAGCGGGTCGAGCTGAACAACTACGAGGGCATCCCGCACCTGATCACGCCGATCATCACCAGCGCGAAGAAGGCGGCCGAGGCGCTGCAGTGGGTCGTCCGCGAGATGGACATGCGGTACGACGACCTGGCGGCGTTCGGTTTCCGGCACGTCGACGACTTCAACAAGGCGGTGCGCGGCGGGAAGGTGAAGCCGCCGCCGGGCAGCGAGCGGGTGCTGACGCCGTACCCGTACCTGCTGGTGATCGTCGACGAGCTGGCCGACCTGATGATGGTCGCGCCGCGCGACGTCGAGGACTCGATCGTCCGGATCACCCAGCTGGCCCGGGCCGCCGGTATCCACCTGGTGCTGGCCACCCAGCGGCCTTCGGTCGACGTCGTGACCGGTCTGATCAAGGCGAACGTGCCGTCCCGGCTCGCCTTCGCCACCTCGTCGCTTGCTGACAGCCGAGTCATCCTGGACCAGCCGGGCGCGGAGAAGCTGGTCGGTCAGGGTGACGGTCTGTTCCTGCCGATGGGTGCGAGCAAGCCGATGCGGATCCAGGGTTCCTGGGTCACCGAGAACGAGATCCGGGCCGTGGTCGAGCACTGCAAGGAGCAGTTGCAGCCGACGTACCGCGAGGACGTCGCCGCCGTGGCCGGCCCGAGCAAGGACCTCGACGACGAGATCGGCGACGACCTCGACCTGGTGGTCCAGGCGGCCGAGCTGATCGTTTCCACGCAGTTCGGCTCCACTTCGATGCTGCAACGTAAGCTCCGGGTCGGTTTCGCCAAGGCGGGCCGGCTGATGGACATCCTGGAGAGCCGGGGCGTGGTCGGGCCGAGTGAAGGATCGAAGGCCCGCGACGTACTGGTGAAACCGGACGACCTAGAGGACTTCGTCGCCACACTGCGAGGAGAGTGACCCGTGACCGCCTCATCCACGATGCCCCAGGCCCACACTGTGGACGCTGACGCCGGGATTCAGGAGTTCACGATCCGCGGCTCGCAGAAGGTGCACGGCGCGCTGGCAGCCGGCGCCGCGTTGGTGGCGATCGGCTTCGCCGCGTCGGCCTCGACCAGCGCCACCGGCGTACTGCGCTGGCTCGCCGCGGGCCGGCTTCGCCGCACTCGCGGTGGTCTGCGTCCGGGCGCTGACGGTCGGGGACCTGTTCGTCGCCGACAAGGTCGGGATCAGGCTGCGGATCCGCGACGAATGGATCGGCACCCGGTGGGAGCAGATCGAAGAAGTGACCGTACTGCGGCGCCGGCACCCGCTCGACGACGGCCGGATCGCGGTGCACCTGCTGGATCCGGGACCGGTCGTCGCGGCGATGTCGTCGACGACTCGCAAGGTGACCGATGCCAACCGTCGGTTGACCGGGACTTCTCTCGCGGTACCGTTCGGGTTGACGGCGCGACCGTCGAACGGGGACGTGGTGCAGGCGCTGCACATGCTCGCAGACGCCAGATGTCCGGTCAGGGAACAACTCTGATCAGGCAACAACCCTGAGCCTGGCGTGACCCCGTCGGCCCGCGACCGTTGACTAGTGAAGTCGACGGACCCTAGAACATGCGGACGGTGGAGAGGCGGTGAGGACGTGAGCATCGGCACTGAGCTCATGGCGGCCCGCGAACGGGCCGGCATGACGATCGAGCAGTTGAGCGCCGCGACCAGGATCAGATCCGGCCTGCTCACCGCCATGGAAGCCGACGATTTCGCCCGCTGCGGCGGTAACTTCTATGCCCGCGGGCATATCCGCTCGATCGCGCGGGTCGTGAAGGCCGATCCGGACGTCTTGCTGGCGAAGTACGACGAGACGCATCCGGCGGTGGACCCCGATCGGGGCCGTCGCGAGGAACGTCTGACGGCGAAGAGCCCGTCCCTGCACCCCGCCAGACCGCGCTGGACGCTCGTCGTCGGTGCGATCCTCGTCTGCCTGATGGGCTGGGGGATGATCCGTCTCTTCACGCTGCCCAGCGACGTCGAGGCGAACGCGTCGCGCACCACGCCGACGGTCGCCGTGACCACGCCGAGTGCCAAGCCGACCGTCACCAAGACGGTCGCGAAGCCACCCGTGAAGCCGGCCAAGCCGGTGACGAAGAAGGTCAAGCTGACCCTCACGGCCACCAAGGACGGCTCGTACGTCACCCTGCGGAACTTCCACGGCCTCAAGCTCTTCCAGGGCCTTCTCGGTCCCGGCTCCTCGCAGACCGTCGTCTACCCGGGCTCCATCCGGGTCACCCTCGGCTCGCTGGCCAACATCACCATCCACATCAACGACAAGCCGGCCGCCCCGAAGTCCAAACGCTTCACTATCACCCCCACCGGCGCCATCCAAAAGGACAAGTAGTCCCGCACTGGGTGGTGGCTGGTTTCTGTGGGGTGGGCGGAGCAGTCATACTCGTGGGTGATGACTAACACTCCCACCACCGTCGCCCTGGTCACGCTGGGCTGTGCCCGCAACGACGTCGACTCCGAGGAACTGGCCGGCCGGCTCGAGGCCGGCGGATTCCGCCTCGTCGACGATGCCGCCGAGGCGGACACCGTGGTGGTGAACACCTGCGGTTTCGTCGAGGCTGCCAAGAAGGATTCGGTCGACACGCTGTTGGCCGCATCCGACTATAAGGACTCCGGCCGGACCCAGGCCGTGGTGGCCGTCGGCTGCCTCGCCGAGCGGTACGGCGAGCAGTTGGCCGAGGCCCTGCCCGAGACCGACGCCGTGCTGGGCTTCGACGACTACGCGGACATCTCCGAGCGCCTGCGCTCGATCCTCGCCGGCAACAAGCATCAGTCCCACGTCCCGCGCGACCGCCGCAAACTGCTGCCGCTCGCCCCGGCCGACCGCGCCGCCGCCACCGGCGTCGCGCTCCCGGGCCATGGCGACGCTGCTGCTCGCCCGCTGACTCCGGTGAGCCGTGAATTCGGTGTGCTCGACGGCCAGGACCTGACCGACGCCGAGCTCGAGGCCGCGGGCGTCACCCGAGCCGAACTCACCGATGGCGCGACGGATCGTGAGTTGAAGGGCCGGACGGTCAAGGCCTCCGAGCGTGAGCTGACCATCGATGCCCCTGATCTGCAGTCCGCGCCGGCCAGTGGCCCTCGGGTGATGCGTCGCCGTCTCGACGGCGGACCGATGGCGCCGCTGAAGCTCGCGTCGGGTTGCGACCGTCGTTGCGCGTTCTGCGCGATCCCCGCCTTCCGCGGTGCGTTCGTCTCGCGTCGCCCGACCGAGGTGCTCGGCGAGGCCCACTGGCTGGCCGAGAACGGCGTCCGCGAGGTCTTCCTGGTCTCCGAGAACTCCACCTCGTACGGCAAGGATCTGGGCGACCTGCGGTTGCTGGAGACCCTCGTCGGCGAGATCGCGGCCGTCCCCGGCCTGACCCGGGTACGTGTGTCGTACCTGCAGCCGGCCGAGATGCGCCCGACGCTGATCAGCGCGATGGCCTCGACGCCCGGCGTCGTCCCGTACTTCGATCTCTCCTTCCAGCATGCCTCTGGGCCATTGCTGCGGCGGATGCGCCGGTTCGGTGACGCGGAGCGTTTCCTGGAGCTGATCGAGCTGGTCCGTGCGCAGGCGCCGACCGCCGGCATCCGGAGCAACGTGATCGTCGGGTTCCCGGGGGAGACCGAGGAGGATGTGGACATTCTCTGCGACTTCCTCGCCCGCGCCGGACTGGACGCGATCGGGGTGTTCGGGTACTCGGACGAGGACGGCACCGAGGCGGAGACGTACGACGGCAAGCTGGACGAGGACACGATCGCCGCCCGGCTCGACCGGGTCACCCGGCTCGCGGAGGACGTGACCTCGGCCCGCGCCGAGGCCCGGATCGGCGAGACGGTCGAGATCCTGATCGAGTCGATCGACGGCGACACGGCCGAGGGTCGCGCCGCTCATCAGGGCCCCGAGGTCGACGGTTCGTGCACCCTGACGGACCTTCCGGAGGGTCTGGGTGTCGGTGACCTGGTTACCGCCGAGGTGGTCGGCAGCGAAGGAGTGGACCTGATCGTCGAGTTCGCCGCGCACGTGGCCGCCCGGGAAGGCGTCCCGGCAGCTAACCTGACCGCGTGACGATCCCGCCGACGAACCCGGTGCCGCGCGCGGCCGCCGGCCCGCTCAGCGCGCCGAGTGCCTGGAACGTGGCCAACGCGCTGACTGTGCTGCGGCTCGTACTCGTGCCGCTGTTCGTCTGGCTGCTGCTCCGCGACAGTGGCGGTGCCGACGGCAACCGGCTGCTCGCGACGGCCGCCTTCGTGGTGGCCATCGTCACCGACCGGTTCGACGGCGACATCGCCCGGCGCTGGAACATGGTCACCAACTTCGGCAAGATCGCCGACCCGATCGCCGACAAGGCACTGACCGGGGCCGCGTTCATCGGGCTGTCCATCCTCGGCGACCTGCCGTGGTGGGTGACCATCGTCGTGATGGTGCGCGAATGGGGCGTGACCGCGCTCCGGTTCTGGGTGATCCGGCACGGCGTGATGCCGGCCAGCCGCGGGGGCAAACTGAAGACCGTCCTGCAGGCGATCGCCTTGGGCCTCTACCTCCTTCCCTGGCACTCGGTGGCCGTCCTGCACTGGACCGCCGTCGTTTTCATGGCCGCTGCCGTGATCGTCACCCTCGTCACGGGACTGGACTACGTCGGCCGGGCCCTCCGCCTCCGCGCGGCCGCCAAGCGTCCGCTGCCATGACCCGCGACGAATCTCAGGCCGCTCTGCACAAGCTGATCGAATTGGTGCGGGAGCGAGGCGCGACGCTTGCCACCGCGGAGTCGCTGACCGGCGGCATGGTGGGTGCGGCGCTGACAGACGTGCCCGGCATCTCGGCGATCTATCGAGGTGGCGTGATCGTCTACGCGACCGACCTGAAAGCGACGCTCGCCGGTGTCCCGGCGGACCTGCTGGCGGACGTCGGCCCGGTTCATCCGGACACGGCCGCAGCTCTCGCCTCCGGCGTACGGGAGCGGCTTGGGGCCACCTACGGGCTGGCGACCACCGGTGTGGCCGGACCGGACCCGCAGGACGGCATCGAGGCGGGCGCTGTCTACGTGGGAGTCGCCGGACCGACGGGCGTTCGGGTCCGCAAGTTGTCCCTGAGCGGTGACCGGGAGGCGGTCCGAAGGGGCAGCGTCCAGGGTGTTCTCGAACTGGCCGTCGAACTGGTGGCGGAAGAACCAGCCTGATCGGTGTGTTGAGACCAGCATGGGAACAGGTAGGGCAGACTGGCACGGCGCACCGAAGCTGGACATTGCGAGGAGTAGTGACCCGGCAACGGGTACCGTTGGTCCTCACGACCGAGCTACCGTGCGAGTAGGTTCGGTCCGACAGGCGGAAGGGAGAAACCTCATGGTGCTGGTTCGTGGCCTGCTGGGCGACGTCCTGCGGCGTAAGCGGCTGCGCCAGGGGCGCACGTTGCGCGAGGTGTCTGCCGATGCCCGGGTGAGTCTCGGTTATCTGTCCGAGGTCGAGCGCGGTCAGAAGGAAGCCTCGAGTGAGCTGCTCGCGGCCATCTGCACGGCGCTGGATGTGCCGCTGTCGACGATCTTCGCCGAAGTGAGCGAAGATCTGGCCCGCGAAGAGGCCCTGGTGCTGGCGCACCCGAGCATCGAGCCCGCGGTTGTCGCCTCGGCGGCCTGAGCGGCCCGCTGCCCGCTGCCCAGACGCCTTTCCAGGCGTCACCCCGTACTTCGTTCGCCGGCTGTCTCTGCGCGCCGTCAGCGGGCTCACCGCGCCTCCTCGTCCCGGTCCGGCCGGTCGATCACGTCGGCCAGTTGCCGTACCGAGGTCGGCCACAGCAGTTGCAGCGCGCGAATCGGCGGTCCACCCGGCTGCCTGAACATGTCGTTGGCCGTCAGCAGATGGGTGGTCGAGTCCGGTAGCCGAAGCAGTTGCGGACGGCCGACATACAGCCCGCTGAGATCGCCCCCTTCGTCGAACCGGCGGCCGGCCAGCACGGCGATCGCCAGCGGCTCCAGCGCCCGATAGGCCGGGTTCGGAAAGCAGTCGAAGACGATGAACTCCGGATGCCCGTGCAGGCTCAGCCCCAGCGTGTAGGCGAAGGACGGATTGCGATCCCCGTCGCCGTCCACGTGCTGCACCGTCCACCCGTGTCTCATGATGTCGCGGCCAAGCCGCCGGTCGTACTCGTCGCCGGTCATCCCACCGCACTTGAAGCACATATCTTCCCCTCTCGAAACCGAACAAATGTTCGATGCGTCAGAGAAGATATCCGGCTTCTCACGGGTGCGGCGGGTTATCCACAGTCCCCGTAGGATCACGCCATGCCTGAGCTGATCGAGCCGACAGTCGAGTTGCACGGGTCCTGGCTGGAGTCGTCGGCGGAGTGGGGCGGCAAGTACCAGGAAGGGACCGGCATGCACGAGGCCGGGGACGACGTGGTCACGGTCGAAGGGTTCAGCGCCTGGGTCGAGCGGCTGAGAGAGTCGAGTGACGACTCTCGTAAGCTCGACCGGGCGCATGCGACCTACCGATGGATTGTTGAGGACGGCAAGTACCTCGGCGCGGTCACGCTCCTGCACACACTCACAGACAAGTTGCTCGAGGGCGGCGGCCACATCGGGTACAGCGTCCGCCCGTCGGCGCGCGGACGGGGACTGGCGACCTGGGCCCTCGGCCGGGTGCTCGAGGTCGCCCGGGAGCAGGGGATGGACCGAGTCCTCGTCACCTGCGACGAGGACAACCTGGCTTCGGCGCGGACGATCGAGCGCAACGGCGGCGTACTGGAGGACATCCGGGAAACCTGGCTGGGGCCGACCCGGCGGTACTGGTTCACCTTCGGTGAAGGTGTCAGAGGGCGGGTTGGCAGACCGGGCACCAGTGGGTGACGCGTTCGCGGGGTGGTTCTCCGATCGGGGCCGTCTGGATCGTGGTGGCGCAGCGGCGGCAGGGTTTGCCGGCTCGCTCGAACACCCAGGTGCGCCGGCCCGGGCGATCCACGCCAGTACTGACCTGGGTGCCGTTGCGGAGGTTCGCCTTCATCAGCCGGCGGCTGAGATCGACGGCCGCGCCGAGGTCGACCGAGGAGACGGGTCGCCAGGGGTGCAGCCCGAGCAGGAAGCACACCTCGATGCGGTAGAAGTTCCCGATCCCGGCCAGATTGCGCTGATCCAGCAGCGCTTCGCTGATGGTCCTTGACGGTTCGGCGGCGAGATTCGCGATCGCGGTGGAACGGTCGAAGTCGGGGGAGAGCAGGTCGGGTCCGAGGTGCCCGACCACGTCGTCTTCGGCGTCGGTAGCCACCAGTTCGAGCACCGGCAGGCGGTATCCGACGGCTGTCCAGTTCGCGGTCTCCAGGACGACTCTCACCTGGAAGTCGGGTCCGCCTCGCCATCGTTCGCCTGCCCGGTACAGATGCCAGCTGCCCTCCAACCGGAAGTGGGTATGGATCGTCAGCCCGCCGGACAACCGGGTCAGCAGATGTTTGCCGCGTGCAACTACCTCCAGCACCGTCCGGCCGCTGAGGTCGGTCGTCGCCAGCGTCGGCACGCGGAAGTCCGTCCGGACCAGTTCCTGCCCGGCCAGCGCCTGATTCAGGCGCTTCGCCGCCCGCCACACGGTGTCGCCCTCAGGCATCGCTCACGCCCTCAATCGCAGGCCCCGCGGCGTCGCGTGGAAGCCGGCCTTGGCCAAGGCATCCCCGAACGCCGTATGCCGGACCTGCTCGCCGTCAGCTGTCTCCACACTCAGCTTGCCCAGATGACCGTCCCTGATCGCCAAGGCCAGCGCGTCAACCGCCGGCTGCAGCAATTCGGGATCCTCGGTGAAGCTCAGCACCGTCCGCCCACCGCGCTCGACGTACACGATCAACCGACCGTCCACGAGCATCACCAGCGCCCCTGCTTTCCGCCCTGGCCGGTGCCCGTCCCGCTCAGGCCATGGCAGCGCGGCCCCATAGGGGTTAGCCGGATCCGAGGCAGCCAGTACTACGGCTCGCGCGGCCGGCTCCTCCTTCCCAGCACGACCCGCCGAGCGAAGACCGGCGGAACCAGGACCGGCCGGACCGAGATTGGGGGTGCCAGCGGTTCCGGGCAGCTCCGCCATCGCCCGTAGCCGGTCGACCGCGCCGGGCAATGCGAACTGGGCAGCACCGAGCCCGGCAACGAAGTACCCACGACGACAGCGACCCGACTCCTCGAAGGCGCTCAGCACCTTGTAGACGGCAGCGAACCCACCCGGCGTGCGCTCGGTGATCACCGAACCCCGAGTGACGATCCCGTACCGGTCGAGCAGCGTCTCCGCGGCAGCATGCGCCCGGCGAGTGGCATCCGGATTGCGTTCGGGAAGCAACGACCACCGGCCGCCGGCGTTCGGGGGGCCGCTGCGCGACGGCATCGCAGGGCGTCCTGGCCGCAGCGTGCGACCGGGGCGTGCGCGAGGCGTAGTACGGCGGGTTCGATGGCTGCCGCGGCCCCCTCCGACCAATGAGCGAACCGGCGCCAGGGTGTCGTTGGTGAGTTGGCCGGCCCAGACCAGGTCCCACAGCACGCCGACCATCGTTTCGTCATCGACCACACCGGCGGTCGAGCCGACGAGATCGCTGAGTTGCCGGAAGAAATACGCGCCACCGCTGGACAGGGCGTCGAGCACAGCCTGATGGGTCTCGCCCAGTTCGAAGGTCGGATCCGGATCGGGCAGCGTGAGATCGCAGTTGTCCGCCAGATGCAGTGAGACCCAGCCGTCCGTGCCCGGCAGCGAACCCGCGCCGGCCCAGATCACCTCACCGGTGGCAGTCAGCTCGTCCAACATGGATGGCTGGTACCCAGGCACACGCGACGGGAGCACGATCGATTCGAGCGCAGACGCAGGCACAGCGCATCCTGCGAGCTGCTCGACCGCGCCCAGCAGCACGTCGTACCCGCGTCCTCGGCTGCTCGTGATGCCCTGCCAGGCGGGCAGGAACCGGGCCAGTACCGCGGGGTCGACCGGCTCGACCTCCTTGCGAAGCGCGGCGAGAGACCGGCGTCGCAGCAGCCGCAGCACCTCGCTGTCGCACCACTCCATCGCCATGCCGCCGGGCAGGAACTCGCCCTCGACCACTCGTCCGGCAGCGCTCAGCCGGCGAAGTGCGTCGGTCACGACCGCGACGCCTGTCCCGAGGTGCGTGGCGAGGTCAACAGCTCGGAACGGCCCGTGCGTTCGGGCATACCGCGAGACTAGGTCGCCGAGCGGATCGGCCACTGGCTCCGCGTGAGCTTCGGCCACACCAGGCGGCAGCGGCACACCCAGGGCATCGCGCAGGCGGGCGACATCCTCGACCACGGCCCAGCGGTGCTCGCCGGCGATCCGGACCCGGACGACTCGGCGGGCGGCGGCCAGCTCGGTCAACCAGGTCTCTGGATCGGCGCCGTCGACACATCGCTGGGTTGCCTCGGAGACCGAGAGCGGTCCGACCATCCGTAGTACGTCGAACAGCCCTTCCGCATCGCGGGCGCGACGGTCCTCGGCCAGCCGCTGCAGCTCGGCCTCGGTGCGCAGCACGACCTCGGCGTCGAGCAGCTCGCGCAGCTCGGTCCGACCCAGCAACTCGGCGAGCAGGCCCTGGTCCAGCGACAGTGCGGCGGCGCGCTTCTCGGCGAGCGGAGTATCGCCCTCGTACATGAAAGCGCCCACGTAACCGAACAGCAGCGACTTGGCGAACGGTGATGCCTCGGTCGTCTCCACCTCGACCACGGAGATGCGGCGCTCGCCGATTCCGGTCAGCAGATCCTTCAGCGCGTCCAGGTCGTAGACGTCCTGCAGCACCTCGCGCAGGGTCTCCAGAACGATTGGGAACGACCCGTACTTGCTGGCGACACTGAGCAGTTGCGCCGATCGCTGCCTCTGTTGCCACAGTGGCGACCGTTTGCCAGGGTTGCGCCTCGGCAGCAGCAGCGCTCGGGCCGCGCATTCACGGAAGCGCGCGGCGAACAGCGCGGAGCCGCCGACCTCGGCGGTGATGATGTCCTCGATCTCCGCCGGATCGAACAGCACCAGCTCGGCGCCAGGCGGCGCCTCGTCCGTCTCCGGCAGCCGCAGCACGATGCCGTCGTCGCCGGACACCGACTGCGCGTCCATCCCGTACCGCTCGCGCAAACGGGCTGCGATCGCGAGCGCCCAAGGCCCGTGGACCTGACCGCCGTGGGGCGAATGGATGCAGACCCGCCAGTCGCCCAGCTCGTCGCGGAACCGCTCGACCAGGATGGTGATGTCGTCCGGAACCCGGCTGGTGGCTTGCTTCTGCTCGGCCAGATACGCGACCAGGTTGTTGGCCGCGAACTCGTCGAGCCCCGCGTCGCGGGCGCGCTTGACCGCCTTCGCGGCCGGCAGCGCGGCCATCGTCCGCACGAACGCGCCCGTCGCTGCTCCGAGCTCAGCCGGACGGCCGACGGCATCGCCCTTCCAGAACGGGAGCCGCCCGGGCTGACCAGGCGCGGGGGAGACCAGCACCCGGTCGTGGGTGATGTCCTCGATCCGCCAGCTGGAGGCGCCGAGGGTGAACACGTCGCCGACGCGCGACTCGTAGACCATCTCCTCGTCCAGCTCGCCGACGCGGTGATTCGTGGACTCGCCGACCAGGAAGACGCCGAACAGACCGCGGTCCGGGATCGTGCCGCCGCTGGTGACCGCCAGCCGCTGCGCACCCGGCCGGCCGGAGATCTCGCCGCTGACCCGGTCGAAGACGATCCTCGGCCGCAGCTCGGCGAACTCGTCCGACGGGTAGCGCCCCGAGAGCATGTCGAGCACCCCGTCGTACGCCGAGCGGGGCAAGCTCGCGAACGCGGCGCACCGGCGTACGAGGGTGTAGAGCTCCTCGACGTCGATGGTGTCGAGGGCAACGATCGAGACGATCTGCTGGGCGAGGACGTCGAGCGGGTTGGCCGGGATGTGCAGGCTCTCGATCAGGCCGTCGCGCATCCGCTGGACCACCACGGGCCGTGTCGACCAGATCACCCCGGAACTTGGGGAAGAGCACCCCGCGCGAGACGGCGCCGACCTGGTGTCCGGCGCGACCGACCCGCTGAAGGCCGCTCGCGACCGAGGGCGGGGCCTCGACCTGGATGACCAGATCGACCGCGCCCATGTCGATGCCGAGCTCCAGGCTGCTCGTCGCGACGACGCAGGGGAGTCGGCCGGACTTCAGATCGGCCTCGATCAGTCCGCGCTGCTCCTTGCTCACCGATCCGTGATGAGCCTTGGCGATCAGCGGCGGCGCGGCGAGCGATGCACCCGATTGCGCCATCAGTTGCGCGGGGGAGCCCTCGACCGCCAGCTCCAGCTCGGCCCGTTCGGCCGCGATCTCGTTCAGCCTGGCTGTCAGCCGCTCCGCGAGGCGGCGCGAGTTCGAGAAGACGATGGTGGAGGTGTGCGCCGAGATCAGGTCGAACACGTGCTCCTCGACGTGCGGCCAGATCGACGCATGCCGCGGCGGCCCGGCTGCGGAGCCGGAAGTCTCGATCTCGGTGTTGGCCAACTCGGCCATGTCCTCAACCGGCACGACGACGCTCAGGTCCCACTGCTTGGTGAACTTGGGTTGCACCACAGTCACCGGCCGCTCGCCACCCAGGAACCGGGCCACCTCTTCTACCGGCCGGACGGTCGCCGACAACCCGATCCGCTGGGCGGGCTTGGGCAGCAGCGTGTCGAGGCGCTCCAACGTCAGGGCGAGATGCGCGCCGCGCTTGGTGCCGGCGACGGCGTGCACCTCGTCGACGATGACGGTCTCCACGCCGCGCAGCGACTCGCGTGCCTGCGAGGTGAGCAGCAGGAATAGCGATTCGGGAGTCGTGATCAGGATGTCGGACGGCTTGGTCGCGAACCGGCGCCGTTCGTTCGCCGGGGTGTCGCCGGAGCGGACCGCTACCTCGACGTCTCGCGGGGCTTCACCGAGTCGGCGGGCGGTCTCGCGGATGCCGATCAGCGGAGCCCGCAGGTTTCGCTCGACGTCGACGGCGAGGGCCTTCATCGGCGACACGTACAGCACCCGGCAGCGCAGCTTGGGGTCGTCCGGTGGCGGCACGGTGGCCAGCCGGTCGAGCGCCCAGAGGAAGGCGGCCAGCGTCTTCCCGGAACCGGTCGGGGCGACGACCAGCGCGTCCCGGCCCGCGGTGATGGCGTCCCACGCCTCGAGCTGGGCCGGGGTGGCCGCCTCGAAGACGTCGCCGAACCACGCCCGGGTCGCGGGCGAGAACCGGCTGAACGCGGTGGATCTCTGCACGTCCCCCATCTTGCCGGGTGCCGCCGACAGTTTCCGCACCATGACTTCGGGGCGGTGACACCGGCCGCCGAAGTGTCCCCATCTTCTGGAATGATCGGCGACATGAAGAACCGCCTGCGTGCTGCGCTCCTCATCGTGGCCTGCCTGGTCGCGCTGACCGGCTGCGTGAAGATCGATGCCGACCTCGAGGTGCACTCGAACGAGACCGTCTCGGGGTCGATGAAGATCGGGGTCGACATGCAGTTGGTCGAGTCCAGCGGCCAGTCGCTCGACAAGATCCGCGAGCAGGTGGAGCAGGGGATCAAACAGACCACCACCGACGGCGTCACCTGTAAGTCCTACGAGGACGACAAGTACGTCGGGTCCGACTGCAAGTTCGACAACGTGCCGTTCAGCAAGATGGGCACGAGCACGGACGACGGCGTCGGGTTCCGCAAGGAAGGCGACAAGATCCACGTCACCGTCAAGGGAATGGATCTGGGCACTACCACGGCCGGGAGTACGCCGGTGATCAGCTTCAAGATCAGCATGCCGGGCAAGATCACCGCGCACGACTCCGGTGCCAAGGTCAGCGGCAGCACCGCGACGTACGACAGCCTCGACAAGCTCGGCAACGTCGACCTGACCTCTGAGACCGGCAGTAGCTTCCCGCTGTGGGCGGTCATTCTCATCATCGTGTTGCTGCTGATCGCGGCCGGCGTGGTGTTCCTCGTACTGCGGCGTCGCAAGGCGGCCGCGCAACAGCAGCAGTACGGCGGCCAGTACGGGCAGTACCCAGGTCAGCCGCAGCAGGGCCAGTGGGGACCCCAGTACGGCGGTCAGCCGGGCCAGGGTCAGTATGGCCAGCCGGGTCCGGGCGGACCGCAGTACGGGCAGCAGCAGCCGGGCGGACCGCAGCACGGTCAACCGGGCGGTCCTGGGCCGCAGGGGCAGCCGCAGGGGCAGCCGCAGTACCCGGGTCAACCGCAGCCGGGTCAGTACCCTGGTCAGCAGCGGCCAGGTCAGCCGCAGCCGGGCCAGTGGGGTCAGCCGCCGCAGTACGGGCAGCCGCCTCAGCAGGGTCAGGGCGGTTGGGGACAGCCTGGTCCGCAGGGACAACCGCCTCAGCAGCAGCCCCCGCAGGGACCGCCCCAGCAGCAGGGGCCGCCTAAGCAGGGTCAGCCGCCGCAGCAAGGTGGCTGGGGGAAGCCGCCGCAACAGGGTGGACAACAGGGCGGCAGTGACCGTCCGGACAACGACGGGCAGGCATGAGGCTGACGGAGTTCTGGGACCGGATGGATCGCCATCTAGGTCCCGCCTACTCGCGCACTTGGGCGGAGACCCAGGTGGTGAGTGGCCTCGGTGGTCGTACGGTCACCGAGGCACTGGCCGAGGGGGAGCACGCCAAGACCGTGTGGCGTGCCGTCTGGGCTCACCTCCAGCTGCCTCCCAGCGAGCGCTGAAGCCCCGCTCAGCTTCCTCCTGGCGAGGCTGAGCTCCGGCTCAGCTGCCGGCCATCGACCGCTCGGGCTCCGGTTCGGGCAGTTCGTCGACGATCTCCGGATCACGTTTCGCGGCCAGCTTGCTCGGCCACCACAGGTGCCTGCCGATGTCCAGGTTGAGCGCGGTCACCAGTACCGAGCGGACCACGATGGTGTCCAGCAGGACACCGAGCGCGACCGCGAGACCGATCTCCGCGAACGCGACCACCGGCATGGTGGCCAGTACGGCGAAGGTGCCGGCCAGGACGAGCCCGGCCGAGGTGATCACCCCACCGGTCGCTGCGACGCCGATCAGCGCACCGCGCGTGGTGCCGTGGACCTTCGACTCCTCGTGCACCCGGGTCATCAGGAAGATGTTGTAGTCGATGCCTAGGGCAACCAGGAAGACGAAGACGAACAACGGCAGCGAGGTGTCCGCGCCCTCGAAGCCGAGCAGGTGATGGAACACCAATGCACTGAGGCCCAGCGCTGCGCCGAACGACAGCACCACCGTTGCCACCAGCAACAGCGGAGCAACGATGGCCCGCAGCAGCAGAGCGAGGATCAGCAGCACGACGGCAAGCACCACGGGGATGATCACCTTGTTGTCGTGATCAGACGCTCGCCGTGTGTCCAGCAGGATCGCAGCACCACCACCAGCCCGGGCGTCAGCGCGAGGCACTGCGTGTACTGCGGTCCGCACGCGATCCACCGTGTCCTTGGCCGCCTGGGTGTCGACTGCGTCCGTCATGGTGCCTTCGAGGTATGCCACTCCGCCGGAGACCTTCGGCTCGGCTACCTGCGCGATCCCCTGCGTGGAGGACATCGCAGTACGGACTGCTGCCGCCTGATCGGCGTTGCTCACCACCACGAGTGGGTTGCCCGCTCCGGCAGGGAAGTGGGCGGCCACGATCTTCTCGCCGACCACCGAGTCCGGAGTACCGGTGAAGGACTCTTCGTTCGTCAGTCCGTTGGCGTCAAGCGTCAGCATGCCGAGCGCTGCAGCGCCAAGGATGACAGTGGTTGTCACCCAGGTGAGCCGCGGCCGTACTGCGATGCGGCGGCCGATCCGTCCCCACAGGCTCGTCTCTGTGTGGTCCTCCGAGCCGTAGGTCGGCCGGAGCGGCCAGAACACCCAGCGACCGCACACCACGAGCAGTGCCGGCAGCAGTGTGAGCATGGCCAGCAGTGCGACAACGATGCCTACTGCTGCTACCGGTCCGAGGCCGCTGGTCGAGTTCATCGAGGCCAGCAACAGACAGAGCATCCCTGCGACAACAGTCGAACCAGAGGCGAAGATGGCCGGGCCAGACCGATGCAGTGCGAAGGCCATCGCTTCGTGGCGATCCTGATGTCGACGGAGCTCTTCTCGATAGCGCGCTATCAGTAGCAGGGCATAGTCCGTCCCCGCACCGAATACGAGCACTGTCAGGATCCCTGCGCTCTGTGCGTTGACAGTCAGATCTGCCTTGGTCGCCAGGAGGTAGATGACTGCCTGGGCGGCGAACAGCGCGGTGCCGGCCGAGATGAGCGGCAACAACCACAGCACGGGGCTGCGATAGGTGAGCAGCAGGATGATGATGACGACCGCGGCCGCGGAGTACAGCAGCTTGCCGTCGATGCCGGCGAAGGCCTCTTGCGAGTCAGCCGCGAACCCACCCGGCCCGGTCAGGTGGAACGACAAGCCGTCAGGCCGGTCGGCCGCCACGCGGCGAATGTCGTCGGCCCTTGCGCCGATCGTGTCCCAGCCGCCTGCTCCAGCGTTGATCGGCACGAGCACCTGCAACGCCTTGCCGTCCTCCGAGGGGATAGGTCCGATCACGTCGCGGTCGACGTCCTGGAGCTTCCCGTACTGCCCGACGTGGCTCGCGACGGCCTGCTGGTCCGCCGGAGTGACTCCCTCGGGCCGTTCGTAGACCAGCACGGCAGGGATCTCGTCAGGCGAGGAGAACTGGGCTGTCGCCTTCAGTACCTCGGTGGACTCGGCGTTGCCCGGTAGCCAGGCCACAGCGTCGTTCTCCTGCGCACCGGTCAGCTTGCTCGCCGGACTGACGCAGACGCCGACCGCGATGATCCACAGCGCCAGCACTATCCACTTCGACACCTTGCCGCACGGCAACGCCGCGAGCCGCCCCACACCAGCCATCCCGAATCACGCCCCCTCGGGAACCGCCTGCCCGTCGTACGCCGGGTCACGCCGGCAAGCCCCTGGTCCAGACTGGTGGCTGCTGGGAGCCGCGTCAACGAGCACTACGTAGTGCTGCGCTCACTGTCGGATATGCAACCTGATCAGGCAGTCCAGCCGGTCCGTGCGGCCCACTCCTCGGCAGGTAGATAAACGAGGTCGCACACTGGGTCCTTCAGGTCGGCATAGCCGCCGACAGAGTCGAAGGGCAGCATCGCTGCGCGCCGCTTGAACTCGCCGTACGCTGTGGCTGTGTCCGGGTGGGCACGTAGATAGTCCCGGAACAGCAGCGCGTACCTCTGGTTGGCACGGCCTTCCACCCGGATGTGCAGGTTCACCCTGCGCCGGTACATGGGCTCGACCACGATCCGCTTGACCCACTGGGACTCGTCCTGCGGTAGGCCTGGCACAGGATGGTCCCGGCGCGGCGGCCGTACTTCCCAGTTCGCCGCTGCCAGCAATTGCGCGGCCTCGTCCAGCTCTGGTTCGGTGGCCACGGTCGCCTGGATGTCGAGGATGTCCTTGGCCGGGAGCCGCGGCACCGAAGTCGAGCCGATGTGGTCGATGCGGACCGCAGTACCGCCGAGGATCTGGTGGATGGTCTCGGCCGTCTTGTCGTACTGTGCCGGCCAGGACCCGTCCGGCTGGACGATCACGATCGCGGTCATGGGCAGATCATTCCAGCGCGAGGCAGGCCGCGGACAAGGGTTTGTGCCCGGTCAGACCGGTTTGACCCGGAAACTGCCGGTGGTGAGCAGGTCTGCCGCGGCGTAGGCGGCTCTGCGGATGCCCTTGCGCTCGTCGAAGAAGCCGCCGACCACACCGATGGCTGGGACCTTGCCGAGCATCCTGGCGCCGATACTGCCGCGCGGGCGGTCCTCGAACACGTCACCGAGGCCGCCGAGCAGCTTGCTGATCCGCCAGACCAGTCGAACGCCCTTGCGCAGCCCGGCTTCGTCGGACTCGTCACCGAAGCCCAGTTGCTTGGCCACATCCTGACCGGCCGCAGTGGGGTCGTCGTACTCGAGCACTGCGTCCGGCGTGATCGGGCGAGAGGTCAGCACCCTGGCGATCACCGCAGTGCGATCGGCATGCGCTTCCACGCCGTACTCGCGACAGACCGCACCGATCACCATCGCCTGTACTGCGGCGCCCAGGGTGTCTTTGATCGGCAGGGCGTCGGCAGCGGCGCCACTGAGCCGGGGGAGTCCGGCGGCGACCGCGGCGAACCCGCCGAGCCGCTCGACCCACCAGTCGCAGCGCTTCGCGAGTGGCAGTGTCGGCCACTCGGCGTGCCCGGGCACCTTCATCGTGAGCAACCGGTCGATCGCCAGGATCAGGCCCTTCTCGGCCAGGTTCGGTTGCTCCTGGGCGGAGTACTCGGTCAGGGCGCTGCGGATGCCGAACGGGTCCTGGGTGCGCAGCGCGTCCAGCACCGAGTCGATGCCGAACTCGACCCGGCTGAGGGCCAGGACCACGGCGGAATCAGGGACGTCCGGGCGCTCTGTCACGGTTGCCAGGGTAGAGACTCTGCGGGCCAGAGCGGATGTTGGGTTAACTTCGGCGTGTCAGTTGCGGTTCGAACACGTGTTCGGGTTAGTTTGTCTCGTACGAGTTCGTCGGATCGGCCGAAGTTGTCCACAGATTTCAGGTGGCACCGAAACTGTCCGACGTAACCCATACCGTCTCTGGCGACAAAGAATTCCTCCGGGCAGCTGGGACAGCGGCCCCGATTACTAGATGGGTTAGGTGGCAGTCTGATGGCTGGTGCAGCAGCGAGTGCGGCGGCGGAGCAGCGCAAGGCCGGGGATCGCGAAAAGGCTCTGGCGACCGCGCTGACGCAGATCGAGCGGCAGTGCGGCAAGGGCTCGGTGATGCGGCTGGGCGAGCAGGGCCGGGCGCCGATCGAGGTCATCCCGACCGGGTCGATCGCGCTCGACATCGCGCTCGGTATCGGTGGTCTGCCCCGCGGCCGGGTGGTGGAGATCTACGGCCCGGAGTCCTCGGGTAAGACGACGGTGGCGCTGCACGCGGTCGCCAACGCCCAGCGGGCCGGCGGCATCGCGGCGTTCATCGACGCGGAGCACGCCCTCGACCCGGACTACGCCCAGAAGCTCGGCGTCGACACCGACGCGCTGCTGGTCTCGCAGCCGGACTCCGGTGAGCAGGCGCTGGAGATCGCCGACATGCTGATCCGCTCCGGCGCGGTCGACATCGTCGTGATCGACTCGGTCGCCGCGCTGGTGCCCCGGGCCGAGATCGAGGGCGAGATGGGTGACAGCCACGTCGGTCTGCAGGCCCGGCTGATGAGCCAGGCGCTGCGCAAGATGACCGGTGCGGTCAGCGGCACCAACACGACCGTGATCTTCATCAACCAGCTGCGCGAGAAGATCGGCGTCATGTTCGGTTCGCCGGAGACCACGACCGGTGGAAAGGCGCTGAAGTTCTACGCGTCGGTCCGGCTGGACGTGCGCCGGATCGAGTCGCTCAAGGACGGCACCGACTTCGTCGGCAACCGGACCAGGGTCAAGGTCGTGAAGAACAAGGTGGCCCCGCCGTTCAAGCAGGCCGAGTTCGACATCATCTACGGCCAGGGCATCAGCCGCGAGGGCAGCCTGCTCGACCTCGGCGTGGAGCAGGGCTTCGTCCGCAAGGCCGGCGCCTGGTTCACCTACGAGAGCGACCAGCTCGGCCAGGGCCGGGAGAACGCGCGGAACTTCCTGCGCGACAACCCCGATCTGGCCAACGAGCTGGAGAAGAAGATCAAGGAGAAGATGGGCATCGGCCCAGTGGTGGACAAGCCGGCCGACGCCGCCGCGCCGGCCGAGGTCGATGTCGACTTCTGACCACACCCCAGCTCCCGGCGCCGACCGTCGAGGCAGCTCCAAGAAATCCCTACCGGAGCTGCCCGACGGAGTCCGCCGGGGACTCTCGGGAATCACCCCGCCGAAACCGGCGGGGCCCGACCCAGACGCAGAACGCCCACCCGTCCAACCCCTCCCATGGTTCCGAGACGGCGACCCCACCGGTCGCCCCGCCAAGTCGAGCGACCGCTCCGCAGGCCCCAGCGACCGCTCTGTAGGGTCCGGCGGACGGTCTACCGGGTCGGACGGACGCGCTGATGGAAGTGCCGGCCGCACGGCAGGCTCCACCGGTCGTTCAGCAGGTTCTGCTGGCCGAACTGGAGGGTCGCCTGCGCGCCGGGGCGGATCCAGTAACCGCACTGGCGAGACCAGCGGCCGCGCGAGCAGATCCAGCCGCCTCGGCTCCGCCGAACCAGCTGAGTTCGACCCTTGGTCGACCGGCCTCGCGGAGCGCGCCGGCGGGCCGGACTGGTTCGACGTCCCCACGGAAGACCCCGACGGCCCGGACCGAACCGCGGGCACCCGTGCTGCAGCTCGCCGCACCGGCGCCGCGGCCCCACGCTCTGGCACCTCGGTCCCTCGCGCTGATGCCTCAACCTCAGGTACTGACGCCTCATCCTCAGACCCCGACACCCGCCCCCAGCGCACCGCCACATCGTCCTCAGCCACCGCCGCCTCAATCTGGGGCGATGACCCTTCAACCCCACCTGCCACCGCTTCAACCGCGCGCCCCTCGACCTCAGCTGCCGCAGATTCGATCTGGGGCGACGACACCCCAGCCCCGGCTGCAGGCGCCTCCACCGGCCAGGCCTCGGCTGTTGCTGGTTCGGTCTGGGGTGACGACGGCGACGCGTCTCCGGCTGCGGGTGCTATGACCGGTCAGGCTTCGACCTCGGCTGCCGCCGCTTCGATCTGGGCCGACGATGCGTCAGCCGCCAATGGTGATTCACCTTCCGGCAATGGTGACCAGCCCTCGAACGACTCACCCGCGGCTTCGGATGCTTCCACCCGCCACGTCTCGAGCTCACTTGCTGCCGATTCAATCTGGGGCGAGGACACCCCGGCCCAGGTTGCGGGTACTCCCATGAGCCGGGCCCTCGGCTGTTGCTGGTTCGGTCTGGGGCGAGGACGACGCGGCACCGGACGCGGGTGCTTCGAGCGGGCGGGCTCCGGCTGCTGCTGATGCTGTGTGGGGTGAGGACGACGCGGCTTTGGCTGCGGGTGCTTCGAGCGGCCGGGGGTCGGCGTCGGGTGCTGCTGGTTCGGTCTTGGGCGAGGATGTTGCAGCCCCGGATGCGGGGGCTTCGAGCGGCGGCGGTTCGACGTCGGCTGCTGCTGGCTCGGTGTGGGGGGAGGATGCCTCCGCTGCTGGTGGTGCTTCGACTTCTGGCGACGCCGACTGGGCCTTGGATGCCGGTTCGGCGTCGGGTTCGGCTGGCCGGGCTTCTACTTCTTCTGCCGCTGCTGATTCGATCCGGGGTGGCGGTGACTCGAGCGCGGGCGGAGGTGGTTCGAGTGTGGGGGAAGGTGGGTCGATCGGTAGTGGAGATGCGTCGCGTGGGGCTTCGGCGTGGGGTGGTGGTGGGGCGTCGGATGATGGGGCGGGGGTAGGGGGTGGTGAGGCTTCTTCGGGGAGGTCTAGTCGGCGGCCGGGGATGCGGCGGACTCGGCGGTTTGGGGCGGGGCGGTCTGGGCCGGTTGATCGTGAGATGGACGAGATGGCGAATCCGCATCAGGTGGCGCGGACGATCTTGCTGGACAAGCTGAGTGGGCAGCCGCGTACGCGCGCCGAGTTGGCTGATCTGCTGGCCGAGCGGGAGATTCCTGACGAGGTGGCGGATGAGGTGTTGGATCGCTTCACCGAGGTCGGGTTGATTGACGACGCCGCGTTTGCGAACGCGTGGGTGGAGTCGCGTCATCGTGGCCGTGGTTTAGGTAAGCGCGCTCTTGCTCAGGAACTCCGTCGTCGTGGGGTCGATGACGAATTGGCCCGTGATGCCCTGGAAGAAATCGAACCGGACCAGGAAGAAGCCACCGCCCGCGCCTTGGTTCGCAAGAAGCTTCGGTCGATGCGTTCTCTTGAGCGCCAGGTAGCCATGCGTCGCCTGCTCGGCATGCTCGCACGCAAGGGGTACCCGGGCGGACTGGCCATGACCGTCGTCAAACAAGAACTGGCCGCCTCCGACGAGGAACTCCCTCTCCTCGACGATTCGGGTCTGGAAGCCGAGTAGCCCCGAGCCCACCAACGCTCGGCTGCCCTCGATCGCCGAAGTAGGCGGCCGCAGACGCAATCACCCACGACCCTAGTCCGTAGGCGACCTCCCAGTCCGGGGCGCCTCGAGTGATCAGGCGCGGGAGGCCCGGACGTCGACCTCCCCGTCTGTGCGCCCTCGAACGATCAACTGCGGGGTGTGCTGCTGGCGGTGGAGGGTTGGAAAGTCGGTTGCTGGGGAGGTGGGTGGCTGAGGGTGGGGGGATGTTGACGGAGGAAGAGGTTGTGGGGTTCGGGCGGGATGGGTTTGTGGTGGTTCGGGGTGCTGTGGGGCGGTCGGTGATGGGGGCGTGTGTGGATGTGGTTTGGGGGGAGTTGGAGGGGCAGGGGTTCAGGCGGGATGACGTTTTTGCCCAGCCGGGTGTTGCCCTGCTGGAGCCGTTGCCGCTGGTGGATCGGAGTACGGCGTACCCGGTGGAGGCGGCCGTTCTTGACGCGATAGGGACCCGCTGAGGGCGCTCGGAGATTGTGTTGAGGCGTCCGCGACCGCTCGGAGGCGGGTGGGGTGGTTGTGGCGGGTGAGGGTAAGGAGACGGGGGCGTGCGGCGAGGGACGTTGACGGGTGAGGGCTGACGGTGTCTGATCCGAAGTACGGATCGGGTTTTGGGTGGTCCGTAGGCTGAGATTTTCGTCCGATCCGCCCCTGACACCTCTCGGAGGGTGCAAATGAACGATTTCCAGGAACAGGCGAAGAACTGGCTCCGGAACGTCGTCAAGCAAGACCCGGACAAGATCAAGGCGGGCGTCGAGAAGGCCGGCGACCTGATCGACAAGCAGACCGGCGGGAAGTATGCCGACAAGATCGACTCCCTGCAGGAGAAGGGCGGTCAGTACGTCGATTCGCAGTCCGCCAACGGCTCCGGAGCACCCGGTACCTCCGACAGCACGACCCCGGAACCCACGGACACCAGCACCCCGGAACCGCCCGACAGCACGACCCCGGAACCCGTGGACACCAGCACCCCGGAACCGGCCGACGACACTGCCCCGGAACCGGCTGACACCAGCGCTCCGGAATCGCCGGACTCGGCGACCGCAGACGACGATGCCGCGGCTGAGAGCGGGCCGGATGACGGTGCGCCCGACGCGGAGAGTCAGTCCGAGGAGACCCTGGCGGCCGATGGCGGCGTGGTCGGTGGAGAGGTGCCTGATGTAGCCGAGCAGCCGGACAGTTCGGCGGGTTCGAATGCCGCAGGTGCCGAAACCGGCGCCACCGCCACCGGCGTATCGGGCAACGACACCGACACCTCCGAAGGCGGCCTCCCAGGCCCACGCGACTGACCGAGTAAGGCAGAACAGCCCGAGAGAACCAGCCCAGGCCCCGCGGCCAGTCCCGAATTCACGGACCCGCGGGGCCGAGCTGTTCCTGACGCCCTCCACGAGTGATGGTCGGAGAGTGATGGGGGATTCACTGATCGGACTACTGGTTCAGACCGTGATGCCGGCCGTGGGTGTTTGTCTTGACCCTGTGGATAGCCGCGCCTAGCCTCGGGATTAGTAAGGGATCACTCCACCTGACGGTGGCGGACATAGCACCGGCGGGCCGGTTCATCACCGGCTGACCTGCCGGAACGATGATGCGATACCAACGCTCGACCGAGCTGAAGACGGTCCACCGCGACCCCGATCGCGGCTGGAATATGACGGACCAGGCACCGCCTGACCAGGCTGGTGCGTTTCGCCGTACCGTCGTCCGACCGCTGAGTGGACCATCCCTTCGCAGCAGCCAAAGTCGCGCCCGCTGGGCGGACTCGAAGAGGGGAGACGCCGATGTCACTCGCGGCTATGCCGGTGGCGGCATCTGTCGGGCTCGTCCTGATCGGCCTACTGATCGTGGGTCTCCTCGCGTGGATCGGCTTCACGCTGTCGCGCCGCAAGGAGGCCGACGCGTCGGCCGCCGTCAACGCGGCCGAGGCGACGGCGAAGCTGGAGGCCGCCGCCGTCACGGCGAGCGCCAAGGCGTCGGCCGAGCTGGTCCGCAGGCAGGCCGAGGAGGAAGCCGCCGTACTGCGGGTCCGGGCCGAGTCCGCCGAGCAGCGTGCCGAGGAGATCCGCCGTGGCGCGGAGGACCGGGCGTCCGAAGTACGGCGGGAAGCCGAGCAACGAGCCTCCGATGTACGCCGGGAGGCAGAGCTCGAGGCCCAGTCGATCCGGGACGACCTGCGCGAGCAGCGGCTCGAGATGGAGCGGCGCGAGCACCGGTTGACCGAGCGGGAGGAACGTCTCGACGAGCAGCACCGTGGGATCGAGGAGCGGCAGACCGAGCTGACCGTCCAGCTCGCCGAGCTGGATCAGAGCAAGGCCGAGATCCGGGATCTCCAGGACGAACGCCGCCGGATCCTCGAGGGCGTCGCGAACCTGACCGCCGAGCAGGCGAAGACCGAGCTGGTCGCCGCGATCGAGACCGAGGCGAAGCGGCACGCGCACTCGATCGTCCGCGACATCGAACGGCAGGCGCAGGACGAGGGCGAGGTCAAGGCGCGCAAGATCATCACCGGCGCGGTCCAGCGGCTGGCGTCCGAGCAGACGAGCGAGTCCGTCGTCTCGGTGGTGCACCTGCCCAGCGACGACATGAAGGGCCGGATCATCGGCCGCGAGGGCCGCAACATCCGGTCGTTCGAGCAGACCACCGGCGTCAACCTGATCATCGACGACACCCCCGAGGCCGTACTGCTGTCCTGCTTCGACCCGGTACGCCGGGAGACAGCGCGGCTGACCCTGGACTCGCTGGTACTCGACGGCCGGATCCACCCGAGCCGGATCGAGGAGATCTACGAGCGCAGCAAGGGCGAGGTGGCCGAGTTGTGCCAGCGCGCCGCCGAGGACGCGATGGCGGACGTGGGGATCACCGATCTGCACCCGGAGCTGATTCGCACGATGGGGCTGCTGCGCTACCGCACGTCGTACGGGCAGAACGTGCTCAAGCACCTGATCGAGTCGGCGCACATCGCCGGGATGATGGCGGCAGAGCTCGGGCTGGATGCGAAGCGGTGCAAGCGTGGTGCGTTCCTGCACGACATCGGCAAGGCGCTCACGCATGAGTCCGAGGGCAGTCACGCGATCGTCGGTGCGGAGCTGGCTCGCAAGTACGGCGAGGACGATGACGTCGTGCACTGCATCGAGGCGCACCACAACGAGGTCGAGGTACGGACTGTCGAAGCCGTGCTGACCCAGGCCGCCGATGCGGTCAGCGGTGGCAGGCCGGGTGCGCGGCGCGAGTCGCTCGAGGCGTACGTCCAGCGGCTGGAGCGGCTGGAGGAGATCGCGATGCACCACGACGGTGTCGAGAAGGTGTTCGCGATGCAGGCCGGCCGGGAGATCCGGGTGATGGTGCTGCCGGACGCGGTCGACGACATCGCCGCGCAGGTGATGGCGCGCGACATCGCCAAGCAGGTCGAGGAAGAACTCACCTACCCCGGCCAGATCCGCGTCACCGTTGTCCGCGAGTCCCGGGCCACCGAGGTCGCGAAGTAGCAGGAGCAGCCGGTACTGCGTACTTCGGTACGCCGTACCGGCATTTCCGGGCGCTCGGTCAGCTCGGGTCGGCGTACTTGGCTCGCCAGTCGGGCGCCTCGAACGGCGAGCCGTAGATGCGCGTCTCGCGCGCCACCCGGCCGTCGGAGAACTCGACGATGTTCGCGACGTAGAACACCTCGCCGCCGTAGTCCGACCGAGCCAGTACGACGAAGTGGTCGCCCGCGCCGGCGATTCGCTGGATCTCGATCGACGGTGGGGCCGGGTACTCCCGTTGCATCTCCCGCATCTTGTCCCGCCCTGTGATGCGCTCGCCGGACTGCGGCATCTCCATCACATAGTCCTCGGTCCGCAGTTCGTGCTCGGCCTCGGCGGACAACGCCAGTTGCCCGTCCGCCGGCCACAACCGCTCCAGCAGTTCTCGATTGTGATCAGTCATCCCCGCCACCCCCTCCGGCCTCGTTGCCGTACCTCACTCTGCGCCGAAATCCTTAGCCAGGCTTAAAGCAGCGCGGCCACCTCCTGAAGCCGCTCAGTTCTGGGTGGGGGAGTGCCCGTCCTGGTAGGCGACCGGGGTGACGTCGATCTGTTCCTGGATCGCGTACTCGTGCGGAGCGGTGTCGTACTGCTCCTCGATCCCCGGCTTGATCAGCGTGATGTCGTCCCGCTCCTGTTGTCTGAGCACCCGGTACGACAGCCATAGCCCCGCCGCCGCGCCCAGCATGATGACGACACCGACCACTGTGAGATTCACCGGTCCTGAGCCGTGATGGACCGCGAAGGCGAGGATGGCGCCCGCTGTCATCAGCAGGATGCCGACGTTGATTCTCATCTTTGCCCCTTTCCCCGCCAGGGCGGTGCCACACAACCGTGACCAGTTGTTGATGCTCGTTCACTCTCAGTACCCAATCAAACGATTGCCATCCGCAAGCGCATTCTCAGGCGATGGTCGCGGGTGCTGCGGTGAAGGTGTTGCAGGATCCTGGGTTTCCGGAGGCGAATCCTTGCCGGGACCAGCGGCTGTGGTTGGTCTTCTTGCCGTGGGAGCGTTCCGGGTTCCACTCGTCGCCGCGGTTGGCGACCGTCCAGTGCCACTTCTTCAGCCAGGAACCACTGGCCGGGAAATACCGGCGGTCGGCGCCGAGGTAGACCCCGCTCAGACACGATGCCTGCAGTTCCAGCCGCCGGCTCTCGGTCAGTTGGGTGTTGACGCCGTTCGCGTAGCCCGACCTGGCGTTCGATGCGTCCATGATCCCGGTCAGCCGCTGGATGTGGTGGCCGTACTCGTGCGCGACCAGGAAAGCCATCGTGGTCCGCGTCCACAGCCGGTCATAGCGGCGCTGGTTCGTCAGATCGAAGTCGGCCGTCATCGAGATGACGCCGTTGCAGTACGCCGCGGAGTCGGTCACGGCGCACTGCGTCCGGGTGTGTCCGTGAGTGATGATCTCCACCCGCGGCGCCCAGAACGTGAAGCCGGCCTTGCGTACGACGGGCGCCCAGGCCCGATCGAGGCAGCGGACGAATTCGGTGTAGTACGCCTGAAGCTTGGCAACCGAAGTAGCCCGGTCGGATGGCTCCTTGCAGCCGCCCATCGTCATGCCCAGCTCGCCGCACCGCCACGAGGCGACGGTCGAGGTGGCGCCACTGGTCGGCGCCCCAGAGGTCCAGGCCCTTCTGGGCGTCGGCGATCTCGCCGGCAGTCAGTTCGTCCTCCGAGGAGAGCAGGACGACGCGGGCGGTGAAGTCGTCCAGGCACACCCGACCGGCACGAACTCCATCGATTCGACCGCGAGGCCGTAGTACTGCTCAACGGCATCGACCAAAGCGCGACGGTCGACAGCCGGTTCGACGAGCATGCGTCAGCGGAAGGCGGCCTGGCCGGTGAGCGCCTGGCCGATGACGAGTTGGTGGACCTCGGAAGTGCCTTCGTAGGTGAGGACGGATTCGAGGTTGTTCGCGTGCCGCATGATCGGGTACTCGCCGCTGATGCCGTTGGCGGCCAGAATCGTGCGGCATTCGCGCGCGATCGCGATCGCCTCCCGCACGTTGTTCAGCTTGCCGACGCTGACCTGCTCGGGCCGCAGCACGCCCTTCTCCTTCAGCCGGCCGAGATGCACCGCGAGCAGGATGCCCTTGTTCAGCTCGACGCTCATGTCGGCGAACTTCGCCTGGGTCAGCTGGTACGCCGACAGCGGCTTGTCGAACACCTGCCGCTCGGCCGCGTAGTCCAGTGCCGTCTCCAGGCAGTCCCGGGCCGCGCCCATCGCGCCGAAGATGATCCCGAACCGCGCCTCGTTCAAGCACCCCAACGGTCCCGACAGACCACGGGCCTCGGGCAACATCGCCGACGCGGGCAGTCGGACATCCTCAAGAATCAGCTCGGACGTCACCGACGCCCGCAGCGACATCTTCCGGGTGATCTCCGGCGCCGAGAACCCAGGCGTCTCAGTCGGTACGACGAAGCCGCGCACCCCGTCCTCGGCGCGTGCCCAGACGACCGCGACATCGGCCACCGACCCGTTGGTGATCCACATTTTCGAGCCGTTCAGCACCCAGTCGTCGCCGTCGCGCCGGGCGTTCGTCCGCATCCCCGCCGGGTTCGACCCGAAGTCCGGCTCGGTCAGGCCGAAGCACCCGATCGCCTCGCCGGCGGCCATCCGCGGCAGCCATTCGGTCTTCTGCTCCTCGCTGCCGTACTTCCAGATCGCGTACATCGCCAGCGATCCCTGCACGGACACCAGCGACCGCATCCCCGAGTCGGCCGCCTCGATCTCCAGACAAGCCAGCCCGTACGCCACCGGCCCGAGCCCCGCACAGCCGTACCCGGTCAGGTGCATCCCCAGCAGCCCGAGCGCCCCCAGCTCCTTGGCCAGGTCGCGCGCCGGGATGGTCGCCGACTCGAACCACTCCGGCAATTGCGGCCGCAACCGTTCGTCCGCGAACCTGCGAGCAGTCGCCCTGATGTCGAGCTCTTCGGAGGTCAGCAGCGAGTCGACGTCGATGAGATCCAGCGAAACGGTCATGACGTCACGCTAGCCGCAACCCACCCGCCCGTGCTTTGAGATATCCACAACACCGTTACTTGCGATACCAAGGCCACCACCAGCGGCGTTTGCGGGCATGCCGTACGACGATGCTGCCGTGGCGGGCCTCACCGGTCACGCGGAGCCGCACACCACCGGGCGCCGGCGTGCCGGCTTTGTTCGACGCCGTGCCGTGCACCATGTCGACCTCGTCGATGTTGATGCTCCAGCCCGGCGGCACGATCATCACGACCGAGCTGTGCTTGATCCGCGCGTCGACCTGGATCTCCCGCCAGCGGACCACCGCGTCGGTGAAGTCGAGCCGGACCGACGAGTGTTCCGCGACGGCGACCACTCGCTCCGGCACCTGCCACGAGCCCTCGCGCTTCTGGGCGCTGTGCTTCGCGCGGATGACCATCTCGGCGGCGCTGCTGCCGTGCGCGACCGGGACCAGATCCGCGGTCGCCGTCCGCAGCTCCAGTTGGGTCTTGGCCGAGTAGATCTGGGTCAGCCGTTCGTCCAGTTCCTCGAAGTCGAGCCGGCCGTCGCCGTGGGCTTCCTGCACCATCGAGGCGGCCTGTTCGCGGTCGTTGTCAGAGGCCCGGCGCTCGGGCGGCGGCTGTTCCAGACTCATAGGAGCAAAGGTAGCGCCGAGACCGGGCCGCGCCGTACGGCGAATCGCCTCGGCCACCCCCGACCTGGGACAATGACCGACGTGAATCCGCGTACCGTCGTCATCCTCGGCTCGACCGGCTCGATCGGGACCCAGGCGCTCGAGCTGATCGGCCGCAACCGCGACCGGTTCCGGGTGCT
The DNA here is from genome assembly GCF_014217565.1 of Kribbella qitaiheensis. Taxonomy (NCBI): domain Bacteria; kingdom Bacillati; phylum Actinomycetota; class Actinomycetes; order Propionibacteriales; family Kribbellaceae; genus Kribbella; species Kribbella qitaiheensis. The sequence goes on from NZ_CP043661.1 coordinate 7,520,185, forward strand.
CGCGCTCTCGGCCGGTGGCGACAACGTCGGGCTGCTCGCCCAGCAGGCGCTGGAGTTCGAGGTCGAGGTGGTCGGCGTCGCGAAGGCGACTGTCGCACAGGACCTGCAACTGGCCTTCTATGCCGAGGCGCAGCGTCGCGGCTACGCGCAGGGCGACTTCCGGATCCCCAAGATCGTCACCGGGCCGGATGCCTCCACCGAACTCGCCGGGATGGCGTGTGACGTGGTTCTCAACGGCATCACCGGCTCGGTCGGGCTGCGGCCGACGCTCGCCGCGCTGGACGCCGGTACGACGCTCGCGCTCGCCAACAAGGAGTCTCTGGTCATCGGCGGCCCGCTGGTCGTCAAGCGGGTCAAGCCGGGCCAGATCGTGCCGGTCGACTCCGAGCACAGCGCGATCGCCCAGTGTCTGCGCAGCGGCACAGCTGACGAGGTACGCCGGTTGCTGGTGACCGCGAGCGGTGGGCCCTTCCGCGGCCGGTCGCGGGCCGAGATGACGGACGTCACGCCCGAGCAGGCGATGAACCACCCGACCTGGGACATGGGCCCGGTGATCACGATCAACTCGGCCAACCTGATCAACAAGGGGCTCGAGGTGATCGAGGCCCATTTGCTCTACGGGCTGCCGATGGAACGGATCGACGTGGTGGTGCACCCGCAGTCGATCGTGCACTCGATGGTGGAGTTCATCGACGGCTCGACCGTGGTGCAGGCCTCGCCACCCGATATGCGGTTGCCGATCGCGCTGGCGCTCGCGTGGCCCGACCGCATTCCGGACGCGGCGCCGTCCTGCGACTGGACCACCGCGTCCAGCTGGGAGTTCGAGCCGCTCGACGACGAGGCGTTCCCGGCGGTCCAGCTCGCCCGCGAGGCGGGGGAGCGCGGCGGTACGGCGCCCGCAGTACTGAATGCCGCCAACGAGGTCTGTGTGCAGGCCTTCCGGGAAGGGCGGCTGCCGTTCCTGGGCATCGTCGACACCGTGGCCCGGATCGTGACCGAGCACGACGTACCCTCGTACGAGGGACTGTCCGTCGACGACGTGCTCGCGGCGGACGCTTGGGCCCGGACCAGGGCCCGTGAACTGACCGCCGCGACCGACCAGCGCCAGGAGACCACACAGGCATGAGCGCACTCCTCACACTCCTCGGGATCGTGCTGTTCGTCGTCGGCATCCTGGTGTCGGTCGCACTGCACGAGATGGGCCACATGCTGCCCGCGAAGGCGTTCGGCATGAAGGTGACCCAGTTTTTCGTCGGCTTCGGCAAGACGGTCTGGTCGGTCAAGCGCGGCGAGACGGAGTACGGGTTCAAGGCGATCCCCGCCGGGGGGTTCGTCCGGATCATCGGGATGATGCCGCCGGCCAAGGGGCAGGATGCGACCAAGGTCCGCAAGGCCAACACCGGCCCGATCCAGTCGCTGGTGGAGAACGCGCGCAGCGCGGAGTACGAGACGATCGAGCCGACCGACGACGGCCGGCTGTTCTACCAGAAGGTGTGGTGGAAGAAGCTGATCGTGATGGCGTCCGGCCCGCTGGTGAACGTGGTGATCGCGTTCGTCCTGTTCGGCGGCCTCTACATGATGTACGGCTTCCCGGTCGCGCAGACCACCGTCTCCACTGTCACGGACTGCGTGATCCCGGCCTCCGAGGCGTCGGCCGCCCGCAAGTGTGAGCCGGGTGACAAGGAGTCGCCGGCCAAGCAGGCCGGGTTCAAGGTGGGCGACAAGATCGTGGCGTTCAACGGCACGGCCATCAACAGCTGGGACGACCTCACCCCGCTGATCCGGGCCAACACGGACAAGCCGGCCACCATCGCCGTGGTCCGCGACGGTCAGCCGGTCACGCTGCGGACCAGCACGATCGTGAACCAGGTGGTGGAGAAGGCCGGCTCGGAGAAGCTGGTCTCGGTCGGCTTCCTCGGCGTGTCACCCGAGAGCAAGATCGAGCGGCAGGACTTCGGTTTCGTCGTCCACCAGATGGGTCAGATGACGGTCGGCACCGTCCAGGCCCTCGGTCGATTCCCCGAGAAGCTGGTCGGCGTGGCCAAGTCGATCGTCGGCGGCCAGCGGGACAAGGACAGCCCGATGAGTGTGGTGGGTGCCAGCAGGGTGGCCGGTGAGGTCGCCTCGAGCGACCTGACCGTCGGCCAGAAGGCCTCGACGCTGGTGATGCTGCTCGGTTCGCTGAACCTCTTCCTCGCGCTGTTCAACTTCATCCCGCTGCTGCCCCTGGACGGCGGCCACATGATCGGCGCCATCTGGGAAGGCATCCGGCGCGGGTTCGCCAAGCTGTTCGGTCGTCCCGACCCCGGTTATGTCGATGTCGCCAAGCTGCTGCCGATCGCTTATGTCGCGGCCAGCTTCATCGTGGTGATGGGCGTCCTGCTCGTCATCGCCGACATCGTCAACCCGATCAAGCTGTTCAACGGCTAATTCCTCAACGGTTAAAGGAAAAATGAGTATCTCCCTGGGCATGCCCGCGCTGCCTCCGCCGACCCTCGCCCCGCGCCGCAAGACTCGCCAGATCAAGGTCGGCAAGGTGCTGGTCGGTGGTGACGCGCCGGTGTCGGTGCAGTCGATGACGACGACGCTCACGTCGGACGTCAACACCACGCTGCAGCAGATCGCGGAGCTGACCGCGGCCGGCTGCGACATCGTCCGGGTGGCCTGCCCGTCGCAGGATGACGCCGACGCGCTGCCGGAGATCGCCAGGCACTCGCAGATCCCGGTGATCGCGGACATCCACTTCCAGCCGAAGTACGTGTTCGCGGCGATCGAGGCCGGTTGCGCCGCAGTACGGGTGAACCCGGGCAACATCCGCAAGTTCGACGACCAGATCAAGGAGATCGCGGCCGCCGCGAAGGACCACGGCACCTCGATCCGGATCGGCGTCAACGCCGGTTCGCTGGACCCGCGACTGCTGCAGAAGTACGGCAAGGCGACGCCCGAGGCGCTGGTCGAGTCGGCCGTCTGGGAGGCGTCGCTGTTCGAGGAGCACGACTTCCACGACTTCAAGATCTCGGTCAAGCACAACGACCCGGTCGTGATGGTCAAGGCGTACGAGCAGCTCTCCGAGGCCGGCGACTGGCCGTTGCACCTCGGCGTCACCGAGGCGGGTCCGGCGTTCCAGGGCACGATCAAGTCGGCGGTCGCGTTCGGTGCGCTGCTGTCACAGGGGATCGGCGACACCATCCGGGTCTCGCTGTCCGCGCCGCCGGTCGAAGAGGTCAAGGTCGGCCTGCAGATCCTGCAGTCGCTGAACCTGCGGGAGCGCAAGCTCGAGATCGTCTCCTGCCCGTCCTGCGGGCGCGCCCAGGTTGACGTCTACACCCTCGCCGAGCAGGTCACGGCCGGCCTGGAGGGGATGGAGGTCCCGCTCCGCGTCGCCGTGATGGGCTGCGTCGTGAACGGCCCGGGCGAAGCCCGCGAAGCCGACCTCGGTGTTGCCTCCGGCAACGGCAAGGGCCAGATCTTCGTCAAGGGCGAGGTCATCAAGACCGTCCCGGAGTCCAAGATCGTCGAAACCCTGATCGAAGAGGCCCTCCGCATCGCCGAAGAAATGGGCGAGTCCGCCGAGTCCGGCGAACCCACCGTCACCGTCAGTTGACGGCGTACACCGTCAGTTGACGGCGTACACCGTCAGGCGCCCCGTCTACTCCGGATGGGGCCGCCTCGCCGCCATCAATGGTGCGGCAGTCATCCGTCCAGCGGTGCGGCAGTCATCTGTCTGGTCCGTCGACTGCCCGGCTCGACTCGCCGATTTTGTTGCCGAAGTACGGCCAGTCGAGCCGGTAGGTGGAGCAAAAGCCGCGAGTCGACCCGGTAAGTGCGTTCTGCACGGCAGGTCGAGCCGGTAGGTGGAGTCGGGCCGGTGGGCGGGGTGTGCTTAGCCCACTGGTTTGAGGGTTCACCCACTGCTGTGGGGGTTGCCTTCTTGGTACAGCAATGGGGTAACCCCGACATGAGGAGCGAACCACCGCGTTGGCGCGGTCGGTGGGTGTTGCCGGGGAGGCTCGGTGTGGGTGGGCGGAGGTTGTCGGGGGCTCAGTAGGGGGTGACCGTGGGGGGACGGATAGCCTTCGCGGCGTGACTGAATATCTGGTGGTCAGCGCAATCGCGGGCGAGGCGAAGTATGTGCCGGAGGGGATTCCGGTTGTGTTGACCGGGGTGGGGAAGACCGCGGCTGCGGTGGCTACCGCGAAGGCGTTGGCCGGGCGGGATACGAGCGATCTTGTCGTGCTGAACATCGGTACGACGGGGGCGCTGCGGGACGGGTTGTCCGGGTTGTATCTGCCGAGTGAGGTGATCAATCACGACATCAACGCCGATGCGGTGCGGGCGATCGGGCTGGATCCGCAGGCGTCGTTGACGATTGATGGTGGGGACGGGACGGTGTTGGCCTCGGGCGACGTGTTTGTCAGCGATCCCGCGGTACGGGACCGGTTGGCTGAGCGGGCGCATCTGGTCGACATGGAGGGCTACGGTGTCGCGTTCGCCTGCCGGGAGTTCGGCGTACCGGTGCGGCTCGTGAAGCATGTGTCCGATACCGCCGACGAGGCCGCGATGGACTGGCCGGCGCTTGTCGATGCCAGCGCGAAGGTCCTCGGCGAGTGGGTTCGCAGCGAAGTTAGCTAGCGAGGTGCGCCAGCACCTGCGTTTCGCGAGCGAGCCAGCGCTGGACGCCGACGCCGCTCTCGGCGACCGCCCGGTTCGCGGCGAGCGCGTCTGCGATGGTGATCCACTTCGGCGTCAGCTCCAACTCACTCTCGTAGGCCTCCAGTTCCTGCGAACCACCAGGTACTCCACCTGAGCAGTAGAAGTAGTGCGACGTCATCTTGAAGACCTCGTACTCCGGCTCGATCGCGCGCAGGTACTCGACGGTCAGCCCGAGCGCCAATCCCACCTCGACCTCATGCAGTCCGCACTCCTCACCGAACTCGCGTTGCAGTGCCGAACTCATCGTCTCGCCCGCCTCCACCCCGCCGCCCGGGAACTTGTAGTCGCCGTGCCGCGACTCGAGCAGCAGCAATTCGTCGCCGCGGAACAGTACGCCGCGGACGGCGACGCGCTCGAGCGTGGGCGCGGTCAGGTCGAGGCCGGAGTCATGAACGAACTTGCCGAGATGCATGCGGCTATTCTGGCTTGACCTTGACCCCAAGGGCAGGGTTTAGCGTCGGTGTCGAGGAGGCGGGATGCATATCAGCGACCTGGCGGCCGAGGGCCGGCGTGACAGTCAAGGCGGTTCGGTACTACGAATCGCAGGGGCTGCTCAAACCCGGACGCGAGCCGAACGGGTACCGGACCTATCGCGACGAGGACGTCGCCGTGGTCCGTGAGGTGAAGGCGCTGCTGTCACTCGGGCTGACCGCGGAGCAGACGTATCCGTTCATCGAGTGCCTGCGGGCCGGCAACGACCGGGCAGACGTCTGCCCGGCCTCGCTGACGGCGTACCGGACCCGGATCGCCGAGGTGGACCGGCGGATCGCCGAACTGAGCGACCTGCGGGCCCGGCTGACCGACCTCCTCTCCGACGCCGAGAGCTGGAGGACAAGAACACGATGACCGATCTGCGAATAGCCGACGAGACGAATTTCGACGAGCTGGTACTGCGGGCCGACAAGCCTGTGCTGGTGGACTTCTGGGCCCAATGGTGCCCACCGTGCCACCAGATCCTGCCGATCCTGGCCCAGATCGCGGACGAGCGCAGGGACCAGCTCACCGTCGTGAAGCTGAACTCCGACGAGAACCCGGCCATCTCCTCGAAGTACCGGGTGATGGCCCTGCCGACGCTGATGCTGTTCCATCACGGCGAGCTGATCTGGTCCATCGTCGGCGCCCGCCCGAAGGCCAAACTCCTGAAAGACCTGGACGAGGCCCTGCTGACAACCGTCTGAAGCAGTCGGCCCCTGGTGCTGAGAAGCGCCAGGGGCCTCTCATTTGGTAGCTAGCTAGAATGCTAGTATTCTAGGCATGAGCGGAGAGGGTGCCAAGAAGGCCCAGTTCAACGTCTACCTGCCGCCCGAGCTGATCCGGCGGGTCAAGCACAAGGCGATCGACGAAGGCGGCAGCCTGTCGGCCCTGGTCGAGCAGGCACTCACCGACTACCTGGACAAGCATGGGGAGGCCCGAGGATGAACGACATTCCCCTTCGCCGACCCCTTCGCCGAACGGCTCGAGTTGGTCACGACCGAGGACCTCGGCGCCGTCGCGATCCGTCTCGAGGTAGGCGGCTACCAGGGGCGGCGAAGCGAAGACAGCCTCACGATCGCAGACCCGGACGGTCAGACCACCGTGGTTCGTAGTTGACTTCGAGCAGACTTGAGGGCTGATGATCACCGACATGACACTGATCCGGTTGCGCGACGATCCGGACTTCCGCCGGTACTGGGTCGCGCGGGCCTCGTCGCTCACCGGGTCGATGGTGACCGCGGTCGCGCTGCCGGTGCTGGTCTACCGGTTGAGCGGCTCGCCGTTCCTGACGGCACTGGTCACCGCGTTGGAGGCCGCGCCGTACCTGCTGGTCGGGTTGTTCGCCGGCGCTCTCGCGGATCGGTGGAACCGTCGCCGGGTGATGGTGACCGCGGACCTCATCAACGCCGTGGTGATCGGGTCGGTCCCGCTTGCCTATCTCGCCGGGATCCTCACCGTGGCGCAGGTGCTGGTGGTCGGGTTCGTGGTGCAGATGGTCTTCACGTTCTTCGACGGCGCGAACTTCGGCGCCCTCCCGGTTCTGGTCGGCCGGGCCCGGGTCGCGCAGGCGAATGCGGCGGTGTGGACGGTTTCGAGTTTGATCGAGCTGTTCGTGCCACCGTTGGCTGGGTTGTCCCTCGCCGTGCTGAATCCGGCCAACCTGCTCGTCGTCGACGCGCTCAGCTTCGTGGCGTCGGCGATCGCAGTACGGGGCATCGTGCGGGCATTGTCGGAGCCGCGGGCCGATCAGCGGCCGTTGCGGCCGAAGGTGGTGTTCGCCGACATCGCCGAGGGGGTGCGGTTCCTGGTCGGGCACCCCGGAGTGCGGACGATGACGATCGTCGGCAGCTTGCAGTCGTTCGCCGGCGGCGGGTTCATGGCGCTGATGGTCGTGTGGTGTGACCGCGTGCTGCACGTCGGTACGTCGGGGATCCGGTTCGGGCTGGTCTACGGGACCTGGGGGATCGGGGGCCTGATCGCGGCCCTCGGATTGCCCCGGCTGCTGAAGCGGATGGCGCCGGCCGGGGTAACCCTGTACGCCATCCCGGTGTCGGCCACGTTGGGCATCGTCAGTCCGTTGATGCCGACCTGGCAGCTGGCCGCGATCGCCCTGCTGGTGTGGGGTTCGGCGTACGTGCTGGTGATCGTGAACTCGGTCTCGTACCGGCAGCAGGTGACACCGGAACATCTGCTCGGCCGGGTGAACACGGCGGGCCGGATGTTGTCCTGGGGAGTGGGCTGGACCGGCGGGTCGGTCGTCGGTGGCGTGGTCGGCAGCGCGATCGGGATCCGGTCCGGAATGCTGGTGATGGGTGCGAGCGGCTTCGTCGCCGTACTGGTCGCCTGGACCTCGCCACTACGGCGAATTGCGGCGGCGCACGACCCATTGCGCGCCTGAGCGGCCGGAATCGGCTAGGTTCTGCCCCGTGGGCGTACGGGTACTGGGTCCTCGCGACCTCTCAGCAGCGAGGGCCGTCATCGCCCGCGATCCGGTCGTGAACGTCTTCGTGGACAGCCTCGTGCAGACGTCCGGGCTCGATCCACGCCGTGGCGCGGAGGTCTGGGGGTACGTCGAGAAGGGCGTGCTCGAGGCGCTCTGCCATGCCGGCGGCAACATGGTCCCGGTCGGTGCCGACGAGGCCGCGCTCCGATCGTTCGCCGCCTATGCGTTGCGGCGCGGGCGGAACTGCTTCCAGATCCTCGGACCGGCCCGCGCGGTCGACCTGCTGTGGGAAGCGCTCGAACCGCAGTGGGGGCCCGCCCGCGAGATCCGCGACAACCAGCCGTTCATGGTGATCGACACCGACCCGGCGATCGCACCCGACCCGCTGGTCCGGGCGGTGGAGCCGGTCGAGCTGCCGATCCTCTACCCGGCCTGTGTGGCGATGTACACCGAGGAGGTCGGCGTACCGCCGCAGACCGGACCGGACGGCACGTTCTACCGATCCAGGGTCGCCGAGCTGATCCGGTCCGGCCGGGCGTTCGCGCGGATCGAGGACGGCAAGGTCGTGTTCAAGGCCGAGATCGGTTCGGTCGGGTCGGGCGTCTGTCAGATCCAGGGCGTCTGGGTGGACCCGGACCGGCGGGGCGAAGGGCTGGCCGCGCCGGGGATGGCGGCGGTGGTCGAGCTGGCCCGGCAGCTCACGCCGGTGGTGACGCTTTACGTCAACGCCTTCAACACGCCCGCGCGCGCGGCGTACGAGCGGGTCGGTTTCCGCACTGTCGAGACTTTCTCAACGATCCTGTTCTGAGCTTGAGCGCTCACTGTGATGGTGTGGTGACCGTTGGTGGGGTTTGCTGTTCGGGCGCCGCCCCGCCCAGCGGAAGGAACACCCATGCGAAGAATCGCCACGTCTTTGGCCGGTCTGGCCGCTGTTGCCGTCGCGGTCGCCGGGTTCGCCCCCGGCAGTTCGGCGGCTCCCGCGCCCGAACCGGTCGCCCAGGCCGACAGCTCGCCGGCGTACTACACGCTGAAGCTGCCTGCGGGACTGACCATCGCCCAACTGGTCAAGGACGGCTACGACATCAGCCACGGCCACGGCACCCGGCCGATCGTCGTCGCCACTCCAGCGGAGGCCAAGAGCCTGCGCGACAGGGGAGTGCTGCTCGGTAAGAGCGGCAGTGTCTATCAGCCGCTGGTACGCCGCGCCGACGCCACCGGTACGACGTACTACGGCGGCTACCACACCGTAGTCGGCCATGAGCAGCACAACGCGGCGGTGGCCTCCGCACACCCGAACCTGGTGAAGCTGTACGACATCGGCGACTCGTGGAAGAAGACGAAAGGCCAAGGTGGGCACGACATCCATGCCTTGTGCATCACCAAGCTGACCACCGGCGACTGTGCGCTGAACAGCACCGGCAAGAAGCCGAAGTTCGTGCTGCACACCCAGATCCACGCCCGCGAACTGTCCACCGGCGAACTCGCGTACCGCTGGATCGACCTGCTCGTCACGTCGTACGGCAAGGACCCGGCGATCACCTCGCTGGTCGACTCGCGGGAGCTGTGGGTGGTCCCGATGGCGAACCCGGACGGCGTCGATGTGGTCCTGACCCTGCACAGCTTCGGGAACGACATCCTCGCGCCGTACGGGTACACCAACACGAATGCGCCGGACAAGGCCGCTTTGGTTGCCCTGGGCAAGAAGATGAGCGGGTTCAACGGCTATTCGGTGACGACCGGAGACGGCGGGGTCGGGTACTTCGCGCCGGGTGCCACCGACGACTGGCTCTACGGAACGCGTGGGGTGCCGTCGTACACGTTCGAGGTGGGGCCCGACTCGGGCTCGTGCGGCGGGTTCTTCCCGGCGTACTCCTGCATGGACTCGACCTTCTGGCCGAAGAACAAGGGCGCCTTCCTGTACGCCGCCCAGGCGGCCGCCACGCCGTACGGCACCTTGCCCTAGCGCGGCTACCCATGGGTAACACCGTCGGCTAGGGTGCTGGTCATGAGTCGACGGAGCAGAAGTACGACTGGGCTGGCCGCGATGTTCGGCGTGATGGGTGTGCTGCACTTCGTCAAGCCGGAGCCGTTCGAGCGGATCGTCCCGCACCAGTTGCCGCGCAAGAAGGAGCTCGTCTACGCGTCCGGCGTGGCCGAGCTGGCCTGTGCGGCGGGTCTCCTGCACCCGCGGACCCGCCGTACGGCCGGGCTGCTCAGTACTGCGTTGCTGGTGGCGGTTTTCCCCGCCAACGTGCAGATGGCGCTGGATCTGAACCGGAAGGGATCGCCGAAGGCCAAGGCGATCGGGTTCGCCCGGCTGCCGTTGCAGCTCCCGTTGATCCGGGCCGCGCTGAAGGCTTCCCGGGAGGGGCGCTGACCTCGGGTCACGACCGAGGCTGTGGAAAAGTGGTGAAAGCATTGGCGGCGGGCGGATATCCTCTTTGCCGTCAGTAGTTGTATTCCATTTTTCTGCATCTGCTTGGAGACTCCCGTGATTCTGCGTATGTCGTCGCTGTTCCTCCGCACCCTTCGCGAGGACCCGGCGGACGCGGACGTCCCGAGCCACCGGCTGCTCGTCCGGGCCCGGCTACATCCGCAGGGCCGCGCCCGGTATCTACACCTGGCTGCCGCTCGGGCTGCGGGTGCTGCGCAACATCGAGCAGATCGTCCGCGACGAGATGAACGCGATCGGCGCGCAGGAGCTGGTGTTCCCGGCGCTGGTGCCCCGCGAGCCCTACGAGGCGAGCGGCCGCTGGACGGAGTACGGACCGAACATCTTCCGGTTGAAGGACCGCAAGGGCGCCGACATGCTGCTCGGCCCCACCCACGAGGAGATGTTCACCCTCGTCGTGAAGGACCTGTACTCGTCGTACAAGGACCTGCCGCTGTCGATCTACCAGATCCAGAACAAGTACCGCGACGAGGCCCGGCCGCGCGCGGGGGTCCTGCGCGGGCGCGAGTTCGTGATGAAGGACTCGTACTCGTTCGACATCGACGAGGCCGGTCTGCAGGCGTCGTACGACGCGCACCGCAAGGCCTACATCCGGATCTTCGACCGGCTCGGTTTCGACTACGTCATCGTGAACGCGATGTCGGGCGCGATGGGCGGCTCGGCGTCGGAGGAGTTCCTCGCGGTCGCCGAGAACGGTGAGGACACCTTCGTTCGGTCCGCAGGTGGTTACGCCGCGAACGTCGAGGCCGTGGTGGTGGCCCAGGCCGCGCCGGTCGACGCGTCCGGCGTGCCCGCCGCCGAGGTGGTCGACACCCCGGACACCCCCACCATCGACACGCTGGTGGACGCGCTCAACGCCAAGCACCCGCGCACCGACGGTCGCGGGTGGACCGCTGCGGACACGCTGAAGAACGTGCTCGTGATGCTGGTCAACCCCGACGGCAGCCGTGAGCCGCTGGCGATCGGCGTGCCCGGCGATCGCACGATCGACGAGAAGCGGCTCGGCGCGCAGGTCGAGCCGGCCGAGGTGGTCGCCTTCGAGGAGGCGGACTTCGCCAAGAACCCGGCGCTCGCGAAGGGCTACATCGGCCCCGGCGTGCTCGGCTCGGAGAACAGCTCGAAGATCCGGTACCTGCTCGACCCCCGGGTCGGCGACGGGACGGCCTGGGTGACCGGCGCGGACAAGACCGGCTTCCACGTGATCAACCTGGTGGCCGGCCGCGACTTCACCGCCGACGGCACGATCCAGGCCGCCGAGGTGCGCGACGGGGACGAGGCGCCGGACGGTTCCGGTCCGCTGGAGTCCGCCCGCGGGATCGAGATGGGGCACATCTTCCAGCTCGGCAAGAAGTACGCCGAGGCGCTGGACCTGAAGGTGCTCGACCAGAACGGCAAGCTCGTCACGGTCACGATGGGTTCGTACGGCGTCGGCGTGACCCGTGCGGTCGCCGCCATCGCCGAGGGCAACAACGACGAGCTCGGCCTGATCTGGCCCCGCGAGATCGCACCGGCCGACATCCACCTGGTTGCCACCGGCAAGGATGCCGCTCCGTTCGAGGCGGCGGCCAAGATCGCGGCCGAGCTGGAGGCGCGCGGGCTGACCGTCCTGTACGACGACCGCGAGAAGGTCACCGCCGGCGTGAAGTTCAAGGACGCCGAGCTCCTCGGTGTGCCGACCATCGCGATCGTTGGCAAGGGTCTGGCCGACGGAGTCGTCGAGGTGAAGGACCGTCGCTCCGGCGACCGCACCGACGTCCCCCTGGGCGAGATCGTCGACCACCTGGTCACAGCCGTCCGCGGCTGAACCATCGATCCAAACAGCGCGCCCGCCGACCACTCAGGCCGGCGGGCGCGCTGCGTCCCCCACCCAATTCCGCGATTCTCGCCAGGCGATGGGAGGAGTCAGCTGCGGACCCAGACGGTCCAGCGTTCGAGGCGGAGGTAGTGGAGGCGCTGGTAGACGGGCTGCCCGTCGTCACTCGCGATGAGGGCCGCTGGTTGGTGGCTGTGACGAGTGGTGGCTGCCCAGGTGATGGCAGCGCCGGCTCCGCGCCCACGGGCTGCGGGCATCACGGCGACGTTCTCGACCACGGTGAGACCGGCAGCGTCGTGGGCGGCTGAGGTCGCCAGCGGAACGTCGCCGTCGTAGCCGACCCAGACTGTGGTCGGACTGTCGAGGACCGCGGGGGAGTACAGGGTGCCAGGAGTGAAGGGCTGTAGCTCAGGCAGCGGATAGCCCTCAACCAGAACCTTCTCGGCATCGGCAAGTTCCGCCGAGGTGGTCGCCTGGCGAATCTCCAGATCGGTGGTCGGTGGAGCGACTGACGGATCTGGAAAGCGGATCATCAGCGGAGGGTGGCCGGCCAGGCCGAGACCGTGCGGGCGGAGGTCCGGCGTCGGCCAGGCGCTGACGAACAGATACGGCGCGCTGGTGCCGAACTCCCGGTCGGCAGCAGCGATCACCTCCGCCGGGTCGACGGGCTGCTTCGGCACGATCCAGTTAGTGATCGGGCCGCGGTCGCCGAGGATGCCGCCCGCCCAGGTGTCGCCGTCGTACCAGGGCCGGCCGGCCCGGCGCGCGGTGTCGATCGCCCAGGAGGCATGGGCAAGGACGGCCTGCCGGACGAGCGAGTCCGCGACGGGCAGGTCTGGTTCCCAGCCGGTGGCCAACTGCTCGCCCTCGGGAGGCAGGATCGACGAACTCATCCCGTCACTGTTCCACCCGACTGTGGGATTTGTCTCCGTCCCGGCAGCACTCGATGTTGTAATGGTTGAGTCGGACAAAGGCCTTAGGTGAAGATGGCGTCATGCCCAGTTCCACCCGCTCTGTCTGGTTGCCCCATGCCTGATGTCTCGTTGTGGGCCGTTGTTTTCCTGGTGGTCGCGGCCTTCTCGGCCGGCTGGATCGACGCGGTGGTCGGCGGTGGTGGGCTGATCCAGTTGCCGGCCATGCTGCTCGGTCTGCCGAACGCGTCGCCCGCCCAGATCCTGTCCACCAACAAGATCTCGTCGCTGTTCGGTACGACGACGAGCGCGATCACCTACGGCATCAAGGTGAAGCCGGACCGGCGTACGGTGCTGCCGCTCGCAGGACTGGCCGGACTGGCCGCGGTAGGTGGAGCGCTGGTCGCGACGCAGATCCCGATGGCGTGGCTCTCGGACCCGGCACGGGGTCGTTCCTGATCTTCGCGCTGGTCGGACTGATGGGCTACAACTTCCTCCGGGCCAGCGCCAAGGGCAGCCGCTTCGTCCGGATCATCTTCCTGGTCGTCGTTTCCGCCTTGATCCTTCGGCTCGCGTACGAGGTCTTCCTCGGCTGACCGTCTCAGGATCTCGCCGGCTGGTCGGTGGTCTTGGCCGCCGGAGTACGGTGGGCGCGCTGTGACGCCTCGTCACGCCACAGCCGCGACGCCGACGAGTGAAAGGCGGGTTGGACGACGGACATGGATGGGCTCCAATTTCGGGTTCTCGGGCCGACCGAGGTGCGGCAGGACGGCTCGCTGGTGGCATTGCCGGCGCGCCGGTTGCGAGCGCTGCTCACCGAACTGCTGATCAACGCGAACCGGGTAGTTCCACCGGGAGAGCTGATCGAGGCGATCTGGGCCGGTGAACCACCGGCCGGACCTGAGCGAGCCCTGCACACCTCCTTCTCCCGGCTGCGATCCGCACTCGGTTCGGCGGCCGAGGTGATCCGTACCGTCCCCGGTGGTTACCTGATCGAGCTCGGCCCCGACCAACTGGACCTCGCCAAGTTCCGCGCGCTGGTCGAGCAGGGCCGGAGCGGCCGATGATCCGCAACTTCGGGCCCACCTACTCGGCGAGGCGCTCGACCTGTGGCAGGACGTACCGCTGACCGGCCTCGGCACCGAGTCACTCGAGGGACGGCCGTGGCTGATCGAAGAACGCTTGCAGGCAATCGAACGGCTGGTCGACGCGCGGCTCGCGATCGGCGATCACTCGTCGGTCGTCGCGGACCTGACCGGGCTGACCAGGGAACACCCGCTGCGGGAACGCTTCTGGTCCCAGCTGATGCTCGCCCTGTACCGCGGCGGTCGGCAGGCGGACGCGCTGGCGGCGTACCGGCGGTTGGCGGGTCTGCTCGCGGAGGAACTCGGAGTGGATCCGGGGACCGAGGCCCGCCAGTTGCATCAAGCGATCCTGACCGGCGACGTGCCCGCCCAGGCCCCATCGAAGGATCAAGTCGAGCAGCCGGCCGACGACTGGGCGAGGCATTCCCAGCTCCCGATGGACCTCAGTGACTTCGTCGGTCGCGAACAGGTGATCACCGAGATCACCGACCGCTTGTCGGAGACCTCGGCGATGCCGGTCGTCACCATCTCCGGCGCTCCCGGAGTAGGCAAGTCGGCGCTGGCGGTCCATATCGGACACCGGCTCCGCAGCCGATTCCCGGATGGGCAGTGGCATGTCCGGCTGGCCGGCGCAGGCAACTCGCCGAGGGATCCGCTGGAGGTTCTCGGCGAACTACTCAGCCTGGCCGGCGTCGATCCGGTCGAGCAGCCGGCCGACCTCGATCGCCGGGCCGCCTTGTTGCGATCGTCGCTCGCCGACCGACGGGTTCTCCTGTTGCTGGACGACGCCCGTGATGCGCGGCAGGTCAGGCCGATGCTCCCTGGGACGGCTGGAAACGCAGTACTGGTGACCAGTCGCAATGAGCTTGCCGGTCTGTCCGTCGCGGTCGGCGCTCGTGGTACGCGGCTGATGATGCTGGATCCTGCCGAGGCGATCGACCTGCTGGCGAGCATGCTCGGCGCCGAGCGGGTCGCGTCCGAGCCGGCTCAGGCCGCGGAGTTGGCCGATGTCTGTGACCGCCTGCCGCTCGCGTTGCGAATCGCGGCCGGTCTGCTGTCCGGTCGCCCGGACCAGTCGATCGGTGGGTACGTCGAAGAGCTCTGCGCCGGCGACCGGTTGGCGGAACTGGCCATCGGTGACGAGCCCGACACCGCGGTCGCGGCGGCGTTCGCCTTGTCGTACGAGGCACTGCAGCCGAACGCGAGGCGGCTGTTCGCCTTGCTGGGCGTGGTTCCTGGGGGCGACCTGAGTGTGCCGGCCGCCGCGGCGTTGTCAGACGCCTCGCCGCGAGAGGTCGGTCCGCTGCTGGAGACGCTGGCCGCGGTGAACCTCCTGCAGCGTGAGCGCAGCCGCTACCGCATGCACGACCTGATCCGGCTGTACGCCGCCGGTCGCGCCGAGGTGGAGCCGGATGCCGGCGCTGCCTGGCAACGGCTGATCGACTGGTACCTGCGAACCACGGACGCGGCGACCAGCTTCGCCTACCTGCCGCTCGTGCGGCTCACCGAGCGGATCTTCGACGAGAACCCGTTCACCGACGAGGCGCAGGCCGGCACCTGGCTCGAGGCCGAGGAGCAGAACCTGGTCGCCTGCATCACCCGTGCCGCCGACCTGGGCCCGTACGGCGTCGCATGGCGGCTGGCCGACGTACTGCGGCACTACTTCTCCATGAACGATCGGGTCGGCCCTTGGCGGCAAGCCGCGACGGCCGGGTTGCGCGCCGCCCGGGCGGCCGGTGAACGGGACGGCGAAGGGGCGATGCGGCACAGCCTCGGCGCGCTGGCCTTCACCGCGGGTGATCCGGAGGCGGCGATCGAAGAGTCCGCAAAGGCCTGCGAGTGCTACGCCGAGGCCGGATTCGGGTTGGGTGAGGCCGCGCTGCTGTGCAATCTCGGGATGGCTTACGACGACAGCGGTGAGTCGGTGCAGGCAGCCGAATTCCTGACCCGGGGGATCCGCGCGTTCCGGTCGCTCGGCCGGATCGGCAGTCTGTGGCCTGCCTTGCACAGCCTGAGCAACGTCTCCTACAACCTCGGTGAGCTGGATGCGGCCGTGGCGGCTGCCTCGGAGGCGCTCGAGATCGCACCGGACGGCTACGCGGGAGTCGTCGGGCTGCTCAACCGTGGGCTGGCATACCGGCTGCTGGGTGAGATGGACCGCGCGGAGGCCGACACGACCACGGCGCTCGCGATGGAGGACCGGCCGTCGTCGCCCGGGCAGTACGGGATCGCCTTGCTGTACGCCGATCTCGGCCGGTACGACGAGGCCGCGGTTTGTGCGGAAGCGGCGCTGTCGATCAGCCGGCGGGACGGACTGGAATTCCACGAGGCGACAGCGCTCAACACGATCGGAATGGTCCGCCTCGGTCAGGGGCGCCGGGCCGAGGCCGCCCGGCACCACGCGGACGCGCTGGAGATCTCCGGACGGCTCGGTCATCGGGCGACGGAAGCCGAGGCGTTGCTCGGGCTGGCAGCGGTGGCGCTCGCCGACGACGACCTGGCCGAGGCGCTCGACCTCGGTCATCGCGCCCGTGAGCTCGCAGGCCGGTTGAGGCAGCGGATCGTCGAATGCCGGGCCGTTCTTCTCCTCGCCGAAGCCAGCCGTCAGGCGGGCCAAACCGACGACGCGGAACGCTTCACCAGCGAGGCCACCACGATCAAGTCCGGC
Source organism: Kribbella qitaiheensis (assembly GCF_014217565.1). Lineage (NCBI taxonomy): Bacteria > Bacillati > Actinomycetota > Actinomycetes > Propionibacteriales > Kribbellaceae > Kribbella > Kribbella qitaiheensis. The sequence continues at coordinate 7,536,744 of NZ_CP043661.1, forward strand.
ACCGGCTATCGCACACCTGTCCTGGCCAAGCATCGCTGACGGCTATCGTCTTGGAGATGGTGAACTACGACGACCGGCTGCACCAGGTGTACGCCGCTGGACGGGGGCTGGAGACGAGCAGCCTGAACGCTTGGATGCAGGCCTTCGCCGATCGGGTGCCGACCGCGCGACCGTTGACCGTGCTGGACCTCGGCAGCGGCATCGGCCGGTTCACTCCTGCCCTCGCCGAGACTTTCGGCGGACCTGTGTACGGCGTGGAGCCGTCAGCCCGGATGCGTGAGATCGCGACCGAGACCGCGTCGCACCCGGCCGTGACGTATCTGGACGGTTCGGCCGAGGCGATCCCGCTGCCGGCCGCGTCCTGCGATTTCGCCTTGCTGTTTTTGTCCTTCCATCACTTCGGCGACAAGTTGCGCGCCCTGCGAGAGCTTGCTCGGGTGGTTCGGCCCGGTGGCATGGTGCTGCTGCGAAGTCAGTTCTCCGATCGGATGCCGGACCTGTACTGGTACCGGTATTTCCCGTCCGCCCGGAAAGTGGACGCGGAGATGTACCTCCCGCTGGACGCGGTCCGCGCCTTGACCGAGCAGGCCGGGCTGACGATTTTGGCTGACCCGACCCTGATCGAGGTCGAGGGCCCGAGCACCGTGCAAGCGTCGTACGAGCGGGTGAAGCACCGGGCATACTCCACCTTCGAGCATCTGCCGGCCGATGAGATGGACTCCGGTTTCGCCGCCTTCGAGCTCGATGCCGAATCCACCCCCGATCGCGAACTGCCGGCTGTCCCCGCCGCGCTGCTGGTGCTGTACCGACCGCTCCGGGATTAAAGCCCGAGTGGTCCGCTCAGCCATAAGACCACTGGCTCGACTGGTATTGCTGCGACAGATCGGATCTCAACGACTCAGCAGGGCAGCGGGTTACGAAACCGTCAGCTCGGCCATCTAGGGTGTGGCCCATGTCAGAGAACCTGGTGCTGCTCCCTGCCGTCGATGTGGCGGATGGGCAGGCCGTCCGGCTGGTGCAGGGCGAGGCCGGCAGCGAGACTTCGTACGGCGACCCGCTGGCCGCCGCGATGGCGTGGCAGGAGGCGGGCGCCGACTGGATCCACCTGGTCGATCTGGACGCCGCCTTCGGCCGTGGCAGCAACCGTGAGTTGCTCGCCGAGGTGACCGGCAAGCTCGACGTACAGGTCGAGTTGTCCGGCGGGATCCGCGACGACGACTCCCTCGAAGCCGCGCTGGCCACCGGTGCGCGCCGGGTCAACATCGGCACCGCCGCCCTGGAGAACCCCCAGTGGTGCGACCGGATCGTGAAGCAGTACGGCGACCGGGTCGCGATCGGGCTCGACGTCCGTGGCCGGACGCTGGCCGCGCGCGGCTGGACCAAGGAGGGCGGCGACCTCTACGAGGTGCTCGAGCGGCTCGAACGGGCCGGTTGCGAGCGGTATGTCGTCACGGACGTGACCAAGGACGGCATGCTCCAGGGGCCCAACCTGGACCTGTACCGCGACCTGTGCGAGCGCACCGACAAGCCGATCGTCGCCTCCGGCGGCGTCTCGAGCCTCGACGACCTGCGCGCCCTGAGCACCCTGGTGAGCAACGGCGTCGAAGGCGTCATCGTCGGCAAGGCCCTGTACGCCGGCGCGTTCACCCTGACCGAGGCACTCGAACTCACCCGTGGAGGCGACAAGTGAGTCTTGCCGACAAGCTGGCAGGCAAGAAGGTCCTGGTCACCGGCGTCACCGGTTTCGTCGGTGAGGCCCTGCTGCACCGGATGATCGGCGAGCTGCCGGACACCACCGTGGTCGCGATCATCCGTCCGAAGGGGTCCCTGAAGGGCACCGACCGGATGGCGCAGATGCTCAAGAAGGACATCTTCAAGCCGTTCTACGGCGAGGGCACCCCGTACGCCGACGCCACCGAGCTGACCGCCGCCCGGGTCGAGGTGGTCGAGGGCGACCTGTCCGACGTACCGGCGTTGCCGCAGGATCTCGACATCGTCGTGCACTGTGCCGGTGACGTCAGCTTCGACCCGCCGATCCACGAGGCGTTCACGACCAACGTGCTCGGGACGAAGAGCCTGCTCGAGCGCATCCTTGAAAGTTCTGCAGCGACCGAGCGTCGTATTCATTACGTCCACATCTCTACCGCTTACACGGCCGGGCCGCCGCCGGGGCGCGATCCCCGAGGCGCCGGTCGAGCACAACGTCGACTGGCGGGCCGAGGCCGAGGCCGGGATGGCGATGAAGGCGCGGGTCGAGGAGACCTCCCGTAGCGCCGCGATGCTGGTGAAGTTCCGCAAGGACTCGGAGAAGCTGCACCGCCGGGCCGGTCACCTGACCGCAGCGGCCGACACCGAGCGCCGGCGGACGGAATGGGTCGCGAAGAAGCTGATCGAAACCGGCACCGAGCGGGCCCGCAGCCTCGGCTGGACCGACTGCTACACGTTCACGAAGGCGCTCGGCGAGCGGGTGGTGGAGGAGTTCGCCGCCCAGCTGCCGACCTCGATCGTGCGGCCGGCGATCATCGAGTCCGCGGTGCAGAGCCCGTTCCCGGGCTGGATCGAAGGCTTCAAGATGGCCGAGCCGCTGATCCTGGCCTACGGCCGCGGCGAGCTGCCCGAGTTCCCGGCCAGCCCGGACTCGGTGGTGGAGATCATCCCGGTCGACCACGTGGTCGGCGCGATCTGCGCGGTGATGGCGACCGAGCCCGAGCTGAACAAACCGGAGTACTACCACGTCAGCTCCGGCGCCCGGAACCCGCTGACCTTCGAGCAGCTGTACGCCGGCGTCCGGGCCTACTTCTCCAAGCACCCGTTCGACCTGGGCGAGCGCGGCGCGGTCCGGCTGCCGGTCTGGAAGTTCCCCGGCGGCGACTCGGTCGAGAGCATGCTGCGGTACGGCGAGAAGGCGCACAAGATCGCCGACCGGATCATCACGACGGTGCCGAGGAGCGAGCGCGTCCGCAAGTACGCGCGCGAGCTCGACGTACAGAAGCGCCGCCTCGACTTCCTGCGCCGCTACATGGACCTGTACTCCGAGTACGCGCAGGCCGAGTTGCAGTTCATCGACGACAACGTGCTCGCTCTGCACAACGCCCTCGAGGGAGACGACCGGGAGAAGTTCTGGTGCGACACCTCGATCGTGGACTGGCAGCACTACCTGCAAGAGGTGCACTGCCCGAGCGTGACGGATTCGCTGCGCCGGCTGGACGTCGTACGAAAGAAGCGGAACAAGGCGCTGGCCGAGTCCGCGGGCACCTTGAAGAAGGTGACGCCGTCCGACGACGCCGAGATCATCGCCGCGTTCGACATGGACGGCACGCTGCTGTCGTCGAACGTGATCGAGACCTACCTGTGGATGCGGCTGCCCGAGCTGGACAGCCACCAGCGGGTCGGTGAGATCGGCGCGATGCTGCGCAAGCTGCCGAAGCTGATCTCGGCCGAGCGCAAGGATCGCGGCACCTTCCTGCGGACGATCTACCGCCGCTACGAGGGCGCCGACCTGGAAGAGCTGAACCGGATCGTCGACGAGGTGCTGGCCGAGCACGTGCTCGAGCGCCTCAGCGGCGACGCCGTCCGGCGGATCCGCGAGCACAAGGCGGCCGGCCACCGGACCATCCTGATCACCGGCGCGATCCGGCCTTTGACCAGGCCGCTGGAGCCGTTGTTCGACGAGATCATCGCGGCCGAGCTGGCCGTCGACGATCGCGGTCGCTGCACCGGGTTCCTGTCCGGACCGCCGCTCGTCGGTGAGTCGCGGGCGGCCTGGATCAAGAACCGGGCCCGCGGCACGAACATCGACCTGTCGAAGTCCTACGCGTACGCCGACAGCCACTCGGATCTGCCGATGCTGGCGACCGTCGGCAACCCGGTCGCGGTCTCGCCGGACGTCTCGCTGTTCCGGGCCGCCCGGGCCGCGCGCTGGCAGATCGTCGACTGGAAGACCCCGGCCACTTCCTCGCGACTGGAGATCCCCGGAGTGCAGCGCTTTTCTGGAGGGATGGCCCGATGATGCTCGCACTCGAGATGTACCGCTCGCCGGCCAAGTTCCTGGCCGCCAAGGCGGTCGGCGGCCGGATCCCCGGCATCCTGACCGGACCGGCGGCCCCGCTGCGACTCGTCACGATCAACGAGCCGAAGTCGGACAAGGACGGCTGGGCGCGGATCCGGCCGATCCTGTCCGGCATCTGCGGCTCGGACCTCGGCATGGTCACCAGCCACACCAAGCTGTACTTCTCGGCGCTGGTGTCGCTGCCGTTCGTGCCGGGACACGAGGTCGTCGGCGAGCTGCTCGAGGACTGCGAGGACCTGCCCAAGGGCACCCGCGTGGTGATGGACTCGGTTCTCACCTGCGCCGCCCGTGGCGTCGAGCCCTGCGACGGCTGCTCCTCGGGTCACACCAACCTGTGTGACCGGATCACCGTCGGCCACGTCGCGCCCGGACTCCAGACCGGATTCTGCTCCGACACCGGCGGTGGCTGGGGCAACGTGATGGTCGCCCATCGCAGCCAGCTGTACGCCGTACCGGAAGGGCTTTCTGACGAGCGGGCCGTGCTGACCGAGCCGCTGGCGGGCGCGGTGCACACCGCGCTGCGGGCGAAGGTCGAGCCCGGCCAGTCCGTTCTGGTCAGCGGCGCCGGCGCGGTCGGGCTGTTCGCGACCCTGGCGCTGCGCGAGCTGACTCAGGCCGGCCGCATCACCGTCGTCGCCAAGCACCCCAAGCAGCGTGAGCTGGCCCGGGCGTTCGGCGCCAGCGACGTGGTCGCGCCCGACGAGGTCTTCCGCGGCGTCCGCCGGGCCACCGGCGCCTTCCGGCTGAAGCCGGACCTGAACGCCAAGGAGTTCCTGCTCGGCGGTGTCGACGTCGCCGTCGACGCGGTCGGCAGCAAGGACTCCATCGACACCGTGCTGCGGGTCACCAAGGCCGGTGGCCGGGTGGTCCTGGCCGGTATGCCGTCGACCGGCGCGGACCTGTCGCCGGTGTGGTTCCGCGAGCTGGAGCTGACCGGCACGTACGCGTCCTCGCGGGTAGAGCCGAACGACCGGCCCGCCTTCGAGACCGCGCTGGAACTCGCCGCGACCGCCCCGCTGGACGGGATCGTCGGGGCGCGCTATCCGCTCTACCGGTGGCGTGAGGCGCTGGACCACGCGCAGTCCGCCGGCCGGTTGGGAACCGTCAAGGTCGCCTTTGATGTGAGGGCCTCATGAGGGCACTGCTCGATGGGCTGTTGAACGTACGACGAGAGAGGTTCTGACATGTCTCGGCCAGGGTTTGTGCTTGAGGTGGACGACCGGACGCCGCCGCTGCTCGTGCACAACGGTGAGGGATTCCTGCTGGAGCGCTTCCCGCTCGGCACCCGGGTGGTGTACCCGCCGGAGGCGCTGCCGGCGGTGCGCGACGTGGAGGAGGCGATCCAGAACGCGTTGCTGAACCCGATCGACTCCGAGCCGCTGCCGGAGCTGCTGCGGCCGGGGATGCGGCTGACGATCGCCTTCGACGACATCTCGCTGCCGCTGCCGCCGATGAAGAAGCCGGACATCCGCCAGCGGGTGATCGAGGCCGTGCTGACGATGGCCGCCGACGCCGGGGTCGACGACGTCGAGCTTATCTCTGCGAACGCGCTGCACCGCCGGCTCACCGCGAACGAGCTGCGCGACATCGTCGGCGAGCGGGTCTTCCGGTCGTTCTACCCCGACGGCAAGCTCTACAACTTCGACGCCGAGGACGCCGCGAACCTGACCCACCTGGGCCAGACCAAGCACGGCGAGGATGTCGAGATCTCCAAGCGGGCGGCCGAGTCCGACCTGCTGGTCTACGTGAACGTGAACCTGGTGGCGATGGACGGCGGCCACAAGTCGACGTCGATCGGGCTGGCGTCGTACAAGTCGCTGAAGCACCACCACAACAGCCACACGATGATCCACTCGCGGTCCTTCATGGACCACAAGGCCTCGAAGATGCACCACTCCGCCTGGCGGATGGGCGAGGTGCTGACCCAGCACGTCAAGGTCTTCCAGATCGAGACCACGCTGAACAACGACATCTTCGGCGGGCCGCTGGAGTTCCTGCAGAAGCGCGAGTGGGAGTGGTCGATCAAGGACCAGGCCTCGATGCTCAGCGCCAAGCGTGGCCTCGCGCTCGCGCCGGCGAAGATGCGGCGCAAGATCTTCCAGGACGTGCGGGCGAACTACGGCCTGACCGGGATCAACGCCGGCGCGATCGAGCCGGTGCACGAGAAGACGATCGAGGCCGTGCACCGTCAGCACCTGGTCGAGGTGCAGGGGCAGTCCGACGTCGCGATCATGGGCGTGCCGTTCGTCGGCCCGTACAACGTGAACTCGGTGATGAACCCGATCCTGGCCGCCTGCATGGGACTGGGCTACTACTTCAACTCCTACCGGGGCAACCCGATCGTCCGCAAGGACGGCGCGGTGATCCTGTACCACCCGGTGGACTACGAGTTCAGCCAGCTGCACCACCCGTCGTACGTGGACTTCTTCGAGGAGGTGCTGTCGGAGTCGACCGATCCGGCCACCATCGAGGCGAAGTTCGAGAAGCAGTACGCCGAGGACCCGTGGTACATCCACCTGTACCGGACCTCGAACGCGTACCACGGCGTGCACCCGTTCTACATGTGGTATTGGATCAGCCACGCGCTGGACCACTGCGGCGACATCGTCTGGGTCGGCGCGAACCGCAAGACGGTCGAGCGGATGGGCTTCCGGTCCGCCTCGACGCTGCAGGACGCGCTGGAGATGGTGAGCCACTCGGTCGGCCGGTCGCCGTCGATCACCTACCTGCACAACCCGCCGCACCTGCTCGCGGACGTCCGCTGATGGGTACCGGCCTGGTGAAGTTCGGCCGGGAGACCGTGCGCGACGTCAAGGTCGTCGCGCGTGGCTGGCGCTGGGGTCGTCGCCCGCAGGTGCCGCGGTCGGCCGAGCCGTTCGTGGTGCCGAAGGAGACCTCGGTCTTCCCGACCAGGTGGGCCCGTACGCCGGCGGCGATCGCGGTTCGCGAGGTGCTGCTGAAGGGCGCGCTCAACTCGGTCATGCGGTTCGAGGTGAGCCCGCAGGTGAGCGGGCTGGACTCGCTGACCAAGGTGCACGGCCCGGCGGTCATCGTGGCGAACCACTCGTCGCACCTGGACACGCCGCTGGTGCTCTGCACGCTGCCGGACGCGATGCGCCGCAAGACGGCTGTCGCTGCCGCGGCCGACTACTTCTTCGACACGTGGTGGCGGGCGACAGCCTCGGCGATCATGTTCAACACGTTCCCGATCGAGCGCCGTGGCGGCAAGCTCAGCCAGACTCCGGGCGACCTGCTCAAGGACGGCTGGAACGTCGTGGTCTTCCCCGAAGGCACCCGGTCGCCTGACGGGTGGATGGAACGGTTCCGGATGGGCGCCGCGTACATCGCCGTCGAGGCCGGCGTACCGGTGATTCCTGTTGGCATCAAGGGTTCCTTCGCCGCGATGCCACGCGGTCGCGGCTGGCCCGTGCCCGGGCGGCCGGCGGTCGCAGTACGGTACGGCGATCCGCTCTACCCGGCTGAGGGGGAGAGCCCGCGCGACTTCGCGCCGCGCATCTCCGCCGCGGTCTCGGCCCTGCTCGACGAAGAGGCCAGCACGTGGTGGGAGGCCCGCCGCCGGGTCGCCTCGGGTACTTCGCCGTCGCAGTCCGGGCCCGACGCAGCCCGCTGGCGCCGGGTGTGGGAATCCACCACTCCAGTGAAGCCGGCCGGCTCCAAGCGCCGCGCCTGGAAGTAGCCGCCGAGCCCCCGCAGCTTGGCGGTTTCTAGGGGTCGTTGCAACACCGTGTTGGTTTCTAGGTAGTGAGTAGATCACGTAAGCGCTCGGCTGGGGTGTCCCAGCCGAGCGTTTTGCGTGGTCGTTGGTTGAGTTCTTGGGCGACGTGTTCGAGGTCTTCGGGTCCGTGGACGGACAGGTCGGTGCCTTTGGGGAAGTACTGGCGGAGCAGCCCGTTGGTGTTCTCGTTGGTGCCGCGCTGCCAGGGCGAGTGCGGGTCGCAGAAGTAGACGGCCATGTCGGTAGCGATGGAGAACTGTTTGTGGCGCGCCATCTCGCAGCCTTGGTCCCAGGTCAGTGAACCGCGCAGATGCTCGGGCAGGGTCTGCATCGCTTTGATGAGGCCGTCACGGACCGGTTCGGCCTCGTGGCTGCCGGGCAGGTGAACCAGCAGCGTGTAGCGGGTAGTGCGTTCGACCAGGGTCGCGATCGCGGACCGGTTGCCCTCGCCCATGATCAGGTCGCCTTCCCAGTGACCAGGGACCGCGCGGTCTTCGACCTCGGCAGGGCGCTCAGAGATCATGATCATCTCGTCGACGAACCGGTGCTGGCGCTGGCCTGGTTGGCGTTGGGGTTTGCGGCGGGTCCGGCCGGTCCGCAACGCTGTCTGAACTTCGCGTTTCAGGCCGCCGCGGGCCTGGAAGTAGAGCGCCTGGTAGATCGTTTCGTGGCTCACACGCATGCTCTCGTCGTCGGGGAAGTCTTTGACGAGCCTGTGCGAGATCTGTTCTGGTGACAACTTCGTCTCCAAGCCCTGCTCGACCCGCTCCCGTAGTACCGGATCAACGGCCAGCTTGGAGGTCTTGGGCCGGGCCCTGGCCGACGCGGCGTCACGGTGGGCCTGGTGCGGCAGGTAGATGCCCTCGACGCTGTGCGCGCGGATCTCGCGGCAGATCGTGGACTTGTGCTTGCCGATACCGGCCGCGATCGCGGTCAACGTGTGCTTGTTGACCAGCCCGTCAGCGATCGCCAGCCGATCGTCCAACGACAGGTAACGGTCACTGATCACAGCATCAGCCGGTCGGGTCATGGAAATGAAGTACCGGGTTCCGGTGCCGTAGTCCACGACCATCCCATCCGGACGGACCCGTGTGTTGCCCACCTTGCGGACCCCTCGACGCCAGTCCCGCCCGGTGCGCACGTTCACGCCCACCTCGCCGGCCGCACGAGTGATCGACCAGCCCGCCTCAACCAGCTCTGCGAACCGCGCCTTGGCCCGCGCCTTGCCATACCCAGCCTTCGCCGCGCCGACCAGCCCGGCCGCGACCAGGATCCGCCGGGCAGCGTCATGACTCAACCCGCCGGCGATCGCGGCCCGGTTGATACTCCCCGACCGGCCGAACACCGCCACCACCTGGCCACGCAACTCCTCGGTGATCACGGTCTTCCTGCCCCGTCCACGCCCCAGAGCCCGCAACATCTCATACCCACGACCACGCGTGATCTCCAACGACCCACACGCCGCAGCTACTCCCACACCCGCATCCACCAACCGCGACAACGCCTCACCGTGACGCTCAAGGTCCTCCACAAACAACATGGCCGCCGCAACTCCTCAGATCGAGGTGTTGCGACGACCACGTGAACCCGCCCTTTCCTGCGGGGGCTCTCGCGTAGTCTGCGCGCTCGTGAATGAGCACCCTGGGACGATCGTGTTCCGTCCGAGTTTCCGCGGTGCCGCCAGGCAGCTCGGGCTGCTCGGCGGCCTGTACGTCGTCCTCGCAGTCGCGCTCTGCGTCTCGCTGAGCTTCTGGGTCTTCCGGCCGGTCTTCGCGGTGGTGGCTTTCATCGTGATCATCGCGGTGAGCACGTGGGCGTTCGCCCGGACCTTCCGGGGACAACGATCTGATGGCAGCGCTGGCCGACGAGCGGGTCCGGCCCGAGCACTACAAGGCGGTGAGCTCGTTCGAGATCATCCGCGATTTCGGGG